>JBKPAC010000021.1:0-60630 GCA_046726175.1 Acidobacteriota bacterium
GAAATTGACGAGGTTGGGAACTACCTTCAAGCGCACGTGCCGTTCGAGATCCCGTCGAGCACTGCTTCCCAAGAACGATTGCGATGGTTTCAATTCGATCAAAATGCTGGTACAGAACGGCTGTTTTTTGTCCTGACTCGCGAACCAATTCCCGGAGTTCCGATCGAAGACGACTTAATCAAATATTGTCGCGAAAACAACGGTTCCTGCCCATGGAAACCCAGCGCGCAGGTTTGGGCTCACGTACAGAAGGAACTTTCAGAGCCTCTCAAGGTTGATAAAACGAAGAAGTATGGAAAAGCTCAGACATCCTCTGAACAAACCGCAACCACGCGCGGTCTTGGTCTCAGTCAGGAGGATCCGGAACCTTCGGTCATCATGATGGCCGTCTCAATCGGTAGGAATAATCTGGTCACATCACTCGATCTAATTCATAAGTGACGCTTGCATGCGAGTCGTCAATGCTTCCAGGGACTGGTTGATCCCAGGCCATGTCCCGCCCCAGAAACTGAAGCAACTCAGTCTTAATCCAGGAGACACCCATGAAATTGAAGTCAACAAAGCTCCTTCCAATGATCGTAATTACGAGTTTGCTTGCCGGAATTCCACTAACCCAGCTGAAGGCAAACTCACCAGGACCTGTCGCTCCTCAACAAACCGATCAGGCGCACACGGCGTTTGAGCAGGGTAAGAAACTGCTGCGCCGTGGACGTGCTGACCAGGCGCTCGTGCAGCTTCAGACTGCGCTCAGTCTCTACACTACGAACAAAGACAACAGAGGAATTGCAAAGACGCACAACGAAATCGGTGATCTTTATCTGCGTCAAGGTCAATTTCAAGTTGCGTTGGACCACTATAAAAAAGCTTTTGATGGGTTTGTCGGAGCCGATAAGAAAAATCAGGAAGCGACAGCCGCGGCGAGCATGGTGGATAGCCGGTTAGCGAACGCCAACATCGCTGATGACAAGTTCAACGCGAACCTGATGCTTGCGAAGATTGGCGAGACAAACTTCCGTCTCAAACGCCTTCCTGAAGCATTAGCAGCGTATGGGCAGATGGACGTCAAAAAGCCTGAAGGTGCCGCAACGAAAGCTACTCGAAGGTTCGGCGGCATGGGTGCGATTGTCGGCGGTCTTTCAACAGGTAAGCCGGCCGTGGGAAGCGGGACCAGCGCGTTAACGGTCGCACTCGAAGCTAAAAAAGAACTCGATGAATACCGTACTTCGATAGTGTATGCCAGCTATCAGATCGGTATGGGCAGGATCTCATATGCCAACAACGATCTTGACGGTGCGAAGAAGTATTTTGAAGCTGCTCGTGAAGCATCCGGCGTCACGATCGCAGGCATAGCTAACCTCGGTCAAACGAGGCGCTACCGTGCAGCCGCGCGCACGAGCCTTGGAGACGTCGCGCTTAGACAGGGCAAACTCAAGGATGCCAAGGATTCGTACCAGCAGGCGGTAAAAGGCGCCCAGGATGACAAGAGGCTGGATTTGACCTGGCCGGCACAGCGTGGACTGGGTCGCACAGCGTGGTTACAGGCTGCGCAGGAAAAGGATCCTAAAAAAGCTAATTCGATGAGAGAGGCCGCCATCGGCAATTATCGAGATGCGATCAAGACTATCGAGACGCTTCGGGAAGGCAGTTTGCGAGCTGATGAGGCTCGGACGACGTTCCTCGCCAGTACGAAGGATGTCTTCGATGAGGCCTCGAGTGCGCTTGCGGAATTAGCGCTTACGACAGCTACGTCAGCCGGCGCGCCATTGGACGGAAAGGCGTTGGAGTACGCTTCCGAAGCATTTCGAATCAGCGAAGAATCGCGAGCGAGATCGCTTCTGGATCTTCTGGCTGAAATTGGAGGGTCGATTACCGAAGGCGTTCCGGCCGATCTGCTGAAACAGAAACAGGACAACCTAGATCGTCAGCAGGAAATCGCAGACATTCTTACGGGAGTTAACGTCTCTACAGAGGAGCAGAAGAAGAAGCCTTCTGAGCTCGATGCGGAATTAGAAAAGCTGCAGACGGAATACGAGGCAATCGAGAACCAGATTAGAACGGCCAGCCCTCGCTATGCTTCGTTGGCTTCCAATCAGCCTCTTACCATTGCAGACGTACAACAGAAAGTACTTGACGATAAGACCACGCTACTCGAATACAGCCTCGGCAACGATGCTTCTTACATGTGGGTGGTTGGCAAGAGCTCCGTCAGTCTCTACAAACTGCCTCCACGCGCAACACTCGAAAAGCTGGCGGTCGATCTTCGAGCGCAGTTGGTACCAGCCAAGCTTCAGCGGCGAATAGTTGGGATTGATGTCGTGTCACAGCCTGAGCGAGGCCTTGGAATCGGGCAAGCGGCACCCCAGGAAACAGCAGGTTTCGTAGCTGCTTCCAACGCCCTGTATCAGGCTGCAGTTGCCCCGGCAGCATCTTTGATCGCCGAAAAGCGTTTACTGCTTGTACCGGATGGCGCACTCAATTACGTGCCGTTTGAGGTGTTGGTCAAGACTGCAGAAGGCAGCGACTTTGCATCACTGACTTATCTCGTGAAATCGAATGAGATTGCTTACGCTCCTTCCGCATCAGTCGTAGCGGCCATCCGACAGCAACGAACAAAGCCAGCTGGACGCAACATGCTGATCGTTGCCGACCCAGTATTCAATTCCGTTGATCCACGAGCGGCGAAGGTCGCTGCGCCAAGTTCTGAAGGAGCCGAAACACGCGGGTTGGGAATTGAGAGTGCGCTGGCGGATGTGACGGGACAAGGTGCCGTCGGAACTGCACAGTCGGCAAAGATGCAGGGTCTGCCATTAGCTCGATTGGCAGGTACTCGAGTCGAAGCTGATCAAATCTCGAAACTTGCCAAGACCGCAGGAACGCCCGTTGACGTTTGGCTGGACCTCGATGCGAGTGAAGACAATCTGGGAATGCGCGATGTCACGAAATACCGCGTAGTGCACATCGCGACGCATGGCCTGCTCGATGCCGAGCGACCGCAGTTTACCGGTGTGGTCTTATCACTCGTAGGTAATCGCAACGCTGATGGATTCCTCCGGACGGATGAGGTTTTCAATCTCAGGCTCAGTTCTCCTCTCGTAATGCTTTCTGCTTGCGAGACGGGACTCGGCAAAGAAAAGCGCGGTGAAGGCGTAATGGGTCTGACCCGCGCCTTCATGTACGCGGGGGCGCCCACCGTCGGTGTCAGCCTTTGGTCGGTGGCAGACAAGTCGACGGCGGACCTGATGACAGACTTTTACAAACGGTACCTCGCGGCTGAAAACGTTGCTCCCTCTACGGCGCTGCGCGATGCGCAACTCGCGATGATCTCCGGGAAGAAGTTCAGCGCGCCGTTTTATTGGGCTCCGTTTATATTGGTTGGTGACTGGCAATAGTTTGAACTGCGCCAGAGTACGGAATCCTGTTCTTCCGGGTTCTTCACGGATTTACGTCGCAAGATAGAAACCAGCGTCGTCAACCCCGAGCCAAGTAGCAGTAGTGCTGTTGGCTCGGGGACCGTTGCTTCAGCTGGATCTCCCGCCACCACCAGATTATCGATGCGGTTATTTCCGGTAGCCGATGTCGCTCCATTGAACACAATTCTGAAGGCAGCGTTCGGATTGTTGTTAAGTCCGGCGATGCTGCTTAGATTGAAAATAATTGGTGTCGCACCAAATGCGACGAGCGGAGTGTACGCGGATCCGAAATCGATAAAGTTCAAACCGTCGAGACTGTACTGAAACTGGTTCAAATTGAAACCGGTTGCCGTTCCTTGCGTCGCCAGGCTGACGATGATTCCCGAGAAGCCCAGCGTGCTTACATTGAATGTTATGTTCCGTCCGTTGTTTCCATTTCCGGTTCCACTCTGCAACGAAAGAGCTTGACCCGCCGGATCGCCCAGTCGTGCGTTGTTGGTTGTACCTGCAGCAAAAAGCACATTTACGGGATTGAAGGTAGTGCTCAGTGTTCCGGTTCCGTGATCGACCATGAGATCGGAATCGTTGAAGTTCCACACTGATATTTCGTCTGCTTGCGCCACAAGCCCTGGCCAGATGAGCAACAGCAAAAGTATCGCCGAGCGTGAAGAGGTTAGACGTCGGATGAGGAACGACCTTGATTGATCAGACATTGCTTCTTCTCCTTTTATAGTGAGGCATGTTGAGACACTCCGTGATCGCAAACCCACGCACTTCTCAACAGGAGAAAACTTGTCTTCGATCGCGGAAATGCCGACGAAGAGAAAGCGGAGAATCTTTTTAAGACAGATTCGTGAGGCGTCGCAGCAAGTGCCTGGCTTGGAGGTCAGCCAAAGCCTTCTCAATTAGCGCGCGCACAATATGACTTTCGCACACATTCGTCAATAGTAAAGTTCGACTGGCTTTTGTGCTTCGCAAATTCGTGGGCTAAGATCGCTCGGACAGAGTTGATGGGAGTGATATGGAGAAAGAGTTTTCGAGAATCAAGGACGAGGGACTACTGGACGAATTGGTGAAGCGGTCGGAGAAAGAACCAGTCATTGTTTTCAAACACAGCATTTCTTGTCCGATAAGCGCGATGGCCTACCGCGAGATGCAGCGAGTAGATAAGGAAGTGAATCTCGTTGAAGTACAGAGAGACCGGGAGATCTCACGACAGATCGAGCAAAGAACGGGATTGAGACATGAGTCGCCGCAGGTCATTCTGTTGCGACGTGGCAAGGCTGTTTGGGACGCGTCGCACTTCGACATAAAAGCAACGTCGGTGCTGGCGGCCGTTCAGGAGAACGCATAGACGATTTAAGCTAACGCGTATGGTTGAGACCCCGGAAAGACGCGGGCCTGCAATAGAGCCAAGAGAGATCAAGCAGGTTGACGACTCAAACCTGAGTATCCTCTGGGCTGATGAACATCGCTGCACCTATCACGCTGCTGAGTTGCGTCGTGCTTGTCCGTGCGCGCAATGCGTTAACGAATGGACCGGTCAGCGAACGTTGCGGCCCGAAACCATTTCCGACGCGACAACCATCAGAAATGTCAGCGTAGTGGGTCGCTATGCACTGAGTTTTCAGTGGAGCGACAACCATGATACTGGTATCTACAGTTTTCGCTACCTGCGAGAGCTCTGCGACGCGAGTCACTGAAGGTGATCGACCGTTATGAACGAACAAGATTTCTTCAACGAAAAGCAGGAAGTCAAAAAAGCAAATTACAGCTGTCCGCACTGCCGCGAACGCGGTGAATACGACGTACGGTGGCTGAAACGTACGAAGAAGTCTGGCCCGCCGCGTGGAGCGAACGAACAGGACAAAATACGTTTTCAAAAGTCTCGGGATTACATGGTCCGTATCGACGACATGCTGGTTTGTAAGAACATGCGTTGCCGCCGGCGCTTCGAGATTCCCAGTTCTCAAACCGTTGTGTTCATCTGACGACGCTCCGGATCCTGCGTGGTTCAACTGTCTGCTAAATCCTTCAGCTGAAATAGATTCACTACAAAGCTGTATCACTCACATCGTGAAATCGCCGCTGTAGCGTTGTTTCTCTGTGGCGTGAGGTTTGCTCCCTTCAGTTCCAGGAAGGCTGCTCCCCGACGCCACTATGGAAAATCAACAATTTGCCGGAGCCCACAAAATCAACACTTCTTTTCTGTCACCCCTGGAAAGGCGCCTTGCTCCGCTGGTGCTTCCCAGAATACCTGCCTGGCTTGAGACTCATCATCTGACGATGCTGACACTCGTATGGACAGGTGGGATTTTACTTTTCAGTTACCTCGCGGGCAGAAATATTCACTGGCTGTGGATGGTCTCACTCATGATCTTCTTCCACTACGTAACCGATCACTTTGACGGCAAAGTCGGAAAGTATCGCAACACCGGTTTGGTTCGGTGGGGTTATTACATGGACCATTTGCTCGATTATTTCTTTCTGTGTTCCGTTATCATCGGTTACGCCTTAATCCTGCCCGAACGATCCCTCTATCAACTACTGTTCATGCTGGCGATCTTTGCCGGCTACGAGATGAGTACCTTCCTGGCGTTCGCAGCAACCGACCGGCTGAAAATCAGCCATCTAAAATTCGGGCCGACGGAGTTCCGTTTGGCGCTGATCATTGTCAATGCGCTGCTCGTTCAATTTGGCACCCGCTACATGATCAGCGGCCTGAAATACGTCAATATCGGAGCCCTGATTTGCCTGGCAATGCTCATTTATCGGACCCACAAGAGAGTCTGGGCTCTGGATATGAGGGAGAAGGCTACTGCAACCGATTGGGCAGTCAATCAGCCCTCCTATGACCTTTTGGTGACGCAAACTGTCACAGAGTGATACCAAACGGCGCCACTAGAACAGACTGGCCTGTACCTTTTCCCATCATTTTTCCGCGTTATAGGTAGAAGGGCAGCAACGTTACGGGGCGAAAAATCATCTATTGCTACTTCGATACGCTCTCCGTCGTTTTGGCCCCTTCCTTGCAAGGGAATGAAGCGTTCGCGTTCCTAATGTACAAAGAATTCGGGAACCCGAAGTTCTTAAATTCGTTCGATAGTGTGAATACAGACACATTCACCAAGGGTATGGAAATGTCAGTTAAAAAAGTCGTTCGGGTCATTAAAAAGGGCGAAAAGACCCAGGATCAAAAGACCGTTAGCCGCAAAAACTCGGCTCGTGATACTGCGCGTGATATGGTTCAAACTGTGACCAATTGGGTTACAGAGTTTCAGCAAAAGCGTCGCACCGAAACTGCGACCGCTTTAAAGCTCCTGTCCGAAACGCCACCACCGTCAAGGGCATAGATCCCGGTCGCTCCCACACCACCCAAACTTCAAATCAATATTTAAAAGCGCTTCGAAAGCACCCGGCGGCGTACGCCGGAGTGCCTTCGAGTGTGCTTTTTGTGTGCTTGTGGGGAAGGGTAATCACGTGCTTGGGAAGCTGTCGGATCAAGATAATTGACACTCAGCGGGTGCAGCGCTAGCATCCACGAAACAAAATTACGATTTCCTGGACGGTGCGTTTCCATGTCATCAAGGAGAACGAATACTCAGAAGAAGCAGCAGGTGAGGCCCGTTTTCGAAAGCATCAGAAAACCCGGTGCACCACCAGGCCATCCCATCGCGAATGCCAAACCGGCTGAGAAAGCGCGGCCGGCAGGTCGCAAAGCAAAACACAAGAGACGTCCTGGAGAAGCTCCATTCGAGGAAATGGAATAATCTGATCAAGCCCGCTCAATCATCGCCAAATCCTGTTTCGGCTGCCTTTGTCGAGCACGCTCGTGCACTCCTGCTCAGCGAATACCTGCCAAAGATCGAGCGCTGTCTCGAACGACTAACCGACGAACAACTATGGTGGCGCGCAAACGAAGAATCGAACAGTATCGGTAATCTCATTCTGCACCTCTCCGGCAACGTGCGGCAGTGGATAATCAGCGGGTTGGCAGGCCGACCCGATCATCGTGAGCGAGACAAAGAGTTCGCGCAGCGCGAGCAGATCACTCGCGAGGCATTGCTGCAGCTACTGCGGGAAACACTGTCGGAAGTGGATTCAGTACTAGCAGAATTCGATCATTCGCGGTTACTCGACGATCAAAGGATCCAATCACTTGAAGTCACTGCCCTCGAAGCGATATTCCATGTAACCGAACACTTCTCGATGCACACTGGGCAGATTCTTTACATCACGAAGTTGCTTACGTCGACTGATCTACAGTTCTACCAGTTCGACACCGGCAGGCCCACCAAGCATTGGCTGTCAGCAGAAGGATCGTAATTCGGATCCCGTTTCAGCCACCTTAGTCGTCTTTTAAAATCGACGCTTTTCATGGTTATATATTTTCGAAGCTCATAACGATGTTGCCAGGTCGATGTGCTTGACCCTGCGGCAACAAATCATCACCGGCCGGGAGACGAAAAATTCATGACTTATGTCGTAGCGGAACCATGCGTGAACTGTCGTTACACTGACTGTGCCCTGGTTTGTCCCGTTGAAGCTTTTCACCTCGATGACGATATGCTCGTCATCAATCCGGAGACCTGTATAGATTGCGATGCGTGCGTACCCGAATGCCCCGTCGAAGCGATTTTCCCCGAGAATGGTGTTCCCGCTGAGTGGTCAGCCTTCACCGGGGTGAACGCTGAAAGGTCGCTGAGCGGGCTGCCAACAATAACGGCACGCTTGGATCCGCTTTGCGAAGTTAAGTAATGAAGAAACGAACAAAACGGCTGCTCGGCGGGCTTGCATTGGCCGCCGGAGCTCTTGGCGCTGTGGGAGCCTACTTAGGTAAGCGAAAGGACAAGCCGGTGAAGAAAAATAAATTGCGGACGAAGGATGATGTTTGGGCCCGACCCGGAATGCAAGTCACATTTCGCGCTGAGCTTATGCCAGGACGAGATCGGAATGAACGGACGTTTCAGGTTAAAGAGCTATTACCGAGTGGTCGTGTTTTGTTGAATGGTCCGGCAGGAGAGCACGCGGAAAAAGAATTTGAGCGAGTTCAATGAGGCCGCTCCGAATCACCAGCTATAGGTCTTCCCAGGTTCCATAACCCGCAGCTTCGAAATCTTCAGAGCCTTCAATTCCTCGATAATCCTTTCCCGATAAGCAGGCTTGATGTGTACGGCTAGTATGTCCAACCCATTGTGAGTGAGCTTCTGCAGTTCAACCCCGAGCGACGCGGGTGTGAAGTGACGTGACACCTCAGCCAACTTCGCCATGTCATTTGGAAACGACGCCTCAATCAGCAAAGCTTTTAATCCGGTCGTGCGGTTCACGAAAGACCAGAAGTCCTCGGTCTCTGCGGTGTCTGAACTGAAAGCTACGGTGCTCTTTTGATCGGACACAATCAATCCAACTGTAGGCACGATATGGTTGACGGGAATCGCGGTCACCGTCAGGTGAGCAACTTTGAATTCGCTGCCGGTGGGAATCGGCACGTACTCGAGCACTGGACCATAGTCATTTTTTAGACCCGAAAACCTTGGGTATACATTCCAGTTAAAAACATCGCGCTCGAGTAGCTCGATTACTTCCGGAGTTGCGTGTACCCGCATCGGCTGTTTCAGCGTTGCATAAAGATCGTCGATGAAGATCGGCAAGCTGGCGATGTGGTCCATGTGAGGGTGGGTAACGATGATGTCGCGAACTTTCTCCCGCTGGTCTGCAGTCAATGCGATCCCGATACTGCCTGCATCCACAGCAACACAGTCATCGATTAAAAAGCAAGTCAATCGCTGGTCCAGTGTTGCTCGACCTTGACCATCAAATGTGCTGGGTAGAAGTTGAATTCTCACAAGCTGTTCAAGTCAAAGGGGGCTCGGGTGAAAACCTTAATAGTATAAGCCAATAGCAAGGGAACGCGTTAAGACAATGTTGCTTTTCAGGCTTTCAGATTGTGCGGAGTTGTCTTGCCAGGTCCTCAATCGTCCTTAGGTAGGCAGCTTCGCGCTCGTGAACGTCGGGGTTTTCAGCTCCGATGCCTCTTGCCACGCGGCTACGATGAAAAGCCAGCTCGCTCGCCATCTGATTGAACTGCATGCAGGCGCGCCAGGTTCCAAAGCCTCCCCGCGACAACGCATTAAATGATGCTCCCATCCGGCCGCGCACCGAGCACAACCGGTTATATTCCTCTGCGGTGAGAAGCCCACGCTGGTAATCAGCAAGTAAGAACTCTCGCACCAGCCTGCCCTCGCGGCGAAGAGACAGGAAGATTACCACGAGGAGGATGACAAACATCGGAACCATAACCAGAACGTACATCAATAAGAAGCCTAGGAACCCAAAGAGGATGGCTGAGCCATTCCACAAGCTATGCATGAAAATCGCCAATCCCAAGCCAAGGATTGGTGAAACAACTTTGACGAACATGTTCCGCGATTGACGCGCTAGACCTAGTCCCATTCCCGTCATGCTTGTAAAAAGAGGGTGCGAGAATGGGGCGAACATTCCACGAAGGATGAACACGAGAGTTAGTCCACCTCCACCACCTTGCAGCAACGCTTTGCCGTAGTACTGAATGTTCTCAGTCATCGCAAATCCGAGTCCGACCATTGCGGCGTACACGATCCCATCGAGCACTCCATCGAACTCGTCCTTTCTGAAGAAAAAGAAGATCAGAAGGATGGCAGCCTTCGCGCTCTCTTCGACGATTGGCGCTGAGATACCTGCGGAAACGGCCTCGGCGGCACGGACATCATTCGTGAGGACCGCAGTGAGCAATCCCGCGATCGTGTTGACCACGAAGGCAAAGAACACGGCTACCAAGGCTCCCCAGAAAAATGCCGTAGCGAGCATCGATAACGGTTCGGATTCGTAGCGATCGATCCATAGGACCAGCATGATGTAGAGAGGCACCGGGATCGTTGCGGACACGAATCCAATTAATAGCCCAACCGGACCAGTCTCAAACCCGATCAGCGCCAACACGATCAGTCCAAGAAGTAGCGCGATCAAAATTGCGACTATGCCAGCGACGACTTTAATTGCGGTGTTGTGGCCGGAAGGTCTGATGGCAACCATCGGAGCCATAGGTGGGCTGGCCATTCCCGGCAATCGCGAATCATTAGGCATCATGTGTGGGATCTCGCGTTTTTAGCTTCGCAACAGAGACGGGCTGTTTGTCAGTCTGGACGGCAGTATACAGAGATTGGTGCGTTCATTCCTAGGCTTTTAGAACCGGATCTTTCATTCAAGCTTATCGAGCGCACGTTTGTCCGCGACCGCCGTCGATAGAGTACGTGGCTCCTGTAATCCATCCTGCTTTTTCTGAAGCCAGGAAGTAGACGAGCTCAGCCACTTCTGACGCTTGTCCGACTCTTCCGAGCGGATGTGTCTGCTTTGATCGTTCGAGGAATGCAGCGTATGTTGTTGTATCCATCCCCCCACGTTTGTGTATTTCGGTGATGACGACGCCAGGGTTGACTGCGTTCACTCTTACGCCTTTGGCCGCCAGTTCGAGTGCAGCGCATCGAGTTAACTGGTCCAATGCTGCCTTTGACACGCAGTACGCAAGTACCCCCGGAAACGCTCGCAATCCTGTAACACTTGAAATGTTCACAATGTTTCCTCGACGAGGAATCAAACTCGGCAATACCTTTTGTGTGAGCATGAAAATGGCCCGTACATTGATGTCCATCATTGCATCCCACGCAGCGTTTGATGTGTCTTCGATCGTGCCGGACGAGATGTGGCCCGCGGCATTAACGAGGACATCAACTCCGCCGAACGCGTCGAGTGTCTGCTTGACTGCTGAGGTGACCTGTTCTTCGTCGCAGAGGTCGGCTGCCACGCCAAGCGGTTTTCCTCCGGCATTTTCGATTTCGTCGGAAACCGTTTTCAGCATCTCTCTGTTTCGGCCGATGGCTGCGACGTGTGCTCCCGCAGCTGCGAACTTTAGAGCACATGCATGCCCGATCCCGGAGGTAGAACCTGTTACCAGGACGACCTTCCCAGCGAATTCTCTGTCCATGTTGTTTGTTCCTTCTCAGCGGATGTTATGCTGTGACTTGCGTGCATCATATATTGACACGCGAAACAGAAAAAGTTGACTATTATCCGAACGCTGCAGCAGCAGCAGTCAGAACGGTGCATCAAAAGTTGACGTTGTTCGCCCCGACTGCCCTGTAACTTCGAAAGGCAATCCGATTGGCAAATAACTCAGCCGACCACGTTTTCCCGAGAAGTTCGCGCTCGCACTCGCGTAGGACGACTGATGGTGGTAGTCGAAAACATCAGAAGGGCCGCATGCCTTCGAGCGCCCTTTATCTGATAGCAGCAATCATTGCAAGCATCGGTCTTTTTCTAGCCTTGTGGTGGATGCTCGTTAGTGGCGGTGATGAAGCACCGTGGCTACCGGCAGGACTGGCAGCCAGCGTCGTGTTGTTGGTCGCGCTTTCGGCCCGCGAAGTCGTAATGCGACGTGCGTGGACGCGTTACCTGCTGGAGAACGGTATTAATACCCGGTTCGAAAGTCATCGCTCGGGACAACCACAGAAGAAGAGCTATTCGAGCTCGCTGCTGTCGGCGGCATTACGAGCGATACAGAAACAGTCTCTCGAGGCGGATGCGCCGGGTGCTACTCCTGAATCGCATTTAGAAGTGTTCCATCTTTGCCAGGAATACTTAACCACCACCGACGAGGCTTTGCGAACGAATCTCGCGAGTGAGAAAACAATCGCGCTGCGGTCGGGCCAGGAGCGCGTGCGTGCAATTCAAAAGCACCATATGCTTACGTGGGCCAGAGATACAACTCGTTTGTTGACGCGCGAAGCGCAGCAAAAGGCTCGGGTGACTGATAAGATCGAAACCGCCAACCGTGCGCTTGAATGTCTCGAGTCGGCGCTCAAGGCTTATCCGGAAGAACCCGAGTTGAACGAATCGAGGCTCGCGATCAGAGAATACATCGCCTCCGTCAAGGTGGCCCATTGGGTTGAGCTCGCTGAACGAGCTGCATTCAAGGGACATTACAAACGAGCAATCAATCGCTACATGGATGCGTTGTTCTACTTGAATCGCGAGACTATGAAGGAAGAAGTTCGAGCTGCGGGTGCTGAAAAGATCCAGAGGGAGATCGACGCACTCAGAACGATGGTTGAATCCTCCAACGATCGTAACGAAGAGCCCAGACGTAATGGAGGAGGACGCGTGGAAGCGTGATTTCGCAGCGGTGTCCGAAGTGCGGCAGTTCACGAATAAGACGGGGATATAAGCCAACCCCGCTACTTTTTCGTGTGTTTGGCATCCATAACCTTTTGTGCGATCATTGCAACTTGCTGTTCAGAGGGTTTGCGGTTCCTGGTATCTTGAGGAAGCATCGCAAGCATAAACAACGTGATCCTCGCCGGGAGTAACCTTCTCATCCGGAAACAATAATCGAAGCTCAGCAGGACCACCGGTTTCACAGATTCCCTCTTGGCCCCCTGTTGTTATTGTTCTTTCGTTGAGGCTTTGTTATGAGAGTAAAAATGTTCTTGCTCTGTGCGCTTGCAACTCTGACCGTAGGCACCTTAGCAATCGGTCAAGAGCCGTCACAGACTCAAACCGGCCAGCAAACAGTCGGTGTTGATAGTCAGGGAATAAGAAACTATCTACTCGGACCAGGCGACGTCTTGGACGTTAGGGTGTTTGGGCAGCCCGATCTCAACGCAATGGTAGAAGTGGACAGTGACGGCAATATTAGTTCGCTACCATTCCTCGAGACGCCCATTCCGGCGAAATGTAGAACAGAAAAGCAGGTGCAGAAGGACATTGCCGCTGCGTACTCGAAATATCTGAAGAACCCACAGATTAGCGTTCGAATCACAGAGCGAAAGAGTCGTCAGCCCTCGACCATTAACGGTGCAGTGCGTCAGCCCGTTCGTGTACAGATGCAGAGAAGAGTTCGACTCAACGAGCTTGTCGCTACCGCGGGTGGTTTCACTGAGCGTGCCGCAGGCACGATTCAGATCCTGCACACCGAGCCACTGATGTGTCCTGAACCTGGTGAGGTAGTGGAACCTACTCCGACCGATGTGACGAAGGTCCCGTTGCAGATCGTTAGAATCGCAGATCTCAAAGCCGGCGTTGCTGAGGCTAATCCTTACATTCGTCCGGGTGATTACGTGCTGGTGACGGAAGCAGAGCCTGTCTACATCACTGGAAGCGTTCATGCGCCACAGGGTGTCTACATGCGAGATCAGCTCACTTTGAGTAGAGCTCTGGCGATGGTAGGTGGTTTGAGAAAGGAAGCAAAGACTGACAGCATTCGAATCTACCGTCAAAAACCCGGCTCATCTGATCAGGAAATTATTAACGTCGATTATGCAGCCATTAAAAAGAATCAGAAACCGGATGTTTTGCTGCAGGCGTTTGATGTTATCGATGTTCCTGAAGCAGGAATGTTCTCGAAGGAGCGCATCGGATCAACTCTGCTGGGAGCATTCACGGGCGGATTGCAAACTGCATTCAGTTCAGGACTCTCTCTGCCAACAAGGGTCATCTATTAAGAGTTCTTGATCGAGTAGGAGAAGTTAAACAGACAAATATGAGTTCACGAATTCAGGCGCAGGGAAGAAGACGACGTCGGGTTCTGACGTTAAGCTGGATTGCCGCACTTGCTCTCGCAGTGATCGCTTTAATCTACTGGGAACAAACCGCTCTGCTTTACATACTCGCCACGCTCGGCGTCACAGCGCTGTTGATCGTTGTTGCGATGGCAGATCTCGGCAGAGTCAACACACCATCTGCCGGGTCATCTGCTGATGAAGCCAGTGGAACCGGCACTAAACTGAGATCAACGTTCGGCACCGCTCCGTCGTCAAACAACTGAGCGTCTAGTGCTGCTGGAATTGTTCCGACTCACGATTTTCACTTAGCAAATGGCCTAATTTTTTGCGCAACATCTATTGCGTTTTGCTTTCGGTCAGGTGGTTGAAAGTTTAGTCGGAGTGTTGCATAATTCGGCTGCGTTCACCTCCCCGGTGAACGAAGTGGTCGCGTGGGGTGAGGACACGTGGCCTTAGGGTGGGGGCTGTGGGAGGCCCCCGCCCGCTTTTTTGGTTCGAACACGACTCATAACCTGATCCACGACTCTTACGGTCAACTGAGATTCAATCCCAAGCAGTTGGACTATTACGTGTGTATTTTCACTGCTGCGCGCAAAAGATCAGGGTTGCTACCAAAGCGTGTCCAGAGTAAGATTCGTTGCCGTTTGACAAATCTGTCTGCCTAAGTTGCCCGTTACGTTTTAGGGCGACGCGGGGGAACCAACGTTTCGCGAACGCGAAAAGTGGGGCGAATCGTGTGTTGCAACGATTGGTGCACATACGTAGAACACTTCCAAGTTCAAGCCCGACAGCTAACCTCGCAGGCCAAAAAGGGAAGGGCAGTGCCGCGATCTCCAGGGGCGCGGAGCTGAGTTGCTCCGTGCCCCTTTTTGCTGCTGCGGTTTGATGAACGAAAGATGACTTTGAAAGACGCGCACGTTTTTGCCCGGACACCTACGCAAGCGCGCCGGTCGTGGCACTATCCATCGACTGGGCAAACCGCCGGGCAAAGATTCAAGCAGTGGCTGCTTAGAGGAGGCAAAGAAAAAGAACCGTCTCAGGAAACTCACGGCCACCGGCTTCATTCCTGGTGGCAAGTGATGTGTTTGACTGGCGTCGACTACTTTTCGACGTTGGGATACCAACCAGGGATTGCGTTCCTCGCAGCTCAATCGCTTTCTCCAGTAGCAACTCTTTTCCTCGTCTTACTCACACTGTTTGGTGCACTTCCTGTTTACAAGCGTGTTGCTGAAGAAAGCCCACACGGCGAGGGTTCGATTGCGATGCTCGAACACCTGCTCTCGCGGTGGAAGGGCAAGCTATTTGTTTTGGTATTGCTCGGATTCGTAGCTACGGATTTCATCATCACCATCACATTGTCCGCCGCCGACGCGACCGCTCACATAATTGAGAATCCGTTCACGCCTGCAGTACTCAAACACCAAGTTGGTTTGACGCTGGGATTGGTGGCCGTACTGGGCGTCATCTTTATCAAAGGATTCAAAGAAGCGATCGGCATTGCAGCACTCCTCGTCTTCGTTTATCTGGTACTGAACTCAATCGTTATCGGGTTCGGGCTCTACAAAGTTCTTAGTACGCCTCATCATTTCGACGAGTGGTGGCGCGCTGCGCTCCAGCACCCGTCTGTACACGGGAATGTGTGGTTGATTTTTGGCGTGTCTCTGATTCTTTTTCCAAAGCTGGCCCTCGGCCTTTCAGGATTTGAAACTGGCGTTGCAGTCATGCCGTTGGTCAAACCCGACAAGGATTTGACCGCAGACGAATGGGAGAGCATTCATTCCACTCGCACGGGTCGCACACCCGAACCAGCTACACAGATTCTTTTACAAAGCCGGATCCGGAATACACAAAAGTTGTTGTTAACTGCAGCCTCAATTATGAGCGTGATGCTAATCACCAGCAGTTTGGTTACGACGATGCTGATTCCGGCTGAGAAGTTTTTGGAAGGCGGAGAAGCAAATGGCCGTGCCCTTGCTTATCTGGCCCACGAGTTTTTTGGTGATTTCTTCGGCAGCGCCTATGACCTGAGTACGATCCTCATTTTGTGGTTCGCAGGCGCGTCAGCCATGGCGGGTTTGCTTAATATCGTGCCGCGATACTTACCGAGGTACGGAATGGCGCCGGAATGGGCGCGCGCGAGTCGCCCGATGGTCCTCGTATTCACCATCATTGCCTTTGCCGTCACGATAATTTTTCGAGCGGACGTTGTTGCTCAGGGTGGCGCTTACGCGACCGGAGTGCTGGTCCTTATTACATCGGCATCAATCGCAGTGACGCTCGCCATGTATCGCAAAGGCAAAAATTGGCATGTATTCCTCGTTATCTCTCTCATCTTTGCATACACCACGATCGTCAATATTTTTGAGCGACCCGAGGGAATCAAGATTGCTTCTTTCTTCATCCTCACCATCGTTGCGATGTCTCTGATTTCGCGAGTTTGGCGAACAACGGAATTGCGTGTTGAACGAGTTGAGCTCGACGACACTGCGCGTGATTTCGTCCGAGATGCAGCTCGCGGAACGATACGCATTGTTACGAATCGTCGTGATCGTGGCGACGTCGCTGAATATCAAGTCAAGGAAAGAGAGAAGCGAACCGACAATCACATCCCGCAAGGTGAACCGATCGTGTTTTTCGAAGTGACTCCCGGCGACGCTTCAGAATTCTCAGGCGTGCTTCAGATTCGCGGTGAGCGAGTAGACGGATTTAAAGTCTTGCGGACGGAATCTCCGGCAGTGCCGAATGCGATTGCCGCGTTCTTGCTTTACCTGCGCGACGAGACCGGCAAGCTACCTCATGTTTATTTTGGTTGGAGTGAGGGCAATCCGTTGACGTACCTGTTGAAGTACATCGCGTTCGGAGAAGGGGATACTGCCCCGGTGACTCACGAAGTCCTTCGACAGGCCGAGAAAGAACCTGAAAGGCGTCCGATAGTTCACGTGGGTGGATGAGAAATTCAAGCTGAGTCAGTGGCAGGAAACGTTTACAGATTCCAAAAATGGTGACAGCTCTCAAACGGTTGCTTGTAGGTAGTCCTAAGAAAACCGAACAAGCCATTCATGAGCGTCTTACCAAGAAAACGGCGCTCGCCGTCTTCTCCTCCGATGCGCTTTCATCCACAGCTTACGCTTCAGAGGAAATACTGCTCGTCCTTGCCGTCGCTGCCGTGTTTGGTCAGACGAATTCCTATTACTACGTACTGCCGATTTCCTTCGTGATCGCGATCGTACTTGCGATTGTCGCAACGAGTTACCGGCAGACCATTCATGCGTACCCGTCAGGCGGTGGCGCATACATCGTCGCGAAAGAGAATCTCGGAGTTTATCCCGGACTTATAGCAGCGGCGGCGCTTCTGGTTGACTACATTCTTACGGTTTCCGTCTCGATTTCGGCCGGAGTTGCAGCGATAACGTCCGCCGCTCAAAGGACAAGCCTTTCTTGGGTCAACGACCATAAGGTGATCCTTTGTCTTGTGCTCATTGCCTTCATCACGATTGCAAATCTGCGTGGGGTGCGTGAATCTGGAGCGCTGTTCGCTGGTCCTACCTATGCATTTCTAGGCTGCTTTCTTTTTATGATTGCTTACGGCCTGATTTACTACGTCACGCATCCGGGGACCGTAGCTCCAGTTGACGCAGAACAAATAAAACTAGCAGAAGGCTACCATCCGCAGGCGCTCAGCTGGTTATTGCTGCTGGGAGCTTTCTCGAATGGTTGCGTCGCGCTGACTGGAACTGAAGCGATCTCAAATGGGATTCCCGCCTTTAAGCCGCCGGAAGCGAGAAATGCCGCAACGACGTTAACCGTAATGGCGGTGTTGCTTGCGGTGATGTTCATTGGTACCAGCGCGCTGGCGTACCTTTATCACGTGCATCCTCATGAGAATGAGACTGTGATCTCGCAGTTTGGTCGCCTCATCTTTACAGGACCACTGGGGTGGTTTTATTACCTTGTTCAGGCAACCACAGCACTCATTCTCGTACTCGCGGCGAATACATCGTTTGCCGACTTTCCAAGACTGGCCAGTCTGCTCGCTCGTGATCGCTTTCTGCCGAGACAGTTCGCGAGTCGCGGCGATCGTTTGGTCTTTTCAAATGGCGTCATCATTCTTGCAGTATTTGCAGGAATACTGGTTGCGGTCTTCAACGGAGATACGAGCCGTCTCATTCCTCTTTACGCAGTAGGAGTGTTCCTTTCGTTCACGTTGTCACAATCAGGAATGGTGCGACACTGGTTGAGGCAAGGTCGGGAAGTAAGGTCGCGTCAAGTGGAGTTGGAGAATAACAATCACGAACGTTCGGTTCAGGTTACTGACGAAGGAGACAAACTCGCTGATATCGATGTTAGTGTGACACCTGAAGCCATGGCGGGTCGAAATCCAGTCGACCTTGCAGCCGTTCGACGAGAAGCTTCTCATTGGAGGCGATCAATTATCGTTAACGGACTGGGCACTGTAGCAACATCGATTGTGCTGGTGGTGCTCATCATTACGAAATTCATTCATGGCGCCTGGATAGTCATCGTGTTGATTCCACTTCTAGTGGCGCTCTTTCGCGCGGTTCACAATCACTACACCCAGGTTGCTCGTCAGTTGACTACGGAAGGCGTCGAGAAGCTACGACCGATCAGACACGAGGTCATTGTGCCCATCTCAGGAATACATCGCGGAGTCATTCGTGCTCTTGAGTATGCAAAGTCAATTGCCCCTGAGCACGTAACTGCGATCTATGTTGACCTTGATGAAGAAGCGACAAAGAAACTGCGCGAGAAGTGGTCGCAATGGGGAGGTGGAGTCGAGCTCGTCGTACTGGCCTCTCCTTATAGATCTCTTGTACGACCGCTCACGCGCTACATCGAGCGCGTTAGGCGACAGCAAGACAACGATATGTTGACGGTAGTTCTACCTGAATTCGTTACTGCGCGATGGTGGCATCAACTCTTGCATAACCAGAGCTCGCTTATGCTGAAGGGGGCGTTGCTATTCAGGAAAGGAATAATCGTGACCAGCGTCCCTTATCACCTTGAGAAATGATAAGTGACACACCGAGCCGCGCCGCCATACGTCGGTCACGGGTGGAGCCCAAATATGGACCTTTATGCTGAGGCGGAATCTGCTTCCAGCGTGCGTCCGGCGAGAAAACAGGAACGGCAATAGACCGGCCTTCCTTGTGATGGGTAGAACGGAACTGTGGTCTGTTGTCCGCACTGGGCGCATTGGACAGAAACCTCGATACGCTGACGGACGCCCGATGACTGGGCCGCTGCTATAGCTGCCAGGCGTTCGTTTTTTGCCTGTTTACAAGGCTTGCAACGTTTGGGCTCGTTGCGCAGACCCTTGTCGTGGAAGAAGACTTGCTCTCCGGCTGTCCAGATAAAGTCCTCACCACAATCTACGCATTTTATTGTTCGGTCCTGGTGTTCAATCTCGGGGCTTGTCAAAACTTCGGTGGCTGCTTCTATGTGTGACATGATCACCGTCTCCCTGGGTCGTTCACATACAGCGTCAGTCCGCGTGGCGGGCTACGAAGAACATCTTCGGGCTATCGCCGGCAAGGCGGCGGTCCCGGCCGAGGCCACGTGGGAAATGGAAATGGGGCTTCCCGGCCGAAAGTTTGCACGAAAAGTATAACTATGGCGAAATTGTGTCAAGATAAAAACGCAGTGTTTTTCCGGAAACTTGACACTTTCTGGAAGCGCATGTCAGCATCCGCGTCTTTCCCAAACCCTGTTTCCGGTCCAATCAAAGGAGTCACCGTCTGATTTTGACGTTAAATTAAAATGAAAATCCTCGTTATCGGCGCAGGTGGTCGCGAGCACGCGATCGTCTGGGCGCTGCACCGATCGAACCCTGAAGCTCAGCTCTATTGTGCGCCGGGAAATGCCGGTATCGCCGAGTCGGCGTATATAGTTCCAATCGGAGTAATGGAACAGGATGCCCTGGTCCAATTCGCCACTTCCGAACGAATCGACCTCACGATCGTTGGTCCTGAGGCCCCGTTGGCCGAAGGATTGGTTGATGTATTCGAAGCGAATGACCTGAGAATTTTCGGTCCGAGCCGGTTGGCTTCAAGACTCGAGGCCAGTAAGTCGTTTGCCAAGTCGTTTATGGCCCGTCACGGTATTCCTACGGCTGCCTACAGCATCGCAGACTCAGTTTTCAGCGCGAGCGAGATCTTGAAGTCTGGGCAGTTTGGAACAAACGACTCTCCAGTTGTAATTAAGGCAGATGGACTGGCGGCGGGCAAAGGAGTACTCGTCGCCGAGTCCATCGATGAGGCTGAAAATGCTTTACATGATTCATCCGGTTTTGGAGGAGTCGATAAGCATCAACCCTTCGTCATAGAGGAGGTGTTGCGCGGCAAAGAGGCTTCAATCCTGGTTTTCTCTGACGGCACGAACTACGTTCTGATGCCTTCTGCGAGAGATCACAAGCGAATCGGCGAAAACGAGACGGGCCCAAATACGGGCGGAATGGGTAGTATTACGGATGACTCCGTCGTCGACACCGGAACGCTCGAGCAGATTAAGCGTCAAATCATTGAGCCGACGCTGGAGGGCGCCCGCCGGGACGGATTTCCATTCAGGGGCATTTTGTTCTTTGGATTGATGCTCACGAAGGATGGACCTAAGGTATTGGAGTACAACGTTCGCTTTGGCGATCCAGAAACACAGGCCATTCTTGTGCGGCTTTCCAGTAACCTTCTAACACTGTTCGAAGCCACCATAACCGGCTCACTCGGAACCGTTCGAGTCGAATGGGAAAGAGGATCTTCAGCGTGTGTGGTGTTGGCAAACAGGGGCTACCCAGGAAAGTACGAGACGGGAGCAATTATCGAAGGGCTATCCGATACAGCAGCTATTGAAAGCGTTCAAATCTTTCATGCAGGCACGTCAAAATCCAAGGGAGGCGAGTTTGTTGCCTCAGGAGGCCGGGTTTTGGGAGTTACTGCATCGGGCGTGAATCTCGACGACGCGCTCGATCGTTGTTATGCCGCAATTAGCAAGATCGCCTGGGAGGGCATGCAGTATCGTCGCGACATAGGTCGATTCATTTGACTCGGTACGTGTTATCCCCACAAGGTCCTCCCAGCACCGTCGTATGAACTCCCGCCCTCACCTTTGTGGAGACTGTGCCAGAGTCCTGTTATACTTCGAACGAGTTTTTGCTCAGTAAGTTGAACTGCCGAAAGCGGTGCATCGTACATTCTCAAAGGCAGATATGACTACATTGGATACGGTAGTCAGTGCTGCAATGGCGGCAGAGTAGCTCTTAAATCTGATTGTTGGAGGATGAGCTAAAAAATGGGACTCTGGAGTAGAGTTAAGCGCTCAATGCGTGCACTCTTCGGCGGGATTATAGAGAGAACTGAAGATCCCGAACTCATTCTTCAGCAAACGATCCGGGACATGCGCGACCGCGTTCCCGAATTGAACAACTCTGTGGCGCAGGTAATGGCGACTGAGAAGTTGCTGGCGAAGAACAAAGACCGTCTGGAAACGCAGGTCGTGGAGCTGGATTCGAAGATCCGCGCGTCTGTGAAGATGGGGCGCGACGACATTGCAACGGCCTACATCGGTCAGCTGCAACAAGCCCAGATGGATCTGCAGAAGACGTCACAGCAACTGGAGCACGCTAACCTCGCATCGAAGCAAGCGCTGAAGGCGCGAGATAATTACGTCTTGCAAATGCAACGCCGGACGGCTGAGGCGATGCAGCTGATCAACCAGTCGAAACAGGCTAAGCTGCAAGAACAACTCGCGCAAACAATGGAGTCGTTTCAGATTGGAGACGACGCTTCGACGTTCAATGAAATGCGCGACAAGATCGATCGTCGCGCCGCTGCCGCCGAAGCAAAATTGCAGCTCGGTTCAGCGTCAGTCGATAATCAAATGCAGGATATCGAACGCGAAGCGATGGACATGCAGTTGCAAGATAAGCTGCTCTCTTACAAACGCGAGATGGGACTATTGTCGGAGGGTTCTTCTGCGTCAGGTCGGCAAGCATTGCCGGCTGAAGGCGGGACCACCGCTACTGAGCCAAGCACAGCTGCTCTCAACAATGGCGGTGGTACTGGCTGAGACTGTTCCCAGTTTTCAGATGGGTTCAAATGTTCCTTGTCCTAGCGAGTGTGTATCAAGGTTATGCCGGAGTTTCCGAAGATCGATCTCAAGTACCTGAAAGAGGCTTTTAAGGAACCCATCAATTTTTGGGGAATGGCAGGGTTTGCCGTTGCTGCCGCTTATGTTCAGGATGTAACGCCGCTCGTTGCCGCACTTGCCGCTGAGACTCTATACCTAGCCACAGTGCCCGCCAGTTCACTGTATCGTCGGCTTGTAGATAGACGCGAGAAACAGCGTCTGTTGAAGGTGCGTGAACAGCAGCGCGAGAATCTAATTAAGGCTTTTGATCCTCGCGAGCGCGAAGCAGTTGAGTATCTGCGCTGGATGAAGAATCAGATCTACTCGAACTACAAAAAGTTTACAGGCACAAAAGAGATACCTCACAACATTCAGAGCCTGGATCAAAGATGGGAAGACTTTGTCGATCTACTTGATGTCTACCGGCGACGCAAGCACCACCTCCGATCCATTAATCGCCAGGCTGTGCAAAATCAGCTGCAGCAAGCTGAGCGCGCTGTCGAGGCGGCGAAGGATGATCGTGAGAGACGTATCCAGCAAGCGAACGTGGAAATACTTAAACGGCGAGTTGCTGCGTTCAATGACATCGAGCGCTCAGTAAAGCTTGTTGAAGGCCAGCTGCAATCGATCGAGAACTTCTTTGGTTTGGTTAACGATCAGGTTGTGACACTGCCCACGCCGGAGCGAGTCTCGGCACTCGATTTCGAGCAGCTCAGTGACTCAATAGCGATGACGCGTCAGATGCTTGAAGAGACTTCCGATACGTTTGCTGCGCTCGATAGTCATAACCGCGACATCGGAAACTACGAACTTCTCCTGTCAAATAGTAGTTCCTCTAAGTAGTCGCAGCGTCAACCAAAACCGCACCTAAATTTCACGCCAGGATGCAAGGCATGGGAACGCGCCAACGTGCGCTGGGAGACAAGTGCTGAGTTCTCTCAAGCGTCCGTCTTTCAGCACTTTAGTACCTAATGTGAAGACTCAAGAAACACACTCTATAGCATTGAAAAAAAAGATGACCACTACATATTGACACTGATGTTACAAAGATGTATATTCCGCTGCGCTTGAACGAGACGAGGTGATTTGGAGGCGCGGCAGGCCCTCTAAAGGCTCTCCAAATGGGTTTCTTTTCGCTTAGAAATTAGCCAACCGTATAACCCGTCAAACATCATAATATCGGCAACTATCCGCGATATTGCCGCCGAATAGTCTTTGAAAGCCCATTGCTCGCGCGTATCCCCCGCGAGAAAGGTAGAGAAAAAATGAGCGCAACTTTCAGCAAAAAAGGGACACAGAAAGCCGGGTCTACACAGCCGGAAACTGGTCGCAGACTGCAACCTTTGGGGCTGAATGCTAAGCGCGTCATTAGTAAACGTTACTCTCTAAAGGACGCCAAAGGTCGTCCGATCGAAGAGTGGTCGGACATCGTGCGACGCGTCGTCGGTCACGTCTCTGCCGCAGAAAAAGATCCGGTGAAACGCGATCAGTTTTTCGCTGCGATGAGCGACGTTATGCTGGCGCGCGAGTTCATTCCCAACACTCCATGTCTTGTAAATGCCGGCAAGACTAATGGTCAGTTGGCTGCATGTTTCGTGCTTGAAGTCCCCGACTCGATTGCGGGCATTATGGACCATGCCAAAGCTGCGGCTACCATCCATCAGACTGGTGGTGGGACCGGAATGACTTACGAGTTCTTGCGTCCAGCCGGAGCGATGGTTAGTTCGACTCGCGGCGTTGCATCTGGTCCGGTTTCGTTCATGAACATCGTCAACCAGGTCACAGACGTTGTGAAGCAGGGTGGCGTTCGTCGTGGTGCGAACATGGGGATGATGCGAGTAACACATCCCGACGTGCTCCGATTTATCCATGCTAAGAACGACCAGCATTCATTAACGAACTTCAATATCTCAGTTAATGTCACCGACAAGTTTCTTAAGGCAGTCGACAACAACGAATGGTTTCAGCTCGATTTCAACGGTGAGCCTTGGACGGAGCCAATCTTCGATCCAGTTCGAGATGATGAATACGTTGTTTACCGTCGCAGTGATGGTTCAACTGTTACGTTCTCGGATCGGCAGGCGTTCTTAAGTGCTGACTTGTCGGAGTGTACGATCGAGGAACCTTCGCGTCCTGGTATGGTTTTCGCTCCTGACATCTGGAATCGAATTGTTGCCAGCGCTCACAAATATGCTGAACCGGGAATAGCTTTCATCGATGAGGTTAATCGTCACAATCACATGATGAAGTCGATGGGCCTAATTTATTCCTGCAATCCGTGCGGCGAACAGTTTCTCCACTTTTCGAACTCCTGCAATTTAGGTTCAATCGACTTGAATAAGTTCTACGATCCCGAACACAGACTCGATTGGAATCGACTTCGTGAAGTCACGCATCTTTGCACGCGGTTTCTAGATAACGTAATCGATACGTGCGCCTGGCCCTTGCCCGAGATCAACGATGTGGTTCACCGAACCCGTCCGGTTGGTTTGGGCATAATGGGGTTTGCCGATCTTTGCTTGAATCTGAAGATCACATACGGGTCACCAGCTTCGATCGATTTGATGGACGAAGTCATGGGCTTCATTCGTCGCGAGGCTTGGAACGCAAGTAATCAACTCGGCGCTGAGAAGGGAGTCTTCCCGGAATTTGAACCAAACCTCGAGGCCTATACCGACTTCCTCTACAATCAGATCGGAATCTCCAGGGACGTCCCACTGACACCGCGGAACTACGAAGTTACAACGATCGCACCGACCGGAACGATCTCGCTCGTGGCCGAAACGTCGTCCGGTATTGAGCCGAACTTCTCCTGGGCGTATGTCAGAAAGGACACACTCGGAACGCGCACGTACGTCCACAGCCTTGCTGCAGAAGCATTGGGATCGACAGTTGACCAGACTGAGCAGGATTCAATCGATAACGCAGCTGCACTCGTGGTTGAGAATGAAACCAAGTTGCCGCCGTACTTCATTTCGGCGATGAACATCAGTGCCGAGCAGCATGTGCACGTGCTCGCCGCCGCTCAACGAAATGTTGATAACAGCGTTTCGAAGACCTGCAATGGAGCCGTCAATGACACGGTCGAGTCAGTAGACAGCCTCTATCGATTGGCACGTCAGCTTGGCTGCAAAGCTGTCAGCTACTATCGCGATGGCTCGCGTGACAATCAGGTACTGAATTCGATAAAAGTCGAAGAGAAAGGTGAAGTAGCGTGCAATCCAGAAGCGCAGGTTGAGCCATTGGACGAGCGACCTGAGTCAGATATCGAAGCTGAAGAGCTTGCCAGAGCGGAAGCAGGAGCACTTGTCAGAGAACAGGCCGACGCTGAAAGCTCCGGTACGCCTGCCGAGCCGCGGCCTCAGGAACGCATCACCATTCCCGCTGTAACAGCCATTCGGATCGAACGTCCTCGTGAACTGAAAGGCGCAACCTGGCAAATACCCTTCGATGGTCAGAACCTTTACGTGACTGTGAATCACGACGAGAAGATGATCCAGGAAGTGTTTGCGACTGGTCCAATCAGTGGAGGCGTGGGATTACTCGCGTCGAAGATGTTGCGTGGAGGATTTGATGCCGCTGAGGTAGCCTACAGCCTGAACAAGGTGACCGGTACGCACGCTGTCTGGTTCAACGAGCGTCTTCTGACTTCACCTGAACAGGCGGTTGCCGAGTGCATCATGATTACTAACAGACGCATTCAGCAACTTCCCGACTCTGCGCGTGCAGTCGGTAAGCAGCAGGCTCAGGCGCACACATCTCAAACCCCAGTGACGGGCGCGATCATGTCTTCAATGATCGGCATCTGCCCCGAGTGTCACGGTCAACTCGAGCATGCGAGCGGGTGTGACTTTTGTAGAGACTGCGGTTACAGTAAGTGTAAGTGAAGCGCGAATGTCCTGACATTGTAATGCAACGAACAAGCAAACGAATTAGATGTTCGTTTCCACACATTGGCATACTTGCCGCAACCCTTTAAGGAGAAGGAACTCCTAGACTACAAGCAATTTCATCCCCCGGGCGAATGCTGCGACGGAAAGTCGTGGCGTTCGCTTTTTTAGTCTTCGCTCTTCTTAATCCAGATGGGCTATGGTGATAGCTATGATCGCGAGAAGCGCACCTACTCCTATGCCAACACCGATAGCAATGTTCCGCGCTGTTGAATGCCCTTTGCTTCTTTCGACCTTCAACACGTCCGCGTATGAGATCGTCGTCGGAGCATCAGTCTTTCGATCTCGGACTACGAAACTCTGATCACCAGCCTCAGCCACATAACCTTTAACCTTGGTCCCGTTTTTCAGAGTGATCTTCGCTTTGGCTTTCTCACCAGTGCCCAGCCGGTTCACGTCGATCTTGATTCTTTCAATGGTCGGTGGTTGTTGGTTTCTGTCTTGGGCCACGATTGGCCCAGCAGACACAGTGACCAAGAGTAACAGCGTGGACATTACACAATTAAGGGGTAGTTTCGTCATTACCGAGTTCCTCGCGATTTAGGTTTGCGTTCGATTGAAAGGTGAACAGAACATCTGCCGCATGCAGCCGCAGAACTTCTGTGAACTAACTTGTCCAAGTGCAATGAGAGTGCCAGCTGAAAAAGGGGAATGTGTGAGAGATATGAGAAGCGAATAACATTTAATCGGACTGTTATTGCTCCTTATGTAGCAATCCTCCGACAGTTAGGCTTTCATGCATGCAGCTCAGGACCCCGTATCTCCCAGAACACGCAGTCTGACGCACTACCATACGTCGGTGGTTCCATTGGATACGCCGAAACACGATTTATCTGTAAAAAACCACGAGGAAACACGGGAACAGCATTTGCTCCTAAGTCAGGTGTAGTTCGAAACAAGGAGGAGGAGGAATGAATACAACGATGGCATCTCAGCGATTGAAGAGAGTCTTTGCAATAATTCTGGTGCTGTTCACGTTATCGTTTGCCATTGAGCCGATTGGCTCATTTTCGTTAACACCTGAGGTCTCCGCACAAACCAGGTATCGCCGCCGTCATCGCAGCTTCTGGAAGAAGCATCGTGACAAATTGACCGTGGCTGGGTCGACGGCGGGTGGTGCGGCCATTGGCGGTATCGCTGGAGGCGGAAAGGGCGCTGCGATAGGCTCCTTGGTCGGAGCGGGCAGCGGCGCGCTCTACACTTACAAGATTAGAAAACGCCACCGAAGGCATCGCCGCTACTAAAAACAAGGTGGACCACGTACGAGCGAGTCTCGCAAGGGGCTCGCTCGTAAACATTTTTCTTCCGAACCATAATTCGCAACCAACTAGATCCTCTGTTCACTTCGGTTAGAATCACAAACAAATGAAAACCCTTGACCGGAGACAGTGGCTCATGACGCTGGGCTTGTTACTGGCTTTGGCATTCACAGGGTTTTTTGCAATTCAAACTTTCCAACCCGCGGCTCGCTGGCGACGACATGACTACGAACGAATTCGGCCCTGGATGAGCGTGGGATACATCGCTCGGACGCACCATGTACCCCCAGATGATCTCTACGATGCGCTGGGACTTTCTGTGAGACCGGACAGGCGACCGATTCGAGCGATAGCCCGCGCACAGCAGCGTAACGTGGATGAGATCATTGACGATCTGCAGCGTGGTATTTCAGAGGCTCGAGCTAGTGGTTCCGAGAATTCAACCCGCTCAAGAAAGATTTCAGTAACCGATCAACTCTTGTCGGCTCTCACTGTTTATGGTCTGCCGGTGCTGTTTTTAGTGATTACGATCGCAGGGATTGGGCTACCTTTCCCAGTGAGCTTTGTTCTGGTTGCGGCTGGCTCGTTTGTCGAGCAGCGCGAAATGAGTTTTTGGCCGGTCGTGATTGTTTCCAGCATAGCGGCAATTCTTGGTGACACGATCGGCTACTTGCTTGCACGTTGGGCAGGAAAGCGGTTGATCGTGCGCATCAGCCGTGGGGTGGGCGCAGAGTCGAGAATCAAGAATGCAGAAAACTTTGCTGCACGATGGGATGTTGCAGGAATCTTCTTCAGTCGCTGGTTGATAACGGCGCTTGGACCATGGATGAACCTTACATGCGGCATCGCTCATTATCCATGGCGACGATTCCTGTTTTGGGTTGTGTTGGGGGAAGTGCTCTGGGTACTCCTTTACGTGTCTTTGGGTTATGCGTTCAGCAGCCGAGTTCAGACTATCGCGGATCTACTTGGCAACTTTACGTGGTTTATATTGGGACTTCTGATTTCAGCGTTTCTTGGCTGGAAGTTATTGAAAGCAGCGCGAGCGACGTCAACACCACTGGTTTCTGAAATCCGCACCGGTTCTGCATGACTGCAGCTAAGACGGCGATAGTATCGGTTCGCTTGATACTGGCAGCGTTACAGTGAACGTTGACCCCTGTCCCGATCCGTCGCTGGCGGCATGCACGGTCCCACCATGTAGTTCAACAAAGTGGCGGACGATAGCAAGGCCCAGCCCGAGTCCGCCATGTTGTCGCGTAATAGTCCCATCTGCTTGCCGGAAACGATCGAACATAAACGGAAGGAACTCGGCCTCTATGCCTGCTCCGGTATCACTCACCTCGATATGAGTCGAGCTACCAGTCTCATACGTGCGCACTTCAACTCTGCCGCCTGAAGGCGTGAACCTGATTGCGTTCGAGAGCAAATTCCATATGACTTGCTGAAGTTTGCTCGCGTCACCGGTAACGTAATAAGTTGAGGGCTCCAGAACAACATCTAGAGTTATGCCTTTCGACTTAGCAGCCAGCTGAACCGATTCAACGGCTGCTTCGATGACAGCAGCGATATCAACTTGTCCCAGTTTCAATCGAAGCTTACCTGTTATCACTCTCGCGACATCCAAGATGTCGTCTACCAGCTGAGCCTGAACCTTCGCATTTCGATCGACTGTCTCCAGGGCTCGTTTGGATGTTGTCTCGTCGAGAGATCCGGTCTTCAGCATGTGAATCCAACCAATGATTGCGTTCAGCGGCGTCCGCAATTCATGAGAGACTGTTGCGAGAAACTCGTCCTTCATCCGGTTTGCGCGTTCCGCATCTTGCCGAGCCGCCTGTTCGCGACCGACTTGCAGTTCCAATTCAACTTTCAACGCTTGCAGCTTTTCCTCGGCGCGCTTTCGTTCTGAGATCTCCGCTTCCAATGCTCGCGCTTTTTGCTGTAGCTCGAGAATTGCGCGCTGGCGGCTCTCGTGAGTGGAAAGGCCAGTGTAACT
The DNA here is from genome assembly GCA_046726175.1 of Acidobacteriota bacterium. Classification (GTDB taxonomy): domain Bacteria; phylum Acidobacteriota; class Blastocatellia; order Pyrinomonadales; family Pyrinomonadaceae; genus PSRF01. Next base: position 29,350 of record JBKPAC010000021.1, read on the forward strand.
TTCTGCTGGAATTACTCTGGAGTGCGACGAACAAACGTCGATTAGCGGTTGGACAAGCGCTTGTTCGCCGAAGCCACTCATCGGATAGGCACAAAAGAGAGCAAACGGATGCTCTTGCAGCAGCTCGTTCCACAGCCTTTCCAATTTGATAGCGGCATTGATATTTCCTGTGTCCCAGAGCACCGCGACCATTTCTCCGAAGATGCGCAGCCGTGGGCCGTCAAGTGCTCTAACTACAATCGGCGACAAAACTTCCTTGAAAAGGTGAGCGTCAGGCAGTCCGTTCACCATGAATTGCTTTAGCAGAGTTTCGGCATCAATCGGAACGTAACGCCCTGAAGCGGTGGCTTGAATCAAGTTCACACCGCCGTCCAATATCAGTTGGTCGAGAGCATCGCGATGCCGTTGTGTAGCTACAACTACTACCGTCTCGTCGCCGTTTAGGCCGGTAACTACGAACTCGCTGAGCGATTTTAATAGGAAGGAATCTGTGTCGTAGAACTGTGCGACGTGCTCGGATGGCTCGAGATTATGCCAGCTCGAATCCGAAGTGAGATTCAAGGCGATGTCAGCGGTCAACAACCGCTCGCCTTTATTGCCGTTTGGCCTAAGGTTCTTTGCGTCTATCGCCGACATTTCCCAATTACCGGGGCGAAGGAAGCTGTCTTTAAACAAACGCCCAGGCTTTTTGCCAGAGCCGGCTAATAGGGAAAGGCCGTTCGGGTTTCTGGGCTTCGAATTAGCGGGGGAGTTTCAACACATCGCGTGGGGGTAATTCACGAGCATTCTAGCCAGACTGCACATCAAAAATCCAGTTCGATTTGAGTGATTACGGGCAAAAGGGTAATTTAACGTTCGAATGGTTGCGCCAAACCCCGCATCGACTCAGCCAGACCCTCATTCTGACGCTTCCCACTCTATCTTCAATGCTTTACGCCATCGAGACTTTAGATTGCTCTGGCTCGGCCAAATCATATCTGTTACCGGATCCCAAATGCAGTCGGTTGCCATCAATTGGCACGTTTATTTACTCACAAAGTCGGCTCTGGCGCTCGGGCTGATAGGCCTGTTCAAAGGAGCACCAATCGTAATCTGCTCGTTAATCGGCGGGCTCGTCGCCGATGTTGCTGACCGCCGGCGACTGATGATTGCTACTCAGAGCGTCATGTTAATCAGTTCTGCGCTTCTGACTCTTACGACTTTTGCTGAGTTGCAAAGTGTCTGGCCCATCTATGTGCTGACGGGCATTGCTTCCGGAGCTCAGGCTTTTGACATTCCGGCGCGGCAAGCGTTGATGCCAACACTCGTTCCTGCGAATGACTTTCCGAACGCTGTTAGTCTAGGGGTGATTGTTTTCAATGTGGCACTAATTGTCGGACCTCCGATCGCTGGACTTCTTCTCGCAAGCTTTAGCCCCACCGTTGTCTATGGAGCTAACGCACTCTCGTTCCTCGCAGTGATTTATGCGCTTCTTGTAATGAGAACGGGTGGTCGCATTGAGAGCGACAGCGAGAATGCACCGAAAGTTGGGTTCGCAGCTTTGAAGGAAGGTCTTAGATTCGTTTGGCGAACGCCAATCATTGTGCAGACGATGACGTTGGATTTTGCCGCGACCTTTTTCGCGTCCGCCAGCGCTCTATTGCCAATCTTTGCGGAAGAGATTCTGAAGGTTGGTGCCAAAGGGCTCGGAGTTCTAGCTGCTGCACCAGCAGTTGGGTCTGTGATCGCAGGACTCGCGATGGCCCGCCTGGGAAATGTTCGCAATCAGGGAAAGCTCGTGATCATTTCTGTCGGCGTTTTTGGTTTGGCAACAGCTGCATTTGGGCTTTCAAGAGTGTTCTGGCTGTCGCTGTTGATGCTGGCTCTCACCGGCGCAGCTGATACAGTCAGCACGGTGTTGCGTCAAACAATTCGTCAGTTGGCGACACCGAACTTCCTCAGGGGCAGGATGACATCAATCAACATGGTGTTTTTTATGGGTGGTCCACAGCTCGGCGAACTCGAAGCAGGTGGTCTCGCCGCACTAATCGGTGCTCCGCTTTCGGTGGTGGTTGGCGGGGCTGGCTCGCTATTGGCCGCCATACTCGCAGCTGTCAGGTCCAAGACGCTGGTTCGCTATGATAAATGAGACTTCGGCGCATCAGGACCACGTGATTGCGCATGTCATTGGTGCGACGGTGCTCGGATACTTTATTTGGGACGAGTCGCTGTACTTGCTGCTGGACATTGGTTTTATCTGGCGAATATATCTCGACTGCGAAATGGGTTTACTTCCAGCAAGCGTAGCAATCGACGAGCTCGAAGCCAATCCTGAATTGAAACAGCAGTTGAAAGCGGACGCGGATCTGCTGTTAACCGGTTCGACAGGAGGGAAGAATAGGATGAAGCTGCCACCTGTCGCTTGCTTGATCAAGGATGTCAATCTGTTAGGCCAGGACGAAAGACGAAACCTGATCATTGTAGGAGAGGAGAAGAGTCTTTCGGTTCAGACTTCCACTCTTACACGAGAGATCACCGTTAACGAGTGGACTTCTAATTGAGCAGCAACGAGAAGGCGCCCCGATTTCGGTGAATCGTGGCGCCTTTCACTCGTTAGTTATTCGGTTGTCTACGCACTAACAATGATCTGATTGTCTACTGACTTCACGCCTTTGATTTCTTTGACGGCTTTTTCAATCTGAGCTTTATCTCTTTCAGATTTCACCGTTCCCATCAGAAGTACTTTTCCGTCAAGGACGGTGGTAGTTATACCTAATGGCGACAGAGCTGGATCGTCTGCAATCCTCTTATCAATTCTCGCCTGAATCGAAGCGTCGTCCATTCCATTCGCCGTAACTCCGCCAGAAGGCGCCGATGGAGCAACGATTATCGGAGCAGGAGGCGCTGGTTGCGTTACAACAATCGGCGGTTGCGCTGCCGGCTGCTGCACGATCGTCGTTTGCGGCAGCGGCGTCGGTTGTTCAGCTACTATGTTTGCGTTCGTCGTATCAGTCGTTCGGTTATTCATTAACATCAGCACAAGAATGGTCACGAGTGCGACCACCAATACTACGAGCACTCCTACAGTTGTGGCTGATACTCCTGAGCGATCAGGGACGCGAACAGCTTCGTGTTCAACTTCGCGTCTTTCTTTCGGTGTATCGACAACCACTCTGCTCTTGCTGACCCTTCCTTCATCGTCATCGTATGACATCGTTTTATCAACTCCTTGGTTAGAGTCTGTCCTGGTTAAATTCGAAAGCTTTTCCTTCTCCAGTTAAGAAAGTCCTGAGTTGGGGGTCAGCAAACGTCATTCCTGTAAGCACGCTTCGGTCAAGTTGCGACAATTGTTGAGAACGCAAACGACTTTTGAGAAGCGAGTGTTGGTGGAAGTTAAACTTTAGTACGACTGAGCGGATCATTCCGTACGGTTTTCAGTCTCGACAGCCGCGGAGATTTTTGAATAGGTTTGACGCTGATCGACACGAAGGATAATCTCGGGGCATGCCGACAGCTGTTGTTCATCACCCTGTCTTCTCGAAGCATGACACTGGAGCAGGTCATCCTGAGTCTCCCTCGCGTTATCAAGTTGTGATGGACGCGCTCAGATCCGACAGTGAGCTATGGTCTACGCTGATCGAAGTGCAAGCGGAGGAAGCGCCGCGCGGAGACATTCAGGCGTGTCATGCACCGCAACTCTATAAATCAGTAGAACGCGCTGTCAGTGAAGGCATTGGTTATCTTGATGCTGATACAGCCGTCTCAATGCACTCGATGGAGGCAGCGTTGCGTGCGGCAGGAGGTGCATGCCAGGCGATAGATTTTGTCATGGATGGAAAGGCAACCAACGCCTTCGTGCCGGTTCGTCCGCCGGGACATCATGCAACCGCTGAACGGTCCATGGGATTCTGCCTTTTCAACAATGTGGCTGTTGCAGCTCGATACGCGCAACGAAAGTATCGAGAAATCGAGCGCGTCGCGATCGTTGATTGGGACGTCCATCATGGAAACGGCACGCAAGGAATTTTTTATGACGACCCGACAGTCTTCTTCTTTTCGACTCATCAGTATCCCTGGTATCCGGGGACAGGGGCGCGCGGGGAAACGGGCGTCGGCCGCGGCGCGAACTTCACTCTGAACGTTCCGATAAAGGCGCGGACACCTGCCGGCGAGCAGAGAAGAATGTTTGAGACTGCGCTTGGTGAAATGGACAGCAGGTTCAAGCCTGACCTGATCATCATATCCGCAGGCTTCGATGCGCACCGCGGCGATCCCCTGGGCCAATTGATGCTCGAGGATAAGGATTTCATTGCGTTTACTGCAGCGGTCAAACAGTGGGCCCAGGCGGAGTGCAAGGGGCGCGTTATCTCATGTCTGGAGGGCGGCTACAACCTCAACACCCTTGGACAAACAGTTCGAGCCCACATTGATGAACTGGCGAAGCCTTGAGATATGAGTCTTTTGTCCAAGCTCGAATATACGGTGCGCCACACTTCCAACCCATGGGAACATGACTGATTTCTTGCTATTTTCGTTGTATGCGGACGTGCACAGGGAGTAAACTGACGTCACTTTAACCGGTTCGGAACGCGTTAACCCGACGGCGTCGCCGTAAGCCAGGGTTATCTCCAACCCAACCGCACATCTATTGTCGGCTGGAAAAAACATGACGCCGGGCGCTCCGAAGAGCAAAGAGAGCGGAGGCCTCATTCCGCCCTCGTGGAGACGAGACAGTCATGCCAGACCTTGAGATAACATGCGCGGAATGTGGGTCAGCATTTCAGTTTACAGAGCGCGAGCAGGAGTACTACAAGGAACGCAACTTAACGCATCCAAAACGTTGTAAACCCTGCAGGGATTTGCGCCGCGCAAACTTTGGTGGCTCCAAGGGACCAGGGGGAGAACGCCAGCGATTTGAGATCACCTGCGACCAATGCGGAAAAAACGATACCGTACCTTTCAAGCCTTCAACTGGAAGACCGGTCCTGTGTGGCGACTGTTTTAGTGCTAATCGCGCCACGCAGCAAAGAGTTTAACCGTTCGATCTCAAGTGAACTAAACCTCGACAACAAGCCGCTTGTTAGCTTGCTGCTGGTCTTTGTGTCTCTAAACCCCGCATCAAAACAATGAACTACGATACCATTCAGCTCGAAACTAGTGACGCCGTGGGTGTCATTACGTTGAACCAGCCCGAATCGCTCAATGCGTTAACAGTGAAGATGGGCCAGGAGTTTTATTCAGCAATAGGTGAGCTCGCTCAGAAGAAGGTCCGCGCTATTGTGATTACGGGAGCCGGCCGGGCCTTCTGCGCAGGCGGCAACTTGCGCGAGATGCAGGAAATAGCTCGCGAGGACGGTCGCGCAGAAGCTTTCTTTGACAAACCATTGAGACTGATTAATCAATGCATCCTCGCGATTCGGCAGACACCGCTGCCGTTTGTTGCTGCGGTGAACGGCGTTGCTTCCGGTGGAGGTTGTAACCTCGCCCTCGCGTGTGATTTTGTTATCGCAGCCGAAAGTGCGCGATTCAATCAGGCATTCATTCGTGTTGGATTGACGCCTGATTGTGGTGGTACTTTTATCCTTCCTCGTCTCGTAGGTTGGAGACGTGCGACGGAGCTCATGATGACTGGAGAAGTCGTCGACGCTCCGAAGGCTGTACAAATGGGAATGATTAATGCAGTCGTACCGGATGCGCAGCTAATGGACCACGCAATGAAATTAGCTGGCAATCTTGCTGCTGGTCCGACTGCCGCGATCGGACGTATCAAGGAGTTGATGGAGGCGAGCGCCACACGAAACTTCGCCGAGCAGCTCGAGCTCGAAAGAGAGGCACAGATCAAGTCAGGGCAGACAAAAGATGCTGCCGAAGGCATCGCAGCTTTTGTTGAGAAGCGACCACCAAAATTTGTAGGCGGATGAGTCAACGAGCTAGAACAAAGTTGCGAGCCGCTGGTCGAAACTGGCGGCTCTTTTTTTAGGTAATTATTCAGGAACCAGAAACCTAGATTTCGTACAAGGAGTTGGGCCCGGCCCCTTGCCCGGTGACTAAATGGATTCGCTAACTTACATGCAGCTGCTGCGAGCCAACCGCTCCTTCAGGAGGTTGTGGATTGGCCAAGTGATCTCTGAGCTGGGCAACTGGTTCAATTTCATCGCCGCTCTTGGACTGGTGCGCGTGGTTTCACATACAGCAGCTGAGGCGACGACGATAGTGCTGCTCTGTAGGCTGATCCCGTTTATGCTGTTTGCTCCACTAGCGGGCGCCTTCGTCGACAGGATATCCCGCCGTGCTGTCATGATCGTGACTGACATTGCTCGCGTTGTTGTCGCGTTGGGCTTCCTCCTCGTGCGGAGTGAGCAGGATTTGTGGATCGCTTATGTGTGCACGGTGCTGCTTTCATTTTTCAGCACTTTTTTCGAAGCGGCTAAGAATGCTGCGGTACCAAACATCACGGGTGACCGCGATCTGCTTGCGGGCAATGCCCTGATGTTTTCTTCGCGATTCCTTCTGATGTCGTTCGGAGCTGCTCTTGGCGGAGTCACGGCAGCGAACGTTGGTTATAAGGCGGCGTTCGTCGTAAATGCAATCTCGTTTCTGGCCTCGGCTTACTCAGTTTGGCTCATTCCTGAGGAGGAAACTCGACAAGCGCCTTCTGACATTCGGCCTCAACAAGAAAGGCGGCATAAAACATATTTTTCTGACATACGCGAAGGTTGGTCCTACATAGTTAGCCACTTACCCGTTGCTACGATCCTGGCAATCAATATTCTGTGGGCCACAGGTGGAGGAGCGATCAATTTGATCTCGGATCGACTTGGTGGGTTGGTGTTCGTAGGTGAACACGGCATCAGTGCTGATTCAGCTGTTGCGGCTTTTTACTTCGCTGCGGGGATGGGATTGTTCGTAGGGATGATGATTGCCAGACGGGTCGGCGTTTATTTCGAGAGGTTAGGGAAGACGGCGGCATTTATTGGCTGGTCTCTCGTCCTGCAAGGCATTCTCTTTGCACTGATGGGGGTGATGCCGAGTTTGTTGCTCGCGTGTGTTCTGCTGTTCATCTCACGCGTGCTGTTGGGGGCGGAATTTGCCGTTCAAGAAACTATTCTGATGCGACTGGTTCCGGACTACCTCCGCGGTCGTGTGTCCACAACGGATCGAGCAAGTGAGTTGCTCATCTGGAGCTTTTCGACGGGAATCGCGGGTTGGTCGTTGAAGCTGATCTCCCCTCAAACACTTACAGTGGTTGCAGGATTGCTGTCTGCAACATCAGGAGTGTTATGGCTGGCAATGATCGTGACCGGCAGGTTGACCTTGCCCGGAAGGCGCGAATCGGAAGAGAACGAAGCCGCTATGAAGAGTCTGAGCGTGGCGTCAAAGTAGAATTACGAATTCTGAGTTGTGAGCTTAGACTGGTCCCGCCGTTACGCGAGACCAATCATCGGCTCCAACTAACCAATAGGCTTACCAGCGAGGCGGTCGATCCTTGCGGCCACCGCCGCCGCCCCCGCCGAAACCTCCTCGACCTCCGCCACCGCCACCGCCACGATTGCCACCGAAGCCTCGGCCTCCGCCGCGATTGCCTCGATCCTCCCGTGGACGAGCGGCATTGACCGTGAGATTCCGGCCATTTAGTTCTTTTCCGTTGAACTCTTCGATCGCCCTCTGTCCTTCTTCGTCCGAAGACATTTCAACGAATCCGAATCCACGCGATCTTCCTGTGTCTCGGTCCTCGACTACTGTTGCAGACTCAACGGTACCTACTGCTGCGAAAAGCTGACGCAGACCGTCGTTCGAAGTTTGAAACGAGAGATTCCCTACGTAGAGTTTGATGGACATAGCTGTTCTTTCTTCTCCTCGTCAGGAGCTTGTTAAGAGAGAAGCTTCGAATGAAAGGTGCTTCGGAGAAACGGTGGCAGCGAAGGCTCGCGTTCGTGCGCTCAAATGAGCAGCTTCTTCAAGTTATCTCGACCCGCTCTCGGACCATCTAAGACGCCGAGCCCGTGCATTGGCGTGCATCACCGTTGATGCGCGGAGAGAAGGACTAAAACGCTCCGATAATGAGGCCATTGACGTAATGACGCAAGCGGCGGGCGACTCGAATGCAGGCTTGATGACAATCCTTGTCACATTTTTGGCCGCATTTCACGGGGAAATTTAGCCCCGATCGAAACTCGAAAGCGACTTACACAACTATTACAACACCGTCGGATCCGAATTGTTAGGATGGGGTTCGGGCCTCTACAGCCCTTATTAAACAGGCGGGAGGCCCGATGACTAGCAAAGCAACCAATATCAATCAAAGACTGAGCCTAAACCGGCTAACTGCTGGTTTCATGATTCTCTTCCACTTATGTGCGGTAGCCGCACTCTTCATGTTTTCGTGGAAGGCACTTATCGTCACGGCAGTACTCTTGTGGATTTCGGGCAGTCTGGGAATTGGAATGGGATTCCATCGTCTGCTGACTCACCGCGGCTACCGAACTCCGAAAGCAGTCGAATACTTTCTTACTTTGTGCGGTACCCTGGCGCTGGAAGGCGGTGCTATAAATTGGGTAACAACACATCGCATCCATCATTCCCATACGGATGGTCCGGGAGATCCACACACACCGCGCGATGGCAGGTGGTGGGCGCACATGGGGTGGATTCTTCGTGGTACTGCTCAACAACATGATGATGCGGTCTTATGGCGCTACGCTCCGGATTTGATGAGAGATCCGGTGCACGTATTTCTCAACCGCATCTACTTTGTGCCGCTTATTGTTTGCGGGTTACTGTCGTTTGCTTTTGGTGGCTGGTCCATGTTGATGTGGGTAGTCTTTTTTCGAGTGACGTTTGGCCTACATGCAACCTGGCTTGTTAACTCTGCGACGCACATGTGGGGTCGCCAGCGATTTGCTACAGGCGACGACTCGACTAATAACTGGTGGGTTGCTCTTCTGACATTCGGCGAAGGCTGGCACAACAACCATCATGCGCACCCGAGATCAGCTCGACACGGACTTGCGTGGTACGAAATCGATCTCAACTGGAGTGGCATACTTGTATTGAAGTGGCTTGGTCTGGCAAAGGGAATCCGTCTCGTTAACAAAGAGGGCCAGCGACCCGGAGCGAGAGAAATGAAAAGGGCGGCGTAACAGCCACACGCAGACGCCTGCACGGGCCTCCTACCGGTAGTCGACCTCCTGCTACAATCCTGCCATGCGCGTCAGTGGCCGCCGCAAGTCTGTAGCATTCTTTATAACGCTGGGAGTTTGCCTCGTAGCTCTGGCGATCGCGCTGAACGTTGGCTGGATACTGCTCAACTGGCGGGAAGTCGCGCTGCTTGTTCTGGGAATCATATTTTTTCTGCTGATTATATTCGGACTGGTTATTAACACGACATTCCTGATTCGCGAGATTCGTCGCAACGAACAGCACGACGCATTCATCAACGCCGTTACGCACGAGCTGAAGACTCCGATTACTTCGATACGGCTCTATCTCGAAACTTTGAAGACGAGAGAAGTGGATGAATCGAGGCGCGAAGAGTTTTATGACGTGATGCTGGCGGATAGCGAGCGGTTGTTGCAGACGGTAGAACAGGTTTTAAGAGCCGGAAGGTCGGGTCATCGTGGACGCCGCATCAATGCTTCCATTCTCGATCTCGGCGATCTGGTTCGCGAATGCCTTAACCTCACGAGAATCCGTTACAACCTTGATGAAAGTGCTTTGTCCTTCATCGAGTCGGTGAATGGCGAAAGTGTGCGAGTAGCAGGTGATGCCGATGAACTGCGAGCCGCTGTTTCAAACTTGCTTGATAACGCAGTCAAGTACTCGGAAAAAGATGTACAGGTCAGCGTCGAGGTGAAGATGCTTGACGAAAAGCGCGTAGCTGTTCTCATTGCGGACCATGGCATCGGCATACCCAGCGCGCAGCTGAAGCGAATCTTCAAACGGTTCTACCGAGTTCCCGGGCGTTTCATGGCGCGAGTAAAGGGGACGGGTCTTGGGTTGTTCATCGTTCGTTCGGTCGTAGAGAAACACGGCGGCCGCGTTTACGCCGAGAGCCCGGGACTAGGTCAGGGGAGTACTTTCACTATTCAATTGCCACGCGCGTGAACAAATGACCGAAGTTTTAATCGTTGAAGACGAAAAACATCTGGCAGAGGGACTACGCTTTAATCTCGAAGCCGAGGGCTACACCGTGTCTCTCGTGGGTGATGGTGAAGCAGCGCTTTCGCTCTTACTCGAGCAACGGAAGAACTATGATCTTGTCATACTCGATGTGATGCTGCCCGGAAAAGACGGCTTTACCGTCGCTAATGAGCTGCGAGCTTCGGGTCAGTTTGTACCGGTGTTAATGCTGACGGCTCGCGGGCGAGCGGAAGATGTGTTGCGTGGATTTGAATCTGGAGCAGACGACTATTTGCCAAAGCCCTTTGAGCTATCTGTTCTGCTCGCCAGATTGAAGGCTCTTTTACGCCGCCAGAAATGGTCAAACCTGGATCGATCAGAGGCTACGGCGCGAAACTCCGATCTTTTCAGTTTCGGTTACAAAACCATTGACTTCGGCAATCTTGAATTGCGCACACCGAGACAAATAACACGCCTGACTTTGATGGAAGCCGACCTTCTAAGATATTTCGTCAAACATGAAGGTAGGGTCGTGTCGCGCAAAGCCATCCTCGAAGATGTTTGGGGTCTCCAGGAAGATACAGACACGCGCGCAATCGATAACTTCATCGTCAGGTTGCGCCGGTATATCGAAGAAGAGCCATCACAGCCTCGCCATCTCTTGACGGTCAGGGGAGTCGGATATCGATTTGTCGCCTCGGAAAACTAGGTGATGGCGGTCGCGATCGAGCCTTTCACTCCCAGTAGATCTGAAAAGTCCTTCGAATAAACCGCATCAACTTTTCTCACTCGAGATACTGTTTCCACCACTTCTTCACTCGAGATGAAGCCGTTTTCTGTGTGAGCAATGGCCCAGATGGGAACGTGAGCTGCCGTGCGTAAGAGATCTTCAACGAAGTCGAGGTACTGTTGTTTACTTTGAATGCGCGACCCGAGCCTTCCCGCTCTGCGACGCTCAAGCTCATCCCAAAACCCATCTTCACCGCGTATCCATTCTTCACGCCAGCCCAGTACTGAAGTTCGCATGGGATCCGATTGGACTACGGCAACCGGCAGGCGGAGAAATAAAACCTCCGTGTGGTGTCGTTCCGCCAGAAACGTTCGCACGTCCTGGTTGCTGCAAATGTTCATCAACTCGTTGTCATACGGAACCGGCATGATCTCAGCGAGCGCCATGCGAAACACACGCGAAAGCGAAAATGGCTCGCGCAGCGATTGGGTCTCTTCATTAAACGACAAGACGTAATCGCCAACCATCATTCCTGCGGTAAGCACGACCGCACGTTTATGAAGCGAGACCACACGTTCAGCATTGAATCTAACATTATCGAACCACCACGCGTCTGTCTCGTTGAACCACTTCAGCAGGCTTGGATTGTCGAGTTTGTCACGAGGTACATAAGCATCGGTAAGAATTACTTCGACTTCCGCGTCATCAAGCCACTCTGTTGAATTCTCGACGAGTGCAGTGCTCTTAGTGAAGGACCAGATCATTGGGTCGTTTGAGGCGACACGGACATTCCAACGTTTCAGTTGAACGCATAGATCCGGTTCTCCGGTGAAGGGAAGAGCAATTGAGGAAAACTTAAGTCGTCTGAGGACCGCGAGCTCAAATGCCAGCCAGCCGTTAGGAAACGTGACGGGCGCGACGATCCTACTTTGTGAGACGTTGTGCGAGGCCGTGATCATGATTGTCCCCACAGAGATGCCGTTTCTGATTGAGCGTATGACATCAGTTCCGGCATTGGACCAAGAGCGAGGAACGCTTGCACAACAGCGGGATCGAATTCGACTCCTGCGCGGCTAACGATCTCGCGTTTTGCCTCTTGATGCGTTAGCGCTGCGCGATACGGACGAGAATCAGTAAGCGCCGCATAGGAATCAGCCACGCGGAGTATTCTCGCCGCCAGTGGGATTTCTTCTCGACGCAAAGCATCGGGATAGCCGTAGCCGTTCCACCATTCATGATGCCAGCGGACGAGCAGTTGTACGGGGCGTCCTGCGGCCGCCCGAGCAGCTTCCTTTTCACCAATAATCGGATGACGAGCCAGGTCAATACGCTCTTCTGCCGTGAGTGGACCAGCACGTTCAATGTAGTCGCGCTCCATCGCCGACTCGCCAAGGTCATGAAGCAGAGCGGCAGTTTGCAAAGCAGCGCGGTCATGTTTAGCCATATGAAAAAGCACTGCGATCTCTACAGCGATCGCTGAAATACGCGTCGCATGAGGATTCGCGTATTGCTCAAAAACATCTGCAGCAGTAGCAAGCTGGACGAATGCATCGCGCGCCTCAAGTAAGATAGGTTTGTGAAATGCTGAAGACATCGCTCTCAGATCGTAATCTTACTTCAATGTGCGTACCAGATCCCGAGCTTCCGCGTTTCCCGGCTGAATAGCGAGGGCTTTCTGTGCCTCTGATAGCGCGCGACGCGCAAATCCGAGATCCCTGTACAATTCCGCGAGCATTACATGATAACTGGCATTTTTGGAATCAAGACGTATGGCTGCTTGAAGTTCGGCTTCAGCTGAGCGACGGGTCTTCTCAATTGCTGCTAAAGCTCGACCATAGTACGCGCGATAACGCGACTCATTCGGAACAGCACGCGCCGCAGCCGCAAGTAAGCTCAACGCTAAATTCATCTGTCCCTGCTGAAGCGCTGCAAAGCCTTCCTTGAAACTATCTTCTGCGCGGCTTGCCAGTGTTTCACCTGACGTCTCAGTTGACTCGACTGTTTCCGCAGGCTTCTGCGGCGCCGGGCCGGACGCCTGTGGAGCCGCGCGAGCAAACTTCTTCGACTTTTCCTGAGCAGCCAGCTTTGAATCGTGTGCGCGACGTCGACTCGGATCCGTCAGCGTCTCGTAAGCCTGCGTAATACGAGCAAACGCGGATTCAAGACGCGAGTGCATTTCGGTCTCTTTCCCGCGAAACCGATCCGGGTGATACTTACGCGCTACACCATAGTACGCTTGCTTGATATCGCGGTCACTGGTGTCGGGTAGGACATTCAGCACGTCGTAGTAGCTGACCGCGGTCTCAATTCGTGCCAGGAATTCTTTCAGCTGGTCTTCTTCGCTGCGAACAGGTGGCGCCGGTGGTGGTGGAGGTTCAGCGGCTTTGGGTTTCGGCATCGCCGGCGGCTTCTGCCGTGAGAGTACAGACGGAATCGCAGTTCGCCTTAGTAAGCCGGCGGCCGCCAACCCGTAGATCGTTCGCAGAGCATCGCCTTCGTTTTGCCCGCTGAGCGCAATGAGGTAGCCGAGTTGAATATCACCGTCAACTCGCGACAGCAGGAAGCCTTCGATCGGCGTGAGGACGTCAAGGCTGTTGGTTCCAGATCCGGGCGCAATAATTTCCTCAAGATTAGGAAACCGTTTCGTAGCAAACTTCTCAGAGACTTTCCTACCCGACTCAAGCAACAGCTTTTGCATGTCGAGATCGAGCCGAATGGAATCGTCGAGTCGCGCGCGCTGGTCATAATGCCAGGTCCCCTCAGTCCAAAGAAGGGCCAGGCGCAACGTATCGCAAGTGAGACTTCCTAGAGGCTGCTCCAGCTCCTTTTTGGAGATGACACCGTCGGCTGAAAGAGCGTCGGCGAGCGCGAGATCAGACCGCTGATGCGCAAATCGGGCGAGCTGCTCCTGGCTAACGAGACCATGTGTTTTCAAGTATTCGGCCAGCCGGAGCGCGCGAACATTTGAGGCGGCGTAAATCACCCGGCCTTCCTCTAGGTAAATGACGACTTTGCTATGCTCATGTTCGACTCGCAAAGTGCCAGATAAATCGCGCGCGCAGACTTCCTGCAGGAGTTCCGCAAGCGGGTGCTCGCTCAATTGACCGCTCATGTATGGTGTTGAACTATCTCGGGCTGGACGTTTTCCGCTAAGGGACTTTTGTCGCCGTCGCCATCATAGCGCACGGGCACGAGAAAACAGAAGCACGACTTTTGACAGGGATTTGTTCGGGTTCTATATTGATGCCACCGAACAGTTTACGTCGTTTTTGCGGGACTGGTCCTGTACCCTTAACGGGTTAGATGTCCGGTTCCATCAAGCGACAGGAAGCGCAGTAGAGAGTGGTTAAAGACAATGGGATGGCCAGTGGAAAGCGCCTGATCAGCAGCGCGCCTGAGACCGACGGCGATGCACATGAGCGCGTTGAGCATCTGATTGATCAGTTACGCGAACGCAGCGCAGAGCTCGAGGCAGCGAATAGCGAATTACGTCGCGTCTCTCACTATCGCTCGTTGTTTCTCGCCCGAATGTCACACGAGCTCCGCACGCCGCTTACTTCGATTCTTGGTTTCAGCGAAATTCTCCTCGAGCAGGAACAACTCAGTGAGACCCAGCGCCGTTTCTGTCAGAAGATTCAGGATTCAGGGTTGCAGTTACAAGCCAGTCTGAATCAGCTGGTTGATCTGTCACGCTTGGAAGCTGGGCAGAGAGATATTTTCCTGCAAGAGTTCTTTCTCCGCGAGACACTGCGTGACTCGTGTGCTGCGCTCGCACGGCAAGCTCAGAAGCAGCAGGTCACTCTTACATACGATCTCGCATCGGCCGACATCTCCGTCGTCGCTGATCAGGGCAAGCTGCGTCAAATTATCTACAACTTCCTGGCCTGGGCGATTAGTCGTAGTCGGCCCGAAGGCGTTGTGAGTATTTATGGACATATTGATGATCACGCCCAACTGATCATGCGAATTGAAGATGATGGTCCGCCAGTTGAGAACATCGATCGCGTATTTGATATCGAAGACTCGTCAAGAGAGGCGAACGTAAACGAGCTCGGGATTCTTATCGCGCGGCGTCTGGTTAAGCTGCTGAAAGGAAAAGTAACTCTGCGAGAACGTGAATCGGGCGGGCTGGAAGTCACAATACAAGTTCCTGCCAGACCCGAGCAGGGATAGTCGTGGATGGAAGAGATCGTAATCCGTGAATGCACTACAGTTGACGAGCTGGATCGCTGTGTATGGCTGCAGCACGAAGTCTTCGGGTTGCCGGAGATTGAGATTTCACCGCGACGCCATCTGATCGTGACACGCCACGCAGGGGGCTGGACCTTAGGCGCGTTTCAAGCGCAGGAGTTAGTAGGGTTCGTACATCACCTCGTTGCGTTGCAGGGCGAAGAGGTCATTGGTTATTCACACATGATGGCCGTAGCGAAAGACTTTCAGAACAAAGGAGTCGGAGCTCGTTTGAAATGGGCCCAGCGCGATAAAGCGCTTTCTGAGGGACGGCGTTTGATCAAATGGACGTGGGATCCTATGCAGGCCCGGAACGCGCATTTTAATCTCAATCGCCTTGGTGTTACGGTTCAGACGTACGCTGATAACTTTTACGGTACGGATTATTTCTCCGATCCAGCTCAGAAAGCAGACAACCGCCCAGGACTTCAAAGCGATCGCTTGTTTGCCAATTGGGACCTGAACTCACCCAGAGTCCTGAATATCGCAGCAGGCAGATCCCCATCGGTTCCACCTTCGCCCACAGAGAGCATAGCCATCCCTGCCGACTGGGGTATGCTTATCAAGACTGACGTCGTTAAGGCGAGGGAAGAGCAGGAACGAGTCAGAACCACCTTTAAAAAGGCCTTTGCCGCAGGTCTCATCTGTGCAGGTTTCGAGCGCACCGAAGACGGCTCGCGGTACCTCTTGTACGAGCGTCGGGACATTGTTTAGTACAACTGCAGTCTCGTGTTGTTTCGGAGCTCAACTGATCGAAGTTCTTGAGTAAATCATGCCGTTCAGCCGTTTCGATCGTTATGTAGATCGTCACTCGCGCAACTTTATCGAGCGCCTGCAGGCAATCTGCCGTATGCCGTCCGTTGCTGCGCGCGGCACGGGAATGCGGTCGATGGCTGAAGCAGTCGAACAGATGTTGCAGCGCGTCGGTGTTGGTACGCGCTCATTTCGAATGGGTACGGGCTATCCGATCATTTACGGTGAATGTGGCAGCGGGCGTCGGACATTCGTCGTGTACGGACACTATGACGTGCAGCCTGTTGGACAGCTTACCGACTGGTCTGCTGGCCCATTCGCGGCGTCGATTATCGACGGCAAACTCTTTGCCCGCGGAGCGTCAAATAGCAAAGGCGATCTGGTTGCGCGAGTAGCTGCCGTCGAGGCATATCAGAAGACTTTTGGTAAGTTGCCGGTCTGCCTGCGCTTTCTTGTGGAAGGCGAAGACGGAATTGGAAGCCCCAGTCTCTATCGCTTCACGAGCGAACATCCGGATCTCCTCAAGGCTGATGGTTGTATCTGGGACGAAGGCTATCGTGATACTAAGGAGCGTCCGGTAATCAGTCTCGGATTCAAGGGCATCACCTTTCTCGAGTTGTGGGCCCATGGCGCGCGTTCTGATCTGCATTCGAAGTGGGGTGCAATTGTTCCCAATCCGGCCTGGCGACTCGTGCAGGCGCTCGCAACGATCACTTCGCCAAAAGGTGTCATCACAATTGATGGGTTTTCGTCGTATCTTGCACCGATCAGTGACGAAGATGCGGAAGCATTGAAAAATATCGAACTGGATGAAGCTGGCCTGAAGCGTGAGTTTCGCATCGCCACTTGGATCCGAGCGATGAAAGGACCAGCGCTCGTCAAGGAACACATATTTGGTCCAACCTGTACGATTTGCGGAATCCATACCGGACATACCGAGGCTGGTCCAAAGACTGTCTTGCCGGGCAACGCCATGGCCCGGCTCGATTTTCGATTAGTGCCGGATCTGACGCCCCAAATAATCGTTAAGCTTCTGCGCGAACATCTTGATGTCCGCGGCTTCAAGGACATCGAGATCGTTGAATTGGGAAGTGCTCCCCTCGCAAAGTCGCCGGCAAAATCTATAGTCGCGCGAGCCGTTATTGAGTCGGCAACCGAGATTTACGGCGTACCGGCGTTGGTCTATCCGATGGATCCGTCGAGTGGTCCGGTAGGCGCAGTGTGCGGCGTATCGACTCCACCGGTGCCGGTTGCATCCTTCGGCACCAGCTACTCCGGTTCAAGTCCTCACGGACCAGATGAAAACATCAGGCTTGATGACTTTCTTCAGAGTATCAAGTTCATCGGCCGAGTGATTCACCGGTTGGCAGAGGTAGAAAAGGAAGTTCCGGAGCCGTCTCGCGCTTTAGTGAAAGAGTCGCGAGCCAGGGTCCTTAGCAGCTGAAAACAGGAGTTACAGCGGGGGAACAGAATCTGGTGGTAGCGCGATCAACTGCACGCGAAATTGAGAGGCTGAGAGAAGAAATAAGGCGCCACGACGAGCTGTACTACGTTCGCGACAACCCCGAAATATCGGACCGCGACTACGATGAGCTGATCCAGCGACTGCTTAAGCTCGAACAGCAACATCCGGAATTAGTCACTCCAGATAGTCCAACCCAACGTGTCGGTGGCCGTCCCGCTGAAGGGTTCGCCAAAGTCGTCCATCGACGGCCCATGCTTTCCCTGGATAACAGCTACAACATTGAAGAGTTGCGCGCATTTGACGAGCGCTGCCGGAGACTTGCCGACGGCAGATCGCCCGAGTACGTTGCTGAGTTAAAAATTGACGGGTTATCTCTCTCTCTTCACTACAATCAGCGATTGTTACAACACGCGGTCACTCGAGGCGACGGACGGACCGGCGAAGATGTGACACAGAACGCACGCACGATTCGAAGCGTGCCACTGAGCGTGCGCACAGGTAACCCTGAAATTGCTGATGAGTTTGAAGTACGCGGAGAAGTGTTTATTCCGCGAAATGTGTTCGAACAGATCAACGCGGAACGCGAAGAGCAGGGTGAACCACGATTTGCCAATCCGCGAAACGCCGCATCGGGAGCGATTCGCCAACTCGACGCCAAGATCGTTGCCTCACGCAAGCTTGATATGTTCGCTTATGACTTGATTACGGGTGAGCGAAAACCCTTTGCCACACACTGGCAGGCGCTGAACTGGCTCGAGAAGGCAAGTTTTCGAGTCAATCCTCATCGAGCAAAGTGCGAATCGATTGATGAAGTGATCGATTTTGCCAATACGATGGAAGCACGACGTGATGAGTTTGACTACGAGATCGACGGCCTCGTCGTAAAGATCAATTCAACGGCGCTACAGGAGGAATTCGGCAGCACTCAAAAAGCTCCTCGTTGGGCCGTTGCTTACAAATATCCTGCGCGCCAAGCGAGTACCAAGGTCCTTGATATTCATGTTCAGGTTGGCCGGACTGGAGCACTCACGCCGGTAGCTAATCTCGAGCCGGTATTTCTTGCTGGAACAACGGTAGCGCGAGCTACCTTGCACAACGAAGACGAGATCGGGCGACTTGGTCTCAAGATCGGTGATTGGGTAATGATCGAAAAGAGTGGGGAGATCATTCCCAAAGTACTGAGTGTCATTACTTCCAAGCGAACGGGCTCAGAGAAACCGTTTCGAATGCCCACTCATTGCCCGGTGTGCAATGGGGTAATCTCGCGACCGGAGGGTGAAGTTGTTGCACGTTGCATTGCTGCAGATTGCCCGGCTCAACTAAAAGGCCGGCTGTTGCACTTCGCTGCCAGACGAGCGATGCGCATTGAAGGCCTGGGCGAGGTTCTCGTGGACCAACTCGTCGAAAATAAGATGGTCCAGGACGTTGGTGATCTTTATTCGTTGACGCTTGAACAGATTGCTGAGCTTCCGCGCATGGCGCGTAAGTCAGCTTCAAACCTGATAAACCAGATCGAAGCAAGCAAGTCTCGCGAGCTTTGGAATTTGATCTACGCGCTCGGCATACGGCACGTAGGCGAGCGGACTGCTGGAATTCTTGCCAGCCACTTTGGTTCTTTAGCAAAGCTCAGCCAGGCGAGTGTCGAGGAGCTTGATGATATTCCGGAGATCGGCCTGACCGTTGCCGAGAGTGTACGGGACTGGTTCGACGACCCGGGCAACCTCAAACTGTGTGAACGATTGTCTGCCGCCGGTGTAAAGACTGAAGCCGAACGGAAGAAAGTGGAAGCACTTGATGAGAAGTTTTCGGGTAAGCTGTTTGTTCTTACGGGTACTCTCGAGAGCTTCACTCGCGATGATGCTCGAGCGTTGATCGAGGCAAAGGGAGGGCGCGTCGTATCGTCCGTAAGCAAGAAGACGAACTACGTGATAGCTGGCGAAGAGGCGGGTTCAAAGCTTGACAGAGCGAACGAATTGGGTGTGACTGTGATCGACGAGGCGGCCTTCTTGAAGATGCTGAAATAGCGGTTCCACTGCTTGCGCGCAAAGACTGGAGAAAAAATGAGTACAGAATCAGCTGAACCCAATCTGAAACTTCTCTATACGCTCTTTTGTGACGATGTTCGTCTCGAAGTCGGCAACAAGCTTTCGCTGATGGGTGTTTTTCAAAACATCATGGTTCAGCAGCTACCAGTCTCGTTAATCAAGTTTGCGGTGGTGAATCACTGGCAGGGCGACGGTGAGTACCTGTCGGAGGTGCGGATCCTGACACCCGACAAGAAGCATCCGGTGGTAGTATCCCAACCCACCCGCTTCGAGATCTCGGCAGGCGGGTTTGCGGATAACATTAGCTTTTTCGTTAACGTGACGTTCCCAGCTGCTGGACAGTACTGGGTTCAGACTCTAATTAATTCAAATCTCTTTGACGAACAGCCGCTAACGATCACGGACGGACGTGAGTCGCAGGCAGTGGGCTCTTCAGATGTTGTTCACTAGGCCTCGGCAGTTACGGCCGGCATTCGATCTTGTAGAGCTTGATTTTTGAGTTTAGCGTGGTTGGCTTAATGTGCAGCAGCTCGGCTGCTTTAGCCTGATTCCCACCCGTTTGCTCCAATGCCATCTTGATTAGACCAGTTTCGAACTGCGTCACTTCTTCGTAGAAGTCGATGCCTCCCGAGAAGTCAAGATTCCTCATCTTAGAAGCTTGTTCAGCAAAGACCCTGTCTCGGGCGAGCGTTTCGGCTTCCTGGAGGAGGCTTGCAGCAAGTTCAACCAGGCGTTGAACCCGGTTGCGAGCGGGACGTGCGGCCAGTCGGAGATGTATTGGACCGTCCTGGTTCGGATCGACCTTGCGGCCCCGCCGTTTGTTAACCGGTTCGATTAGGGTCGCTTGTTCGGTACTCATTTAGTCTTTCTACCCCTTTCCGCTGCGCTACTACTTGTGAAACACCGGGATGACAGGTTCCGTGGCACTTTTTTCGACGGCCGAAGTTTAATAACCCCAGTAATATTACGTAGAAAAAACGAGCCTGATTAACAGGCTCGTTCGGAAAATCTCACTTGGTGCGGATGAGAGGACTTGAACCTCCACGATGTCACCATCACAGGCTTCTGAGACCTGCGCGTCTGCCAGTTCCGCCACATCCGCAATTGGCCGTGTCATTATGCGAATGGGTTTAGAGGGTGTCAAGAACGCGCAAGTTGCCTGCTCACGCAACCTTGGCCTTTATCTGATTAGGTCTAAAAGACCGTTCAACAGACCTCCTTGCTGAAGTTGGTAGGGATTGTAATAGTTGTTGTAATCCGGGTAATTTCCGCGGTTGTAGTAACGGTAGTTCCGCATTCGCCTTTCCTGGATTCTCCGATAATCATCGTTATAGTACCGATCTCGGTTTCGGATCCGGCGATATCTGTCGTAGCGATCATCGTATTGGTAGTCGCGCATACGACGATACCTGTCGTAGCGATCATCGTATTGGTCGTCGAACCGACCGTACCCCGAACGATTAGGGCCTCGCCCATCCAAGCGTCCATCGCGCGCGTCGTGACAGTTCACGAACTTCTCGCATTTCTTGTCCCATTTATCTCGTCTGTTTCCCCAATCATCTCTGTTGCGACCTCTTCCGCGACCCTGAGCGAAGGATGTTGCCGATGCTGCTAGTCCGACGACGAGAGCAAGTAGAACCACTGATAAGAGTCGGGATTTGCGAGTAAAGACCCACATACGAACCTCCTGTAATTTGTGTAATTGCCGTCTTGGGTGGGCCTGTAGCTGCCCCCAGATTCTAAAAACAAGCCCCATGCCACTAGGACCGAACCCGTAGAAATACTGAATTTATGATGAGTGCTCTGTTTTGAGTCGTTCGCGTGTTATACGATATCGGTGAATCAAGCGAACGTTATGGTTGAAGCAGGACAGGCGCTGGAGGATTTGGGTAAGCGGCTCGCGGCTGTCCGTAGACGCATTACCGAGGCGGCAAACAGGGCCCAGCGCTCGCACGAAGAGATAACGCTCGTCGCAATCGGCAAGACCCACAGCGCTGCCTCACTCAGGATGGCAATCGCAGCTGGTGTGACTGACCTTGGTGAGAATCGCGTTCAGGAAGGCGAAGCTAAAATCAATGAACTCGGACGCAATGCTGCGCGTTGGCATTTGGTGGGACATTTGCAGCCAAACAAAGTGCGCCGCGCATTGCGCTGCTTTGATTTGATTCACTCACTGGATTCAGCTTCGCTCGCGTTGCGGTTGGACCGCATATGTGCGGAGGAAGGTATCCAGAGAATCCCGGTGCTGGTCCAGGTTGATCTTGGAGGTGAGGAAACGAAGACTGGAGTTGCGGAGGCGGAGTTACCTTTGGTGCTCGATACCATCAGTCACTGTTCCCGAGTTGAGTGTGATGGTCTGATGACTCTCCCTCCCTTTTTCGAGAATCCAGATGATGCACGTCCTTATTTCCGCCGGCTGCGGGAGTTGAGAGATCAATTCCAAACGTCAGGCCACTTTAAAACCACTCGCGGTGAACTTTCGATGGGAATGACTCACGACTTTGAAGTGGCGATCGAAGAGGGAGCTACCATGGTGCGCATCGGGACAGCTATCTTTGGCGAGCGGACGCAACCCGCGGAACAGTAAAGGAAAAAAGAGTGGAACTGGCCATGCAGATCATTTCCCGCGCGTACCTGTTCATCACCTGGGCGGTAATCGCAGTAATCATCGCGACCATCGTCTTGATGGTCTTACGACTGATTGTCATTCAGGCGGATTTCAATCCGTTCGGTTGGATTGCGCTCACCACAAGACGCTTGACGGATCCGCTCGTAGCACCCATCCGCCGTGCTTTGCTCGGATTTGGTGTCGATCCCAAATTCTCACCTTTAGTGACGATTCTGATAACTATTCTGTTGGGATACTTCATGCTCCAACTGGTGCGGAGTATCGCCAATACTTTGCTGGGGGTGCTGCTAAGTATTCAGAGTAGCCAAGTGGTCCCAATCTTTGGCTACATCCTTTATGGAATGCTCAGTCTGTACCTTTTGCTGATCTTTATTCGGATCATTTTCTCGTGGGCCATGGTCAGCTATTCCAATCGAGTGATGCGCTTCCTGGTCAATACAACCGAACCATTGCTCGGTCCGCTGAGGAGGATTGTTCCACCGTTGGGAATGTGGGACATCTCTCCCATCGTTGCATTCATAATCATATGGCTCTTTCAACAAGCGATTGCCGGTACGTTGTTACATCGCATGACAACAGACTTCCTTTAGTTTCAAAGTGGAACGTATGATCGTGACGTCAGAAAAAGACGGAGCTTTGCAATTCAAAGTGAAAGTGGTTCCAAGAGCTTCGCGGACGGAAATCGTGGGAGAACAGGATGGTGCGCTGCGCATTCGGATTGCCGCTCCACCCGTCGCTGGAGCAGCAAACGAAGAACTTGTACGGGCACTGGCTAAGTCGTTTGCACTTCCCAGAAATGCGATCGAGATTGCCTCAGGGCATGCATCACGAACCAAGCAGGTTCGAGTGAAGGGCATTCAAAAGAAAGATCTTGATCGGTTGTGTTGACTCAGAACAGGTTAGCTGCATAGCATCTCTTAAACTGAATCGCGTCAAAAAAGCGTCTGGTATGGAACAATCCCAGAACCCTCTCGAAGGCCAAACGATCTCTCATTACAAGATTCTCGAAAAGCTCGGCGCTGGCGGCATGGGCGAAGTCTACCTCGCGGAAGACACCAAACTCGGTCGCAAAGTCGCATTGAAGCTCCTCAGCGAGGAATACATTGCCGACAAAGATCGCCTGCATCGATTCGAACAAGAAGCTTGTGCCGCCTCGGCATTGAACCATCCAAATATCCTGACTATCTACGAAGTCGGAACAGACAATGGACGCCACTTCATCGCGACGGAATTCATCGACGGATGGACTTTGAGACAACGAGGCGGCGGGACTGTGCTCGACATCAGGACTGTACTCGACATCGCGGTTCAGATCGCCAGCGCACTTGACGAAGCACACGCGGCAAATATCCTGCATCGCGACATCAAGCCTGAAAACGTGATGGTCCGACGCAACGGTCACGTCAAGCTGCTCGACTTCGGTTTGGCGAAACTCACCGAAAAGGAGCGCACGCCGTCCGATGCCGAAGCTTCGACTCGAATGTTAGTGCAAACAGATACTGGCGTCGTGATGGGTACGTCCCGCTACATGTCTCCCGAGCAAAGCCGTGGGCAGATGCTGGACGTTCGTAGCGATCTGTGGAGCTTCGGAGTACTGATCTACGAATTAATTGCCGGCAGGCCACCGTTCGATGGCCAAACGCCAACTGACGTCCTGGTGGCAATCACCCAAAAGGAGCCGCCACCGCTCGCTCGGTTCGCTTCTGACGTTCCCGCAGAACTCGAGTGGATAGTTAACAAAGCACTGCGGAAAGACCGCGACGAGCGTTATCAAACAGCCAAGGAACTGCTGACCGATTTGCGCCGCCTTAAACAAAGGCTGGAGTTCGAGGCTGAACTCGAACGTTCTGTCTCGCCTGAGCAGCTGGAGTCGATGAAGACAGTCAGCGGACGCGCCGCGCTTTCTACGACGGAACTTACAGCTCCAGCGTCGGCATCTGTTACACCCGCGCTCTCGAGTGCTGAATACATCGTTACTGAGATCAAACGCCACAAAGTGGGTGCAGGCATAGTTGCGTTTCTATTTGTTGCGGTGCTGGGCACAGGAATCTTCTTTTATTTTACGCGTGCCCACGGGCTGACCAACCGCGACACGATCCTGCTGGCTGATTTTGTGAATAGTACCGGTGAGCAGGTTTTTGATGGCACCTTGAAACAAGCGCTCGCTGTGCAGCTTGGACAGTCTCCATTTCTGAACATCCTTCCTGAAGAAAGAGTTCGCGAGTCGTTACGGTTCATGGGTCGCTCGCCGGATGACCGAATTACCAGAGACGTCGGACGAGAGATTTGTGAACGACAGGGCATCAAGGCAATGCTGATTGGCTCAATTTCAGGGTTGGGCAGTCATTACGTGATTACGCTCGAAGCATTGAACGGTCATACCGGTGACGCGATTGCTCGCGAGCAGATCGAGGCCGAGAGTAAGGAAAAAGTGTTATCGGCGCTCGGAACAGCTGCGTCGAGTCTTCGGCAAAAGCTCGGTGAGTCTCTCGCTTCGATCAAGAAGTTCGACGTTGCAATTGAGCAGGCAACTACATCATCACTTGAGGCTTTGAAGGCGTACGCGAACGGGAACGAACTAAGAACAAGCGGCAAACAGCTTGATGCGCTCAGCTCTTACAAACGAGCGATCGAACTCGACCCGAATTTCGCGATGGCCTATGCGCGAGTGGCAGTCGCATACGGGAACACCGCTCAGCTAGGTCAAGCGAAGGTCTATGCGGAGAAAGCGTTCGACCTTCGTGATCGTGTTAGCGAACGCGAAAAGCTCTACATCTCTGAGAAGTACTACAACTACGTCACCGGTGAAGTCGATAAGGCAATAGAGATTCTCCAAAGTTGGGCGCAGACATATCCGAATGACTTTATTCCGCACAATAACCTTGCGGTGAACTATTCATTCCTTGGCCGCCATGAGGAAGCATTAAAAGAAGCGCTCGAGGCTGCGCGTCTGGATCCGAACAACGTTACCGGCGCCGAGAACGTAATCGATACGTTCATAAGATTAAAGCGAATTGATGAGGGAAAACAGAAGCTGGAAGAGTTGCGTGCGCGATTACCTGATGCACCGCCGGTTCATTTTGGGAATTACGGACTGGCGATCCTCCAAGGAGATCAAGCCGCGATGGAACGCGAAGTTCAGTGGGGGATGGGCAAAATCTTCGAACCCGATTTCTTGAGTCTGAAAGCCTTAACGCTGGCGCAGTCGGGCCAGATGCGGAAGGCAGAGGAGTCCCTGCAAAAAGCAGTCGATTCCTTCAAGAGCATGGATCGCAAGGAAAATGCTTCTCAAACTCTCACGACCCTGGCTTTAGCGCAGGCTGTTTATAATGACTGTCAACACGCTAAATCGAATGCTACGGAGGGTATGAAACTTTCGCGCGGCAGGATTGAAACCGGCGCTGCAGCTTTGGTCTTTGCGATCTGTGGCGCAGCCCCGCAAACCCAGGCGTTAGTTGATGAAGCCTCAAAAAACTATCCGAAGGACACGGGAGTCAGTGTTCTCGGGATGCCCATGGTTCGTGCCGTGATGGAGATGTCTGGCGGTAATCCGTCTGGCGCAATACAACAGCTTGAACCTAATCGCCGCTACGACCGTGGACTAATGTCGGGACATTGGAACAACTATCTAAGAGGGCTGGCTTATCTTCAGCAGCGTTCAGGAACAGAAGCAGCCGCTGAGTTTCAACAGATTCTGGATCATCGCGAAATTGATATCCCTTCAGTTTTGCATTCACTGGCCCACCTCGGATTGGCGCGCGCGGCGGCGTTAAAAGGCGATCTCGCGTTGAGCCGCAAGCAGTATCAGGATCTTTTCGCTCTCTGGAAAGACGCCGATCCGGATTTGCCGGTGCTGGTGCAGGCGAAGAAAGAGTACGAGCAGCTAAAGTAATTGCGGATTGCGGATTGCGGATTTTGTGGGCGGATTACGTGGAGTCACAATTCGCAATCCGCAATCGACAATCCGCAATTCTTTCAGGGGCCACAGTCCGCATCGCTGCGCGTTACGATGGGTGAGAACCGGCGCTGGTACTCGGATGAAGTAACAAAAGCGCAGACCATGCCGCGGTAGTTATTCGGTACGCGGTTATTTAACACATTCAACCAGAATTGGTAGCCACCCGGATCGGGATCTCGCCGTAGATAACCAAAGTACTGCGCCAATACAAATGCTCCGTTAAACTCCGCGCTCCGGTATTCAGGATATTCAATCAGATTCCTCAAAACTCGCGCTCGACTGTCAGTCTGGTTAGTTCCGAGTCCATACTCAGCAAGCAATTCAGACCGCCTGCTGGCAAGGTCGACGCCGGAAGTGTTTCTCACCAACGTAATCAACGCATCGATGAATTGTGTGTTGCTTTGAGTAAGCGGAAACCCGGAAGTGAATTCAGTCCGCTGCACAAACGCAAATGTGTGAGCTTGTTTCTGAGCATCGAGGTTTGGGCCGGCCGACAACGTAGATCTATCGCGGCCAAACTCCATGAACGCTGGTTGCCTCGCCAATGCCGATCGATACAAGCGAATAATGAAAAAACCCGTATCCTGAAACTCAGTCTCAACAAAGAAGGCAGCCGATACATCAATTCTTCTATTGTGAACGCATCGAGCATCGCTGCCGCAGCTTGTGATTTCATTGGACCAGAACGCGAGACCACCTGGTTCGGCTTCGCGATTCAGAAAGTCCAGGTAGTTTTGCCGCACGAAAAAGCCGGGCGTGTCGGCGGGATTGGTTGTGGGAGTCGATGCATCGTTATCGCTGATCATCAACTGCGCCGTCGACTGAGATCCCAAAGTGGCCCCACTGGGATTACTGAGGGTGAGACTCGCGGTTTCCATTCCTTCGACGTAAACGTCGTCAATCAGAAGAATCGTAACCAGTTTAGTGGTCTCGCCCGGCGCGAACGTCAGCGTCCCCACATTAGTCGTGTAGTCAGAAGAATCCAGTGCTGTCCCGTTCGACGTCGCATAACTGACAGTTGCGGAGGCTGAGAGATCGCCGGTTCGCGTAACAGTAATATTTGCCGAGCCGCCACCTTCACTGGCGGCATACGACGCCTGGCTGAAGCTGAATTGCGATGCGACATATTGAATTCTCATTACCTGGCCGCCCGCGCCGCGCGTCAAATAATAAAGACTGCCATCATTCGACACCTTTAGATCTACTGGCGTAGAGAGTCCGGTAGCGAAATCAAAAACCGCATTTCCCTGAGCAGGATCTAAACGCTTGATGAAACCAGTACACAGATCTGCGAAAAAGTAACTGCCTGTGAAGGTCGACGGAAACTGGCTGGTAGGCGGGTTATAAAAAGCGCCTCCCACGATAGCGCAACCCGAGAATGGTTGACCGCTGTGGGGATAAGCAAAGACAGGATTCGTGAAATTCGGGTTCGAGTTCGAGCAAGAGCCTTCGCATGTGGGCCATCCATAGTTCGCACCGACCTGACCAAGGTTGATCTCCTCCCAACTACCGGCGCCAACATCATTGATGAACATGACTCCAGTGCCAGGTTGGATGTCGAATGTGTATGGATTGCGTAGACCTAAAGCCCAGATACCTCGATTATTTCCCGTCGCCGTGTTGAAGAATGGATTATCCGAAGGGATCGACCCGTTCGGATTTATTCGCAGAATTTTACCTAGCAAGTTATCCAAAGTTTGCGAGTTTGCCCCATTCGCGTTCTCCCCAACTGCGATATACAACTTCCCATCAAGACCAAAGTGAAGAGCACCACCATTGTGATTTGTCGCCGAGCTCAGGTTGTTCAAATCGAGGATGATTGTTTCGCTTCCTGCTGCGGCGACATCACCATTTGCTGTGAACCGGCTGACTCGATTGTGAACAGATGGTGTTGTGGCTGTGTAGTAGACATAAACAAATTGATTCGTATCAAAACTTGGATCGAAGGCCACTCCGAGCAAACCGCGCTCGCCATTTGAGTCGACGGTGAGTTGAACAAACGGAGCTGTGAGTAGCGAACCGTTCTTTATGACGCGTAACGCGCCACCCTGTTCACAGACAAATAGCCGGCCGTCAGGAGCGAAAGCCATCGCTGTGGGATTTGAGATGCCCGTCGCAACTGGTGCTTCAGCAAAGCCCTGAGGGAGTGTTGCTGCATAAGAAGAAACTGAAGCTAGTGCAACGACCACAGTGATTCGCAGCAACGACCATACTCGGCCGCACGCGAGTGCATGAGGAGCAGTAAACATCCGTCTGACCTCTAATGAGTTTTGCCGATCATTTACTCAGTGATGAGGACGGGGAGAGAACCAGTATAAGGGATTCGCGATTTGTGTAAACAGATTCAATTTGACTGCTCTTGCGACACTGCAGGTAATGACACGCTGTGTTGTAAATGTATAGGTGTGATATAGTTGCGGGCACCTAAACTCATCCATATTTCAGAAGGATCCCCGCCATGTCCGGACATTCGAAGTGGCATAGTATCAAGCACAAGAAGGGCGCGCTCGATGCCAAACGCGGCAAGCTATTCACCAAGTTCATAAAAGAAATAACCGTTGCTGCTCGCACCGGAGGGGGTGACCCTAACGGCAACGCGCGTCTGCGCAAGGCGATTCTCGATGCGAAGGCAGGCAACATGCCCAACGAAACGATTGACCGTGCGATCCGCCGCGGTACTGGCGAAGAAGAAGGCGTCCACTATGAAGAGGTAACGTATGAGGGATATGGTCCAGGTGGCGTAGCCCTGCTGATCGAAGCGGTGACAGATAACCGCAATCGCACAGTCGCTGAGATTCGACACTTGTTCTCGAAGAATGGTGGAAATCTGGGTGAGAGTGGCTCGGTCGGTTGGATGTTTGAGAAGAAGGGCTACATCGTTGTAGGTAAAGCGGCAAAAGCTGAAGACGAGTTGTTTGAGCTCGCCATCGATGCCGGCGCCGATGACGTGAGAGATGATGAGGAGAACTTCGAGATCATTACTTCGCCGGACACCTTCGATTCAGTTCTTTCATCAGTAAAATCAGCCGGAGTCGAGCCGCAGGTTTCGGAAGTTACGATGGTTCCCCAAAACTACGTGAAGCTCGAAGGATCTGAAGCCCGACAGATGCTCAAGCTGATGGAAGCGCTCGAAGATCACGATGACGTTCAGAAAGTGTCGGCGAACTTCGACATCAGTGAAGCCGATATGGCGGCAGCTTGAGCAACACACCTTTCAATTATTGCCTGCCTTTAGTTTCGATCATTTCAATGGCGATCTCCGCGCACGTTGAGTGAAGCATGCTCAAGAGGCTCCTGCCCTGGCTCACCGTTGTACTGATCCTGATCGCCACAGCACTGCAACTTCATCGTCAGGGGCGGCTCTGGATTTGCTCCTGCGGCAGAACCTTACTTTGGACCAGCGGCGCCTGGACGTCTGACAATTCTCAACACTGGTTCGATCCCTACAGCATCACTCACGTCCTGCATGGCCTGGCATTTTGCGGACTGCTCGCGCTCCTAATTCCTCGAGTCTCCGTAGCGTGGCGATTTGTAATTGCGGTTGCCGCCGAGTCGCTTTGGGAAATAGTCGAGAACACCAACACAGTGATTGAGCGCTATCGGGAAACGGCGGCCCTGGGTTACCAGGGCGATTCAGTTGTTAATTCAATTGGAGATATTTTCGCTTGCTCGGTTGGGTTTTGGTTGGCGTGGAAGCTTGGGTGGCGTCGTTCGATCGTCATCTTCGTCGCAGTCGAATTAGTGTTGCTCTTCTGGATTCGCGACAGTTTGTTGCTCGAAGTCATTATGCTTATCCATCCGCTTCAAGCGATCAAAGCCTGGCAGATGTCTTCCTAAGAGAGCATGGCGCTGAAAATCAAACAGCCTTTTCCACCAATGGAAGCCTTGTCTGTGAGATCAATTCCGACGGGAGCAGGGTGGCAATATGAACCTAAGTGGGATGGCTTTCGATGCCTGGCATTTCGTGACGGAACGAAGGTCGACTTGCAGTCAAAGTCCGGGCAGCCGCTCGGAAAGTATTTTCCAGAAGTTGTAGCAACCCTTCTAAAGCTCAAGCCCAGCAAATTTGTCCTGGATGGTGAACTCGTAATCCCTGTGGGAAAAGGTCTGTCGTTTGACGATCTCCTGATGCGGATCCATCCGGCAACCAGCCGCATTCAAAAGCTCGCACGAGACACTCCGGCTCAATTCATAGTCTTTGATTTACTGGTCGATGACACAGGGTCACCGGTTTTCGAGCTGCCGCTGTCGCAGCGGCGCACGAAATTGGCCGCATTTGAACGGAAGTACCTGCGCAACAACAAGACCATCCAGGTTTCACCCGCGACGGAAGACGTCAGGGTTGCAAGTGAATGGCTTGCGTCTTCAGGAATCAAGCTCGATGGAGTTATAGCCAAGCGCCTGGATCTGCCCTACCAGTCAGGAGAGCGGACCGGGATGCAGAAGGTGAAGAAGCTTCGCACGGCGGATTGTGTCATCGGAGGCTTTAGATACGGCACGAATAGCGACCTTGTCGGATCTCTTCTGTTGGGTTTGTACGACAAGGATGGACTACTCCATCACGTTGGCTTCACGTCGAGCTTTAATGAGACTCAGCGAAAGGAGCTAACGAAGAAGCTCAAGCCTCTGATCAAAGCTCCTGGATTTACTGGAAACAAGCCCGGCGGTCCAAGTCGTTGGAGCACGAAGCGCAGCGATGAATGGGAGCCGCTTGCGACAAAACTGGTGGTGGAAGTGCAATACGATCATTTCTCAGGCGGGCGCTTTCGGCACGGCACAAAATTCCTGCGCTGGCGCCCCGACAAGAAACCGAAGCAATGTACATATGATCAGGTGAAGTGAATTTTCAATTTTCAATTTGCGATTTTTCGACTTAATTTCTCATCCGTGGCTAAGCACACTTTCCGCAATCAAAAATCAAAAATCAAAAATCGAAAATGCTATACTGCCGCTCGCATGCGAGTCCTGGGAATTGATCCTGGCAGCGAAATCACCGGCTGGGGCGTCATTGAAGGCGACGACCGGCGTTATCGCCTGATTGGTTTTGGTTCCATCCGAGCTGCCGCCTCACTCAAATTCCCCGCGCGCCTGTTGAAGATTTGTAATGGCCTCGAAGAAATAATCGAGGAGCATCATCCCGACGCTTGTGCCATCGAAGAAGCGTTTCTCGCTACGAACGTAAAAGTAACCATGAAGCTGGGCCAGGTGCGCGGCGTCGCAATGTTGTGTGCCGAGCGAGCCGCACTCGAGATTCATGAATACTCACCGCGAACCGTCAAGCAAACAGTTGCCGGTTATGGGAATGCCGAAAAGCATCAGGTCCAGGAGATGGTGCGCGTGCTCTTGTCACTGAAAAGTGCGCCGCACCCGCAT
>JBKPAC010000022.1:0-5979 GCA_046726175.1 Acidobacteriota bacterium
GGTCAGTACAAGCAAAACAACGCCTACACACCAGTTGAATTCACGAGGCCGTTTGTACGAACCCGTCAACACTACGCGAAACATGTGCAGCCATGTCGTGATCACCATCAGGTGAGCAGCCCAACGATGCATGTTTCTCAGCAGCTTGCCGAACGGAACATCGTGTTCGAGATAAAGAATGTCGCGAAACGCATCGACCTTCGTCGGGTGGTAATAGAACATGAGGAGCACGCCGGTGAAGGTCAGGACAATGAACAGATAGAACGTGATCCCACCCATCCCCCACGTGAACGGATAGCGAACAGCGTCGCGATTGATTTTTGCAGGATGAAGATGAAGAAAAACGTTTGAGAGAATAGCGAGCGACCGGTTACGCGGATCTGAGCGATCGTGCGAGACGCGAAAGATCGACTTCCATAGTTGAGTGTCCTGAGGATCCTGGTAAGTCTTAACTTCTTCAGTCGCACGCTTGACGAGGGCGCTACTAGTGTCCTTCACCCTGTCGACGATGCCACCGCCAGTCTTCTCTTCGCCCGTTAGTTGTTTTGTCTCTTTCTGCTCTGGACTCTCAGACTCCATAGACTCTCGCTGTTATCGTTATGATCGAAAGTTATAGTCGGATGTAAGCTCCTGGATAATCGTTAAAGTGTCCTTCCTCCCCTTTCGGCCACTCGTAAAGCTTACTAATATCGACGACAATCTGACCTTCAGCATCAAGTTCTACTTTTGCACGGTCCATCGGTCTCGGCGCAGGACCTTCAAAATTGATCCCTTCACTGTCGTAACCACTGCCGTGGCACGGGCACTTAAATTTGTTTTCACTTGCTTTCCAGTCGGGAGTACAACCCAGGTGAGTACAACGCGCGTAGATGACAAAGAGTCGATCAGAGGTTTTGGTGACCCAGATCCTGTACTGTTGCTGCCACTTCGTGTCGACACCGAGAGCGTAATCAGCGGGTGAGCCGATGCGAAACACGCTTGACGGTTCGAATATTGAGCGTGGCAGGAAGAACCGCAAGAACATGAGGAAGCAAGTTGTGAGAAACGCGGCGATACTTGCCCAGACGATTCTTCGCCTCATCTTGTTAACTGGAGGATCGGGGGTGCTTTCGACTACGGCTCCAGGACTTGGTTTGGGTGTCGCCGGAGGCGGGGTCTTCACAACAGGCCGAACTGCCGGCGGACTACCGGCAGGCGTTTCAACGTTTGCACTGGACAGATCCTGATTCGTCTGACTCACCAGCAGCCAATCCTTCCAAAGTAAACTGCAAAACAGCTGTTAAGATTTATGGCCCGGCCTGTGAATACACTTCTAGCTTTCAGGAGAGTACGAACTATACAAGTCCCCGCTGTGCAGGGATGACTCTCTGCGAAGTGGTTCGAGTTATTAACGTAATCATTAAGAATGCCGTGCCAATAAACTCTATAATCGGGCTCGGTAGGCACATTTATACCCATTTCCTGATTGACTGGCAAGCGGTTTTACAAATTACGAGGCGTGAATCGTACGGTTATGAGTCTGGTTGTCAGTTTGATTGCCAGTGAGGTTCAGGATCGCTGCGTAGTTTTCAATTGATCCGAACAGAGTTTGCTTTTCACTGTCATCCGACGTTTGCCGGTAAGCCAGTACCAGCTCCTTCAGTGACAACAATTCCCGGTACAACCCTGCGTTTTCAATTGGTGGCGTGAGGTGTGAAATTAGCTCTCCGTACGAACGGCGCTTTGCGATTGAACCCTCGGACGGATTGTTTACGCTGTACAAATAAATATGCGGCAACTCGCCGATAAGCCGATCCGGCCAGCAGTCCTGCGACAGCCCCACCTGCTTCCCCGGCATGAACTCTAACGCTCCATGAGTTCCCACGTGCACAACTGCGTCGGCCTGGAAGACTTTTTCTACGTAAGAATAGAACGCCATAAACCCATGATGCGGGGAGCCACTCCGCGCCATCATCAAACGCATGGGATCGCCTTCATAGCCAAATGTGGGTTGTACACCAACAAACACGTTGCCAAGCACCACTCCCTGAATTAGCAGATCCCTACCAAATGAATTAATGCGTCCCGGCGGTGAGCCCCAGTCCTTTTCAACCTCGCTAACATACGGGCAGAGGCGATGATATTCATCCGTGCTCATGCGATAGGCGATGTTTACGTTTGAGCCAAGCGTCTCTGAGTTACCGGCCAACAACAGATCGCGAAGAGCGTTCGCCGATTCCGGTACTTCCACCTGATAGCCTTCCTGGCGCAAACGCTTGAGCGTGTCATGTACGCTTGCAAACACATCGAGGTCCGCTGCCGTTCCGATGCTTCCCTTGTTGGGTGGAAAGCAGAACACCACGAGGGCGAGTTTCAACTCATCACGTGGGGTTAGGCGCAAACGATTCCAACGTTTCAGGCGGCGAGCGATCCTTTCACAGCGGTCTTCAAGCGGTTCGGGCTCTAACCCTCGTGAAGGTATCCCTCCAAAAATGTACGGCTCAGTTGCGCCATCGATTTCTGGAATCGCGACCTGCATACCCAGTTGAACCGGGTTGAGTCCAGTAAGCGAGTCGCTCCAAGCATCGATTGTTTGCATGTCAAGGCTCACAACCGAGCGGTAAGGCCGATTCAGCTCCAGCAGGAATTGGCGCGCCGTCTCGCTGTCGTTCATCGCCGGGCCACCGACAAAACTAAACCCGGTTAGCGAGAGGATCTGACCGACGCGCGACTCTCCCTCTCGGTCAGTGAAGAATTTTTCGCAGGCTTGCCGGTTATCCATCAAGGTTGACAATGCCGGAATCACACTCAAACCCTGAGCTTCAATCGCTCGAATCAATCTGTCGTAGTGCTTTGTTGTCCTACTGACGACTTGAGGTCGCATTAACAACAAGCCAATCGTAGCGTTCGGATCCAGCGGCGTCGCGGACCTTGAGACGTACCAGCGTTTGTATTTCTCGAACGACTCGAAAAGCTTCGGTGCGTCAGGATGGTAGATCGCAAGTGCGGGCAATGCTTCCGGCATTCCCACTGTGATTCCGTGCAGTGACTCGTTGTCACAGTAATGCTTCAGTGCATACAGCAACATCGCCCGAATGTTTGCCGGAGTAGGTTGAAGGAAATAGCAGAAGAGGAAGAGGTAGTGCTTTACATCGCGGAGTTTGCCGGC
Source organism: Acidobacteriota bacterium (assembly GCA_046726175.1). Lineage (GTDB taxonomy): Bacteria > Acidobacteriota > Blastocatellia > Pyrinomonadales > Pyrinomonadaceae > PSRF01. The sequence goes on from JBKPAC010000022.1 coordinate 3,149, forward strand.
AGTGGGTACCAACCGCAGAAAGGTGGGAAGGCGATCAATCAGATTTAGATAGTGGCCGTGATGCTGGTGCTTTTTATCCGTACCTCGTCGAGCCTGTGTTCCGATCCATGATCCAATCGACGCGAGAAGCCGCAGCGCCTGGGTTGAAGCCTTAGTAGACTTTTCGGATTTCAACGCCTTACCGTTCGAGAATTCCAGCCGCCCCATTTTCGTGCGGCGCATCAATTCGGGCATGCAGTTGATGACTAAAATGGCGCGATGACGTGATTGGTGACGCTCCAGTGAGTTGAGCAATCGCGAGGCATTCTCGCCATCCATGATGTGAATAACGAAAACGATATCGCTGTTTGATAGATCCGCTTCAACCGAGTTCCATTCCTCATCGGACAACGCCGCTCCAAAGTTGTAGGCTGCTACTTTAAGGTCAATTTTGTGTACACGATTGATCTGCCGCTCCGCGTGTTTGAGCGGAGCCAGCAAACTCGAACCAACGTAGAGTATTGTTATCTGCATGAAAATATTTCTAAGTTCGTGTTATTTCGTGGATCGTTTCTGGGGCTCGGCAAACCTGCTATCCACGAATAAGACGAAAGAGGCGCTCATAAAAACCTAGGTTAGTGTTAATTCGTGGACCATCTCTACTCCGGCACATACCGGATCCACTAAACAACACGAAATTGGATTAAGCTACTCCTTCGATCCTATCTTCTAGATCGCGGAAGATCTGCCGGAGCTGTTCGATCACTTCGTCGTCAGCGTTCCAAAATCCGCGGCTGTAAGCCTCCAGCAATCTTCCGACTAGGGAATGCGCCGAATGCGGATTCAGAGTTCGCAACCGGTCAAGCATCTCCTGATCCAGCACAAACGTGTTCGCCACTTCCGAGTAGACCCAGTCGTCAACCGCATCAGCTGTCGCACTCCAGCCAAATGTATTCGTAACATGACTCTCGATCTCAGCCACTCCTCGAAAGCCATGCTTCAACATTCCTTCGTACCACTTGGGATTCAGAGTCTTGGCCCTCGTTTCAAGCGCAACCGTCTCTTCCAAAGTCCTAATCTTCGTCGAACGAGTCAGCGAATCAGACAAGTAAATCGCGGGTTTCGTCGATCTTCGCGTTTCTACTGCACGCGAAACTCCACCGAGATATTCAAAATAGTGGTCCACATCAGTGATTCCAACCTCGATCGTATCAATATTCTGATATGTGGCCTCAACACGCGACAGTGCACGATTCATTGCCGACCGCGCTTCTCTGCCATCGATGCTTCGACCTTTTGAGTCGCGACCGTACGCGAAACATTTGCGACTGACAAAGAGATCTCCCAACGACTCGTCATTCGACCATTGCGAATCAAGCACCATGAAATTCACGTTGGTGCCATAGTTGCCTGGTGCATTAGAAAAAACTCTGACTGCAGAATCATCGAGCTCGCATGCATCAGCTTTCATCTGCTCCAGCACATGAGCACGCACATAGTTCGCTTCGGGAGGCTCGTCCAGACCTGCCACCAACCGCACAGCTTTATCGAGCAGCTGCACCGTCGGACTAAACAGATCGCGAAAAATTCCCGAGACCGTCATCACGACATCGATACGCGGCCGTTGCAACTCATCGAGAGGAATAGCTCGCACTGAAGTCACACGGTTAAGCCGGTCTCGAACTGGTTGCACCCCCAGGAGCCACAATGCCTGAGCTACGCCTTCACCCTGCGTCTTGATATTGTCGAGTCCCCACAGTACCAGCGCCATTGAGAACGGATAACGACCGTGCTCCGCCGAATACCGATCTAACAACGCGCTCGTGACCGTCTCGGCACGTGCGAAAGCGGTTATCGATGGAACTGAATAAGGATTAATCGCATGCGTGTTTCTTCCTGTCGGAAGTATCGCGGGGTTCTGAACAATGTCGGCGCCTGGTCCGGGCTCGATGTACTCGCCTCGCAACGCGCGCATCAATGCATCGAGTTCGTGGTTCGCACCGAGCTCACTGACGATTCGCTCAAGCAAGATGAACATCGGCCGCGAGTCTTGTGGACTGACGCCTGCCGACGAATGCAATTGCGCGACAGCTGCTTCCGTTCCCTTTCCTACAAACGTCGTGATTGCGGCTGAGAGCAGAGCGTCTTGTCTCTCGCGTTCAGCTATTAACTGATCGGAGGATTTGAGCGTCCTGGATGACGATGCCTCTGCTACCAAGTCAGCGAGTGAGCGAGCATCCGCTTCGGGCCGATCGAAGGAGGCAACCGCTCGGAGCAGATCGACCTTCTCCTTGTCTATCGATGGTCTTCCGAAAACATGCAGCCCTGTTGGAATGAGCCGCTCTTCGATTTCAACGAGTTGCTCGTATATCTCAAGCACACGCATGTCGCGTTCGCTGTCGCTGAGCTCGGAGGACTGCTTTTTACTCATACTTTTTTGTATTACTTACTCGCACGTGTTGAGCGAGCAGGATCTTAGCGAGGCGGCTCGCATCCTGATTTGGTAGGTATTGGTTCTGCGTTTCGACTACTACTGTCTTTACTCCCGAGCTCTTTAGATCAGCACCCAATGACGCAATTTCGTTTTGAATCTGCTCTCGCTGCTTCGCTTGTTCGGTAGCAACAAGTTTCTTTAGAGGCACATTAACGCGGCCATCGGTAAAGACCAGCAACACGGTTTCGCTGTTTTGTTTTCTCTTTTCGAGGTGAACCAGTTCAAGCGTTGCGGACAAAGCCGCGGCAAGCGGTGTCCCGCCGCCGACACTGAGCCCATCGAGGACTCGCCGAGCGCGCAGAATGCTACGCGACGGCGGCAACAGAACTTTCGCCTCTGTTCCCCTGAATGCAACCAC
>JBKPAC010000023.1:0-12889 GCA_046726175.1 Acidobacteriota bacterium
CATTTTGATCTGGGCGGAAACTTCAACTTCATCAGCAATCAAACCGCGAATGGCAATGGTTTCAACCAGGGTTGGCCAATAGCCAGCCTCATAACCGGCGCGCCTGAGTTTTCGTTTGCTACGATTCAGACGATCGACCCGAGATTCCGGTTCTTCATTTGGCGAGACGCCAATCAGTGGCGTAGTTCAAAACCCATACGATCGAAGGTCGTTGCGCACACCTTCATCGAACGTCGTGCCTCACTCCTTCGTCGTGAACTATCTGATCGAACTGCCTTTCGGAAAGGGCAAGCGTTACCTGAACCAGGGTGGGTTGGTTGATAAGTTAGTTGGAGGCTGGCAGGTTTCCGGCGTGCAACGATACAGGCAAGGGCCACTGCTCGTTCCCTTTATTTCAGGTGGCGCCAGAGACTTTCTCGATCTGATCGGTTTCGCCGGCAATCTTCGTCCAAACGTTACCGGGCAGCCGTTCTATATCGATCAACCCGTAAATGCGACGACCTACCGCTTGATCAACCCGGCAGCATTTTCGCGGCCACCGACATATAGCGCTTCGCCGGCGTTCCTGCTGGCGGATGGGACGGTGAATCCGGCGTACCGCGCGTACTACGCCGATCCATTGGAATTCTTCGGTAACGCAGCACCCACCTACGCGAGTCTGCGTGCGCAGTCGTTCTTCGCCGAGGACTTCAACATACTGAAGCGCATAAACACGTCGGAAACGACCACACTCGAGCTTCGTATGGACTTCTTTAATGCGTTCAACCGTGGCCGTTTCCTCTTGCCGGCGATGGATTTCAACAACCCGGCTATTTTTGGCGTTACCGGTCGAGGTACAGATCCGGAACAACCGCGGCGCATTCAACTCGGAGCTCGTTTCATTTTCTGAGAGTCAGCTCCAGCAACCGGCGGCGCGGGGAAGAATGTCATATACTTCGCCGCGCCGTTCGTTTTATCGATACTTTCAGGGAACTCCCAAATCATCATTCAGGGATGACCACTAACAAATCCACTCGCGCAAGCTATTTTCTCCTGCCCACGATCCTGATCGTCGCTGGAAGCGTGAACTGTTGGAACGAGGGCACGTTTGCGCAGTCGACGGTTGCTTCCACGCAAGCTGATCGTCGCGACATCGATGTTGATTCACTCATTGCGGAAGGTGTCGCCGCACTGGAGCGAAACGATCTCACGACAGCGCGTGCAGTTTTCCAGCGCGTTCTCACACAAAGCCCCAAAAATGTTTCAGCACATACGTATCTTGGATTGATCGCTGATCGTACAGGTGATTTACCTGAAGCCGAGCGTCACTTCCGCGCTGCAGCAGATCTGTCACCTCTAGACCCGGCAGCACGCAACAACCTCGGCGCAGTGCTTCTCAAGCTTGGCCAACCACAACAGGCAGCTGCGCAATTCGAGGCTTCACTCCGGCTCGACAGGAATCAACGAAACGCGCTGGTAAATCTGGCGCAGATCCATTTCGCCTCGAATACTCCCAAAGATCTGAGTCAAGCAAGAGAACTCTTTATCCGGGCCTACACTCTCGCGCCCGACGCCGAGATAGCTCGTGCTCTGATCGTGACCTCTTTGCGGCTCAATGATAAGGCTGACGCAGTCAAATACTTTCGCGAGTATCGAGAGAAGCTGTCCGCGTCGTCGTTGTCGCCGACTGCTGAAGCTTCAGCGGAATTAGGTACCGCACTGCTCGAAGCCGAACTGTGGCAAGAGGCTGTAACGGAACTCTCCGGCTCACTCGCTAGCCAACCGAGAAACAGCGAAACGATTGTCCGACTTGCCCGAGCGTATCTCGGTCTCAAAGATTTGCCGGCGGCTGGCCGCACACTCGAGTCTGCCGTAGCGCGCGGTGTCGATCCGGCGCCTGTCTATGCATTGCTGGCTTCGGTCTACGAGCAGAGCGGCCACATCGAGAACGCGATTCCAGCGATGCGTCTTGCGATCGATCGCGATCCGCAGTCCGAACGCTATCGGTTTTCATATGGCCTGCTGTTGACCAATGCATTCGCACCAGATGCAGCCGTCATTCGACTGAAGGAAGCGCTGGAGACATTTCCGCAGTCACCGCGCTTGTGGCTGGGGCTGGGCATCGCCCATTTCAAGGCTGGGAAGAACGACGAGGCCGCGAAAGCTCTCACACGAGCAATTGAGCTCGATCCGAAGTTCGCTCCGCCGTTCGCCTACTTAGGGATGACGTATGTCGAAATCGGCCAATACGATCAGGCGGTGAAGTCGTACGAGCAAGCTTTAACGAATGACCCAAAACTCGGCGTCGTTCACTACTTGATCGCTGATGCTCTTCAGAAACAGAACACTGCGGAAGCAAATGCTGGAACGATAGAACGTCATTTGTTTCGCGCAGTCGAATTGGAACCTTCATTCGCTCCGGCACGGCTTTCGCTCGGAAAGCATTATCTGCGCAACAATCGGCTAACGGATGCCGTCGAGCAACTCGATCGCGTTATCAAGCTCGATCCGAACCTGGCTGAGGCTTATTATCAAATCGCACGCGCGTACACGAAGCTCAAGCGTCAGGCTGAAGCGCAAACAGCAATGGCTACGTTCAAACGCTTAAGTGAGTCGCAAAAGGAGCAGGGACTGCAAGAGCGAAAGGAGATCGTTCGAAAGTTGTCGGACGTTGTTTTCTGATGATGAAGAATAGTCTTCGTTACTTGAGTTCTCTCACGGTCTTGCTAGTGGCCCAAATGGCTCAAGCGCAGACCCCTGCACCTTCGCAACAACCCGCGTCACTGCCCGTCGCCGAGTGGGGTTACGACTTTGATGGTGAGCGATTGGATGAAACCAAATGGGAGCCATACACCTTTGAGGGTGGCGGCGGAGGCAAAGTCGAAGTAAAAGACAAACTTCTGCGAATGCGTGGGGCGGGTGGCTCGCGAGCCGGAGTGCGCAGCAAACAGTTGTTTCACGGCGATCGATTCTACGTCGAAGGAAGTCTCGCAAAGGTAGGCGGCCAACTGCCCCAACCCGGGCAAGAGTCTTTTCAGCCTGGGTTCGCGATTGTGACGGTGCTCTTTGGCGGCAACGCGAAAAACCGTCTGGAGTGGATTCTGCGCAGCGATGGTCTGCTCGAGGCGTGGTACATGCTGGACGAAAAAAGTGAGCGTTTGGATAACCGCAAACTGGGTACGAAAGAGAAGACTCCCAAGCTCGGTATCGCACGTCGCGGCGACCAGATTTACTTCATGCTTAATCGTGAGGTAGGACTGGAAAAGACCATTCGTGGATTACCGCTCGACTTCAAGGTTATGGTCTACGGTTTCGGTTCCACCGAGAATAGTTGGGATGCTGTGTACGTGCAGACATTGAAGCAGTGACTATTTAAAGACGGGATTAACAAGATTCAGAAGATGTCACCGAAGACACTTATTCTTTTGTTTGCGTTCCTGGTCTTCTCGCCGTGCAGTATGCGAGGTCAACAGCGAGTAACTGTACCTGAGCAAGTCCAGTTCAAAGCCAGGACCTTCGATCTACAGAATGTGCGTCTGCTCGATAGTCCATTCAAGCGAGCGATGCAACTCGATAGCGAATATCTTTTGCGGCTCGAGCCCGATCGACTGCTCAGCTGGTTTCGTAAAGAAGCCGGACTCAATCCCAAAGGCGAAGTGTACGGAGGATGGGAGGCGCAAGGTATTGCCGGTCACTCGCTCGGTCACTATTTGTCGGCTTGCGCAATGATGTTTGCTTCAACGGGAGACGCCCGGTTTCGCGAGCGTGTCAACTACATCGTCAAGGAACTAGCGACTTGTCAGGAAGCTAACGGCAATGGTTACGTCGCCGCCATTCCCAACGGCAAGAAAATATTTCAGGAGGTCGCCGCCGGTGACATTCGCTCGAAAGGATTCGATCTGAATGGCGGATGGGTTCCGTGGTACACGTTGCACAAGTTGTTTGCTGGACTGCTGGACGCGCATCACTACTGCGCGAATGAGCAGGCGCTGTCAGTGGCTATCAAGTTGGCGGATTGGGCCGACTCGACTACGGCAAAGCTCACTGAAGAGCAGTTTCAGCGCATGCTCGCATGCGAGCACGGTGGAATGAACGAGGCGCTTGCCGAACTCTACGCCCGCACCGGGAATGAGAAGTACCTGAGACTTTCACGGCGATTTCATCACAAGGCCGTGCTGGATCCGTTAACGCGCCAGGAAGACCGACTCGCTGGCCTGCATGCCAACACTCAAATTCCAAAGTTGATTGGTCTCGCGCGGCGCTACGAATTGACGGGAGATGTTTCCGACAAAACCGCCGCCGAGTTCTTCTGGGATCGTGTAGTGCATCATCACAGCTACGTGATCGGCGGTAATAGCCTGAATGAAGGTTTCGGGCCTCCAGATAAGTTGAACGAGCGAGTTGGAACTAACACTTGCGAAACGTGCAATACGTACAACTTGCTCAAGCTGACTGAACATCTGTTTACGTGGAACCCGCAAGCCGAGTATGCCGACTATTACGAGCGAGCCCTCTACAATCACATTCTCGCCTCACAGAATCCAGAAAATGGAATGATGTGTTACTACATGCCGCTCAAGTCGGGCGCACGGAAGACTTATTCAACGCCTCATGACAGCTTCTGGTGTTGCGTGGGTACCGGAATGGAGAACCACGCCAAGTACGGTGAAGGCATTTACTTCCACAACGACAATGCGTTGTGGGTGAATCTGTTTATTTCTTCCGAGCTCCGCTGGCCTGAAAAGAAAATAACGCTCACACAGCAAACCAGCTATCCCGAAGCAGACACTGTCAATCTGATCCTCAAACCAGCGAAGCCAACAAAGTTATCGCTACGACTTCGCTATCCATCGTGGGCCATAAACGGATTTGACGTGCTGGTTAACGGACAGAAGCAGGCCATCAATGCCCAGCCGGGAAGTTTTGTTGAGTTGAATCGAACTTGGAAGACCGGCGATAAAGTGCAGGTGAGGATGCCTTTCTCGTTGCGGCTTGAAGCGATGCCTGACAATCCGAATCGAGTCGCAGTTCTGTACGGTCCGTTGGTGTTAGCTGGAGAGTTGGGGCCGGATGATGATCCAGGGGCCAAATGGTCCATCTACACTCCAGTGCTGATAACCGACAATAAGCCTGTAAGTGAGTGGCTGAAGCCAATCAACGGCCAGTACTCTACGTTTCATATGGCGGGTGTGGGCAAGCCTCGAGATGTAAGGCTATATCCATACTACCGGATGCATAACCACCGTTATGCAGTGTACTGGGACATGTTTTCGGCGCAGCAGTGGCTCACGCGCGAGGCTGAGTACAAAGCTGAAGTCGCACGTGAACGCGAGCTAGACGCCATTACCGTCGACGTGCTTCAACCAGGTGAGATGCGGCCTGAGCGTGACCACAACATGCAAGGTGAGCGCACCACGGTCGGCGAGCATGAGGGCCGGAAGTGGAGACACGCAAGCAATGGTTGGTTCTCTTTCGATTTGAAAGTGCTGCCGGACAAGCCACTGGCGCTGGTCTCTACGTACTGGGGCGGCGAAACCGGCTCAAGGACGTTCGATGTTCTGCTTGATGGTGTGCAATTCGCAACGCAGTCGCTGCAAAGAGATAAGCCGGGATCATTCTTCGACGTAAGTTATCCAATTCCGGAAGAACTGACGCGCGGCAAGCAGAAGGTCACAGTTCGTTTTCAGGCTCGGCCTGACAACACCGCCGGCGGACTCTATGGGTTGCGAGTCATTCAACGCAAATAGTTCCTTGTGCATTCTCTGTGTTGAGGGTGCCTCCGTAGTGCGAACAGTCCGAACAAAAATCACCATGGAGGCACGGAGAACACGGAGAATGCACAGAGATAGACACTCGAATCTACGAGCAAAGCAAACATGTCAATTCCAAATTCTAAGTACATTCGAAACATCGCGCTGCTGTTTGTCATTACCTGCATGGTCTGCATAACCACTGCAGCGCAAGGAGAGAGATGGTCTGAGCAGAAGGCGAATGACTGGTACAAACAACAACCCTGGCTCGTCGGTAGCAACTACGTTCCAGCAACAGCTATTAACGAGCTGGAGATGTGGCAAGCGGATACCTTCGACCCTAAACGGATCGATCTCGAATTGGGTTGGGCCGAGAGTCTCGGCATGAACACGATGCGAGTCTTCCTGCATGATCTCCTATGGAAGCAAGACCCGGAAGGATTCAAACAACGGGTCGACACTTTTCTGACGATCGCCGCAAAACATCGAATCAAACCGATGTTTGTGCTTTTCGATTCGGTGTGGGATCCCAATCCGCAGCTCGGAAAGCAACGAGCGCCACGACCGGGTGTGCATAACTCAGGCTGGTTGCAGAGCCCCGGCGCGAAAGCATTACAGGATCCAAATGAATACGCTCGTCTCGAGGCATACGTTAAGGGTGTCTTGAGTAAATTCGCTCGCGACAATCGAGTGCTGGCCTGGGATATTTGGAACGAGCCAGACAACACCAACGGTGGCAGTTATCAGCAGGCCGAGCCTAAGAATAAAGTCGAGCTGGTCCTGGCGCTGCTTCCGAAAGCATTCGCGTGGGCCCGCGAAGCTGGAGCTCAGCAACCACTTACGAGTGGCGTTTGGAAAGGAGAATGGACCGAGGACAAGCTCGGTGCAATGGAACGGCTTCAACTCGACCTATCGGATGTGATCTCTTTTCATAACTACGATTCGCCGACCGAGCTAGAGAAGCGCATCAACTGGTTGACGCGCTACAACCGACCGCTGCTCTGTACGGAATACATGGCCCGAGGGAACGGCAGCTTCTTCATCGGTTCCCTTCCCGTCTTTAAGCGTTACAACATCGCAGCAATTAACTGGGGACTGGTCCAGGGCAAAGCCCAAACGCACCTGCCATGGGATTCGTGGCAGCGTCCGTATGTCGATCGCGAACCGGCAATCTGGTTTCACGAAGTCTTCCGCACCGATGGGACTCCTTACATCGAGGAAGAGGTGGAGTACATCAAGCGCATGACTGGAAAGACAAAAGCCCGCACAGCACGAAAAGCATGAAGTACACAGGGGGAGGATAGAATAGATGAGATCATCGGGAACAAACCCGGCTTTGAGCGCAAGAATCCTGGCACTCGCTTGCGTCGTGATCGTCATTGCAGGTCAGGTTTCGCTTGTTCTCGGACAAAGCAACCGCATCACCGTCCAGGTTGATAAACCCGGCGCGGATATTCCCCCAACACTGTTTGGTCTGTTCTTTGAGGATATCAACTTCGGTGCGGATGGCGGTCTCTATCCAGAGCGAATAAAAAACCGCTCTTTCGAGTTCCCTGATCCGTTGATGGCGTGGAAGAAGATAGAAGACACATCAGTCGGCACGATAGAGCTGCTCAACGAAAAACCGCTCAATGCCAACAACGAACACTACGTGCGTTTACAACGAAACGCGGTGGTGGGTCGTGAGTTGGGATTGACGAATGAAGGTTTCCGCGGCATCGGCGTGCAGAAAGGATCGACCTATGTCTTCTCAGCCTACGTGCGTCGCGTGGATCAAGCTAGCCGTGCCGGGACTCGATCTCAGATGATGGCTCCCGTTTTGCGTATTGAATTGAAGGATGCAAATGACAAGACACTCGGCTATGCCAATCTCGCCGGGTTCTCAACCGAGTGGAGAAGGTACACAGCGCGGATCCGTCCAACCGGCACCAGTCTCAAAGCTCATCTCAACATGCTTATCGACAGTCCGGGAATACTCGATGTCGATATGGTTTCGCTCATGCCAATGAACACATGGCGAAATCGCCCGAACGGCCTACGACAAGATCTGGTGCAACTCCTGTACGATATGAAACCCGGATTTCTGAGGTTTCCTGGTGGGTGCATAGTTGAAGGTCGTTACCTCGCGACTCGTTATCAGTGGAAGAAAACCATCGGCGACATCGCTGAGCGACGTTTGATCATCAACCGCTGGAATGACGAATTCAAACATCGTCCAGCTCCGGATTATTACCAATCGTTTGGGCTCGGCTTCTACGAGTATTTCCTGTTGAGTGAAGATCTTGGAGCTGAACCCCTGCCGATTCTGAATTGCGGTATGGCATGCCAATTCAACTCCAGCGAATTAGCGCCGATCGACGAGCTCGATCCGTACATTCAAGACGCTCTGGATCTAATCGATTTTGCGAATAGTCCAGTAACGACCACCTGGGGAAAGACTCGAGCTGCGTTGGGCCATCCGGCGCCATTCAACCTAAAGATGATCGGCGTCGGTAATGAACAGTGGGGACCGCAGTACATCGAGCGTTACAAAGTATTTGCCAAGGTGCTAAAAGAGAAGCATCCCGAGATCACGCTGGTTACGCCTGCTGGTCCAAGTCCCAATGACGAGCGATTCAAGTTTCTATGGGCCAATCTACGTGCGCTGAATGCGGACATCGTCGACGAGCATTACTACATGGATCCGAAATGGTTTCGCGAGAATGTCAATCGCTACGATAACTATCCGCGCAGTGGACCAAAGGTGTTCGCCGGAGAATATGCTGCGCAAAGCGTTGGTGTGGCGCGTCCTGACAACCGGAACAATTGGGAGTGCGCTCTTTCCGAGGCAGCATTCATGACAGGACTCGCGCGCAACGCCGATGTAGTGCGAATGGCGTCGTATGCCCCGCTCTTCGCTCACGTGGATGCATGGCAGTGGACGCCGGACCTCATCTGGTTCGACAATTTGCGCTCCTACGGCACGCCGAATTACTACGTGCAAAAACTGTTCAGCCTGCATAAGGGCACGACGATTCTGCCGGTTCTGATCGATGGATCGCCAAAGAACGGACAAGGCGATCTCTTTGCGAGCGCTTCTTTCGACAAGCCTACCGGTGAAGTTGCGCTAGTCGTGGTAAATACGGCAGCCGCAGCGAAACCAATTCAGATCTCTTTTGCGGGAGCTAAGCAACTCAGAAAGAGCGGCAAAAGCTTCGTCATCAGTAGCAACGACCTGAAAGCCGAAAACAGTTTGACCGAGCCAGCGAAAGTAGCTCCCGTTGAGAAGTCGATCCGTGTACCATCGAATGACTTCAGTTTTACGTTGGCGCCGAACTCCCTCACTGTCTTGCGCGTTGGTGCGGCAACTAAGTAATTGAGTGTGGCCGGATGTCTGAACAGTTTTCACAGGATGATCCGCAAATACTGCTCGCGCCGCTGCGGCGGCTGCACGATCAGATCAGGACAGCAGTCGTTGATGCTTGTGAGCGTTCTCAGCTCGAAAACTTAGCGGCGGTCGCGCGTGAAGTCGAGGGCGATACGATCTACGCAGTCGACTGTATCAGTGAAGAGCTGCTGATTGATTTCTTTGAACGCGAACTTGGCAACATTACGGTAGTCTTGATCGCGGAGGGACTGCCGCAAGGTCAGATCGTTCTTCCCCCTGGAGCTTCGGAAGCCGATGCTGTCTGGAGGATCATCGTCGATCCAATCGATGGTACTCGCGGCATCATGTATCAGAAACGAAGCGCATGGGTCCTAACTGGAGTAGCGCGGAATCATGGACCAGACACCTGTCTGAGCGATATCGAATTGGCTCTGCAAACTGAGCTCCCTTTGATAAAGCAGCATCTGTCGGATTGTGCCTGGGCTATACGCGGCAAAGGCGTGCAGGCCGAACGAGTCGATCGTCTCACTGGAAAACGCCACCCAATTCACCTGCAACCCTCAAAAGCCACAACCATCGCGCATGGATATTCACAGATTGCACGGTTCTTTCCCGGCGCGCGAGCTGAACTCGCAGCAATTGACGAAGAGATCGTTTACGGAGCACTCGGACCGGTACAACCCGGGAAGGCCCACTGTTTTGAAGATCAATATGCTTCATCGGGAGGACAGTTATACGAACTTGCAAGTGGTCACGATCGCTTCATCGCCGATATCAGGCCGCTAATGGAGGAACATTTGAACGCGCGCGGGATTTCGCTGGGCATCTGCGCTCATCCGTACGACTTGTGCACTGAGTTGATCGCGCGTGAAGCGGGAGTGATCGTCACAGATGTTTACGGGAGACCGTTGAAAGCAAAATTAGCCGTTGAGCCGGATGTAACCTGGGTTGGCTACGCTAATGAGCAGATTCGTGCGCAGATTGAACCGTTGTTGCAGCGGGCGTTGGAACGCAGAGGACTGTTATCCGCGTTTATCCGCGGCTAGTTCTTGGTCACGATTATGGTCTGGGAAGAGAGATGGCATCCACTCCGTGAAGAGTGGGTCATAGTAGCAGCGCACAGGCAGAACCGTCCCTGGAGCGGAGGCACCATCGAGCACACTGAAGCCGCGGGGCCTGACTATGTAGCAGACTGCTACCTATGTCCTGGGAATGTGCGCGTCAGCGGTGAACGCAATCCAAAATACGAGAACACGCTCGTCTTTGACAACGATATGCCGTGTGTCAGTTCTGAAGCTCCTCAGGATTTACCACCCGCAGTTGGAATTTATCGCAATCAGCCGGCGCAAGGTGTTGCTCGGGTCGTTTGTTATAGTCCGCGACACAGTTTGACGCTTGCTGAGCTTGAGCCGCACGAAGTAGAAGGTCTGTTGAGAGTCTGGCAACAGCAGTATTGCGAGCTCGGCCACCACGAGGAGGTCAATCATGTACTTATCTTCGAAAACAAAGGCGAAGCGGTTGGCGTATCCAACCCGCATCCACACTGCCAGATTTACGCCACCAATTTTGTTTTCAAATTCATCGAGACCGAAGCCCGCGTTTCTGCGCGGCATTTGGCAGAGACAGGACGGGTGCTTTTTCAGGACATTCTCAATGCTGAGAAGACGGACGGGCGACGGATCATTTGCGAGAACGAAACGGCAATTGCTTTCATGCCATATTTTGCTCGATACGCCTACGAAGTGTTTGTTGCGCCAAAAGCGACGCACCCGCATATTTCAGCGCTCTCTGATACTGAGCGCAAAGACTTCGCAGATGTTCTCAGGCGAGTACTAATCAAGTTTGACAGCCTTTGGCAAATTCCCTTCCCGTATGTGATGCCCTTGCACCAGGCGCCTACCGATGGTGGTGATTACAGCGGCTTTCACTTTCACATCGAATTCCATCCACCGCTACGACGGCCAAACCTCCTGAAGTATCTGGCTGGCCCCGAAATCGGCGGTGGTAACTTCCTCAGCGACACTGCTCCCGAAGAAAAAGCTGCTGAATTGAAAGCTGCGAGTGACGTGCATTACAAACACGGTTCGTAGACAGCTGGCAGGTCATGAGATCCCACCGTTACTTATTGTGTCGATGACAATTTGCGTGGCCACAATTCCGGCGTAAACGGAAGCTGCAACTCTCTAAAGACTTGCTGCCACCGTTGCATCACTTCTTCAGAGTGGAGAAACGGTTCGAAGCCGAGTCGCAAATACGTCCGAATCGCAGGCAGGCGATGTTGTTGCACGCACACTCTTATGCTTTCGTAACCTGCTGATATGAATCGTTGGACCACAGCCGCGCACACGGCTGCTCCCAATCCTCGCTGTCGATGCTCTGGCGCAACGATCAAGTATCCGAGTTCACCGCCGAAGGGAAAGAAGTATCGACCTGGATTTGGATTATGTACGGCTCCTGCAGTCGCAACCAATCGTCGTTGCTCTCGTTCCTCAATCACAAAAAGTCCGTTGGGAAGCACGCGATCGAGGTACGCATGCCACTCCTTTTCGTCCATCACCTCACCGTCAATCTTCAGAAGCCCACGCAGCCACTGCTCATCGTTGCTAACGTATGTCCGTAAACTGTAGCCGTCGGCAACAGAAGGTTTGGAAACATCCCTGTTGGCCCATAGCAAATACAGGCAGGGAGGTCGCGGTTCAGGGTCGCGTTCCATAAGCGTCATGTGCAGTAACGGAAACGGCTTTCCAGTGCTATCCAACTCTGAACGTCCCGCAACTTCAAAACCCATCCGCAGGTAGAAGCCTACCGCCTGCTTGTTCTGCTCGTTCACGTCAACCAAACGAGCGTGTCTGATTTTTACTGCATGATTAAGCAATCGCGCTCCGATTCCTTGTCCACGAAAAGTGGGATGAACAAACAGCAACTCGACCTTCGCATCTTCGACGCCGATGAAACCGATTACCTGTCCAGTTACGTCTCGTACGCAAGACAATTCACGCACCTGAGCGAAGGCATCGGGCACCAGCGGCTTAATGAATTGAATGTCCGCTTCTGAAAGAAAGTCGTGTGTCGCTCGGACGGACGCTTCCCATACTTCCAACATGCACGAGAAGTCTTCCGGGCGTACCGGCGAGATCTCGTCCTTAACTCTGGTATTACCGACCTGGGACTTCGAGGTCATCATCCAAGAATGCTAAGCAAGTTTCTTCTCGTAGTAGATGCTCATTGGGTCATCTCTGTATTCACCAAACGGTGGCCGGCGTTGAAAGCCGGCTCGTTCGTAAAGTCCGATAGCTTCGGTCTGATAGATACCGGTCTCGAGACGCAACGCGTTCACTTGATGTTGCTGAGCGTACTCAGCCAGATGATTGAGTATTGCCTTACCCAATCCATAACCGCGATAAGGAGGGCGCACAAACATGCGTTTGACCTCGGCGTACTCGGTACCGAAAACCCTTACACCTCCACAACCCGCCGGTACTCCATCGTAGTAAGCGATAAAGAACGCGACACCTTCACGCACTAGCTTATCGACGCTGAACGCATGGCGACTCTCTGGTGGATAAAGATGAGGATTGAGATGCGTGTCCAGTTCGGTGATGAGTTGCACCGCCTCCGGTGAGTCAGGTCGGACTTGTAGGATCGTAATCGACATCTAGAAATAATTCACACCTTGATAATTCACACCTTGATAATTCGCAGTTGGGAAGGGCGGTTTAACCCGCATACTTTGCAGATTCTGATTAATGTAAGTAAGCGGGGGTAAAACGCCCATCCTAACTGTGAATTGTCG
>JBKPAC010000024.1:0-10927 GCA_046726175.1 Acidobacteriota bacterium
AGCAGGAATGCTGCGCAGAGCTTGAACCACTCGCCTGGATTGAACGACTTGTTCAGCACAAGCATGACAATTCCGGCGGCAGCAACGATCATGCCCCACATCATCCAGCTGAACATCCTCCGAACGATTCTCTTCTCAGCCTCTTCACGATTGAAAGTGAGCTCTTCTTCAGTTTTGTTGACCCCTGAATGAGCGGCGACCAACTTGCTCACCGTGCCGAGGTTCATTCCACACTGACGGCAGAACTGTTGGTCTGTAGTCGCCTCTTTTCCACAACTTGGGCAATGAATAGAGCTCATACTGGGAGCGCGGGCGTCTCGCCCGCTCTTGATCGAATCATTACTGGCGACTGCGGACGAGACGCCCGCGCTCCCAGTAGTTCATCTGCCGAAGCACGCTACCATACGTTCGTACACTTTGCGCGTCACTCGTACATCGTTGAGGTTGTACTCACGGATTTCAGCTAACCTGCCGGCCTGATAAAGATCAAATACTTTGCTTCCTTCTAAGTCGGCTGTCTTGCTCGATTCGATTCCGAGTGCCCAGGCAATATCGTCGAGACTGACGGTGCGACGTTCACCAAGCCACCAACGCCTCATCGTGTCGAAGACTCTGCCGACGTTGTAATTGCCGAACTTCACGAGGGGTTGCACTTTGACGTTATTGATCAAGCAGCGCTGAAAGACGAAAGGCAGGTCAAAACTCAACAGGTTATGTCCTACGATTTCATCATGTTCGGCATTGAAATCGCTGAGTAGACGGATGAAGCCGGTGAGAGAATCATGCTCAGCTTCCTCATTGCCTTGCGCGTCTATTCCAAACACATATTCACGCGGGTCGATAGGAATCTCGCTTGAATCCATTCCGGCGATCGAGCCTACGTGGACGGCAATCGACAGAACGCGGCCGGTCGTTGCATTCAGTGACCCGAGCTGATAACAGCGCTCCTCTTCGGCCGCAATGTCTTCGAGGTAACGCTGCTGCTGCTCGAGTCGCATGTTGCCGAGCCTGAAGCTTCGTTCTAAATGTGGACCGACACGTTCGCGAAATCCAGGTAGTGCCAAAGTTTCAATGTCGATGGTAAATGCTCGCGCGAGGACTGGAACATCCTCGGCGTGAGGTGTCTCAGCGTTAGGAACGTTGTCTTGCATTAATCTCCAACGTCAGCTCCGCTAATCCGCGGCCCCAAGTCTATCCCGATCGTTCCCTCGTGTTTCCAGGACTCGTTCGACTTCCGCATCCATTTCACCGGAGAGCATCATCCCAATCATCTTGTAATCACCCATGAACGACCAGAGCGGATGATCGAAAGTGGCCGGTTTATTCTTCTCGATGAGGAAGTGTGCCAGCCAGGCCGCACCGTATCCGGGAATTAGCGCGAGCGGCAACAGTTTCCACTTTCGCTTCGCGATTAGAGCAAGAGCACACGCAACGCCAGCGGTGGTTCCCAATGCATGAAGCGTACGAGTTGCAGGCTGACTGTGCTCGGCTACGTAGTGCGGCCAGAATTCTTCGAATGAGTTGAATCGGTCCAATGTAGGATCCTCCGATCGCGACTATCCAAACAGCTGTTCGAACCTTTCCGGTGACAGCGGTTCAACTGAAGCAACCGTACTGTTTTCCTCGACGTGCTCTCGACGACTCATCCCAACCAGCGCTGTAGTGATACCGGGAGTCGAGCGAACAAATTGAATCGCCCTCTGAGCGTCTGTCGTGACTTGACTGAACAACTGCTGCAAATTATCCGGCAATCCGCGAGCAACTTTTCCCTGCAGAAGCGAAGCGCTCGCAACTGCTGTGATTCCTAATTCACCTGCTCCCTGGAGAACGGTGAGGTTGCGAGAACCAACCGTTTGGTTCGGCAGGTTAAAAGCCTCTGGCATTGCCAGGTTAAATGGTAGCTGGATAAAGCGGAAGTTGTGGGACACGCCGCCGATCTCACGAGCCATCTCTACCATGCGCGGTAACGAATGGTGCTCCCGAGCATCGCTGTGAACACGGAAGCCATTCCAGGTGGCGACGCCGTAACTGGCAATCTTGCCGCGAGCCACGTTTGCTTCCAGCAGTTCAAACGCAGCTCGAAGACGGACGTAGAAATCTTCGGAAGAAACCCATCCCAACTGGGATTCAGGATTGTGGATGTAGTAAACGTCGATGCAATCCACTCCAAGATTCCTGAGCGACTGGTCGAGTTGATTCTGTAAGTAAGCCGGTGTCATGCAATGAGATCCACCGACGAAATCATCGAAAGTTGCGATACCCGGATCTACGAAAGTCTCCTGAAGATAGCCACGAACATCACGCGGCGGAGCTCCTTCAAAGGGAATGTAACCGCCCTTCGTGCACAAGACTATCTCGTCCCGGTGAATTCCGTGTTGGTCATTCAGAACCTGCAGGGCCTTGCCGATCGAACGTTCGCTGCGTTGAAAACGATAGTTAGCAGCGCTGTCGACTACATTGATGCCGTTTTGTAGCGCGGCAACGACCGCGTTTGTGTAACTCTCATCGGTGGATTCATCCGGACTGCCAAGATAGGTTCCGATCCCAACTGACGAGAGAAACAAATTGTGCCTGTTACGAAAGTGGGAAGGCGTAACTCGATCCCGAAATCGATCTTTGTAACGTGAGGTTCCTTCAAAGGTCGCACTGCCGGTCAGTCTCGACATTCAGGTATCCTTTGTGGCTGATTGATGTTTTATTCCCTCGCGCAAAACTATAAGCGGCGAAAGTACAACTCGCAAGCATCGCTTCAACGTTCCTGACACGTGTGTTAGTTTGGGTTCAATCGGAACGTCAACTAAAGAAGAAAGAACATGGACCACTTCTTAAATTGGAAAGACTTTGAAGGAGCAGCAGTTGAAAAGTTTTTCAAAGCCACGCTCTGGCAGGGTGCGCACATGATGGTAGGGCTGAATTGTCTTGAGCCAGGTCAATCACAAAAAGTGCATGCTCATGCGGCGGCGGACAAGTTCTATTTTGTGCTGGCAGGTAGCGGAAATTTTACAGTGGGAGAAACCACCCAGAGTGCTGATCCCGGGATGATCGTCCTCGCGCCCGCTGATGTTCCGCACGGCGTAACGAATGAAGGTGACGAACGCTTGGCGCTTCTGGTCGGCATCGCTCCGCCGCCGAAGTGAAGGACGTGATGAATGACGATCGATCCTGACAGACATCAATCAGGCCTGGAGATGTCCCGCGAGGAACTTGACGATCTGACGAACAAAGTCGTCGGATTGGTCAACGACTACTTCTCAACCCTTAGGAATCTCCGCGTATTTCCCGAAACCCGAGGTGGAGATCTTACCAAACTGCTGGGGACAACTCTTCCTCTTGACGGCGAGCCGCTCGACAAACTGCTTAACGACTGCCGCGCAATCATTCAGGGCAGCAGACACAATGGTCACCCTCGCTTCGTTGCTTATGTTGCTTCACCTTCGACGCCGGTTGGCGCTTACGCCGATTTGATTGCTTCGGCATTGAATCCGAGCGTGACTTCATGGCGTTCCGGACCAGGAGCAACTGAGATCGAATGGATGGTGGTGCGCTGGATCGGAGAACTGATTGGCTACGGGGACAATACTCTCGGATTGCTGACGAGCGGCGGATCGATGGCAAATCTGGTTGCGATTTTCATCGCTTTGAGATCCAGGTCCGATGGTGATCCTGCACGTGACGGGTTGTGGCGGAATCAAACTCCGATGGTGCTTTACGCTTCGGATCAGATTCACATGTCAATTCCCAAAGCCGCTGATGTGTTGGGCATCGGGCGGCATCAGGTCCGATCTATTGAGACAGACGATCGATTTCGCATCAACCCAGCGCACTTGCGAGAGGCTATTCAAGCTGACATTCGGCAGGGACTGAAACCGTTTTGCGTGGTCGCTTCCGCGGGGACGGTTAATACCGGGGCCGTCGATCCGTTATCTGACGTTGCATCCGTAGCGCGCGAGTTTGGCCTATGGTTTCACGTCGACGGAGCCTACGGTGCACCCGGCGTTCTCGATCAAACGAAAGCGGCGATGTTCAAAGGATTGAACGAGGCCGATTCCGTGTCACTGGATCCACACAAGTGGTTCTTCACTCCCGTTGATTGCGGCTGTCTCCTTTTTCGAGATGATAAAGTCGCGCGCGCCGCATTCGCAGCGAACGAAGCTGATTACATAAAGGTGCACGAGGAAGCTGGCGACGAATCGTTTGCGTTCTGGGATTACGGTGTTGAGCTATCACGTCGATTTCGCGCGCTGAAGGTGTGGTTTACGTTGAAATATTACGGCGCCCGACGATTGGCTGCGGAAATTGCCCGGAACAATGAGCTCGCGAGCTACCTCGGTCGATCGGTAACCGACGCACCTGATTTCGAGTTATTGGCGCCCGTCGAGTTGAGCATCTGTTGCTTTCGTTACGTCCCTCCGCGTGTTCGACAGGAACTAGAGACTGCTGGATCCCAGCGCGCAGCACAGCTCAACGAGTCGCTTGACGAACTCAACGCGCGCATCATGCATTCGGTGCAACGCGGTGGTCGCGCTTATTTTTCGAATGCTGTAGTACGCGGCAGATTTGCGCTAAGGGTGTGCGTCGTAAACTTTCGTACGACAAAGGCGGATATTGATGAGATGTTACAGGTGATTCGCGACGCGGCGAGGCAGTAATAGTGGACTCTTACCCGGATTATAAAGACGAACTTTCTATCGCAGTCGAACTTGCTCGTCAGGCAGGCGCCATCGTACTCGATTTCTACCATGGGCCTTTGCACATTGAGCAGAAATTCGTCAGCAGTGAGGTTGAACCAGTTACTCAGGCGGACCGTGTATCCAACGAGCTGATCGTCGAAGGCTTGCGAAAGTCTTTTCCCGATGATGGCGTTCTTGCAGAAGAGTCGGTTGATACAACACGGCGGTTGGACAAGGATCGCGTATGGATGGTCGATCCTGTTGACGGAACGACTGGGTTCATCGATCAGAATGGTGACTTTGCAGTACAGATCGGACTGACGGTCGGTGGTGAGTGTGTAATGGGAGTGGTTTATCAACCAGTTTCTCACGTTTTGTACCGCGCGGTTCGCGGACAGGGTACGTGGATTGAACGACCTGGCGCACTAAGTGAAAGAGCGGTGGTCTCATATGAAACTGACCTCACCAAAATGCGCTTGGCTGCAAGTCGCTCGCATAGGAGTCCGCGGATGGACCAGGTTGTGAAGCGATTTGGCGTCAGGGATGAGATCCGGCGCGGCTCAGTTGGAATCAAGATCGGGCTGATCGTCGAACAACAGTGCGACCTTTACGTTCACCTTTCGCCGCGCACTAAACAGTGGGACACGTGCGCGCCGGAAGTAATTTTGACTGAGGCTGGTGGTTGTCTAACGGATCTTTTCGGTCGTCCTCTGCGCTATAACTCACCGGAGGTTAACAACAAGAACGGCATCGTAGCGAGCAACGGCGCAGCTCACGATCAGATCATTTCACTTCTCGCTCCCATGCTTGAAGAGTTCGGGCGGTTTCCGGTTGGTGACTGACAGTCTTCATGAGGTCCAAAGCTGAAGTTTTGGGTTAATATGCTGCGACATCCGGGAGGTCGCATTTGGTCATCCGCCCAAGACCATTTCTCACATGCTTAGCTCTTATACTCGCCCCGCTTTTGCTGCTGGCGTTCGTCAACTTTCTGTTCACATTGAGCTCGGGCGAAGCGATGATTGATCACGGACTTCATCGCGAGCTTGCTGCGTTCGTTGCGGTGACGGACCACATGCTGAAGGAGCAAGCCGTAGCTCTAACAGAGTTGGCGGAAGCGAAGCCTATGCAGCGTTACGCAGGTGGGAACGACGAAACGATTCTGACGGGCAAGGGCCAGACAGAAGTAATTACTTCCCCGAATGGTGTTGTGACGCGCGAGGTAGCCAGCGACCTGAAAGCGCGCCTGTCGACGCTTTTAACCCGAGGTTACTTCGAACGAATCATCTGCCACGATCGTCAACGCATCAGGTTCGTTGCCACCCCAGTTGGAAATCAACGCGGCTCTCCAATTACGATCCAGACCCAGGACTTTTTGCCTGATTTACCGCGAGCTGAAAGCAAAGTCTGGGAAGAGCGTAACAGCGCAGCGTCCTTTTCATCGCCTTCCACGACGCCTTCTGGCGCTATCGTTATCTGTGCTGTTCCAGTGTTCTCTCCAAATGAAAGTGGTGAAGTAGTTGGCGCGTTGGTTGGTCAGCTGAGACTCGATCCGGTCTTCTCGGAGGCGGCCGGGGTAATCGAAGCAAAAAACGGCGATTCCAGTTCAGGCGCAATGGTTGTGGTCCTGGATCGCTCGCGAAGCATTCTTTACCATCCAAACGATTCTTTAAGACACCAGCCTGTCGACAGCGCCTTTTCTGGTTTCCTACCGATAGCTGTCGCGATGACTAACAACGAGAGTGGGATCAAAAACTTTTCTCTGCCGACGGGCGAGCAATACAGGGCAGCTTTCCGTCCTTTGCCTCGAGTGAGCGGCGCAGTTGCCGTAGCACGAAGCCCATCAGCAGCACTGTATCCGGCTAAACGAGCTGGGTTGGTAGGCGCCCTGCTGGCTGTTGTAATTGCAGTGCCAGCATCTCTTCTGTATAGCCGTTATTGGCAGAGACAAAGTCGAGGAATTGATCGCGTGGCCGAAGGCATTACGGCTATCGCGAAGGGAGAACTTGATCGGCAGATCGTGGTCAGTTCGGATGACGGAGCACGCATCATAGCGGACAACATCAACCTGATAAACGAACGCTATCGTGACCAATTGGCACGCGAGGCCGAGGTGCGGCAGTTCGAGTCCTTCGTCCGTCTTTCGGCAATGTTGACTCATGATTTAAAGAACGCCATTGAAGCCCTATCCCTCATCGTCGGAAACATGGAAGTTCATTTCGACAATAAAGAATTTCGTGCTGACATGATGAAGTCGTTGACCTTAGCGACTGAGAAACTGAAGGGGCTGGTCGCGCGAATCAGTAATCCCGTAACTACGCTTAGTGGCGAACACAAAATGCCCAGACCGGTGGATCTGGTGGCAGCAGTGCAACGTGTGCTCGCACTGATTGCTGAACCGGTGCGCTCAAAGTACGAGATTGAGCTCAAGGTGCCGGCAAGTTTGCATGCCCTCGTTGATCCCGAACGGATCGACAGAGTTATTGAGAACCTGGTCATCAACGCAATTGAGGCGATGGGAGAAACAGGCGGCAAACTCACGGTAGAAGTCGGTGAGGCTGGAGCGGAAAAGATCTTTCTTAGTGTCAGCGACACTGGTCAGGGTATGAGCAAAGAGTTCATCGATAACCGCCTCTTTCGGCCCTTCGCAACCACTAAGAGGAGTGGCGTGGGGCTTGGACTTTATACCTGCCGCGAAGTCGTTCGTGCTAATGCCGGAACTATTGAGGTGCAATCCAGACAAGGCGTTGGAACAACGTTCCGCGTCGTGCTACCATCCGCAGTTGAAGGGCGCAACTAGACAATACGATAGAGCGGGCCGCGTCAGTTAAGTTGCGCAGTCATCCTCTCAAAATCTCGCCCAGAGTTGCCGAACGCGTAGTCTAGCGTCTCAAGTAAATTGAGTCACAGTCTGCAAATATGACCAACGAACCGCAGGTGAAGGGAACAGTACTCGTTGTCGACGATGATGATGCAGTTCGGAGTGGTCTTTATTGGGCTCTCGTGAACGATTACCGGGTGCTTCAGGCAGCTTCGCGGACGGACGCTATGCCGCTCCTTCATCGCGAGGGCGTCGACGTCGTCGTGAGCGATCTCCATTTACCGCCTCGGACAAACGAAATCTCAGAAGGCTTAGCGATAATTGATGCAGCTCGATCGGAAGATCCCCCCATTCAGGTAGTTGTCATTACCGGCAGTCTTGCGAAGAAGGCTGCGCTCGAAGCCGTAAAAAGAGGTGCCTACGGCTTCTTTGAAAAACCCCTCAACGGCGCCGAGGTACTTCACATCGTCAACCAGGCGGCGCGAATGCGTCGTCTCGAGATCGACAATCGCAGGCTACGAGACGAGCTGACTCGTTCGAAAGGGTTCAGTGACTTGCTCGGCGGCAGCCAGTCGCTCGAGAAGATCGTCAAGCAGGCACGGTCCGTAGCTGCTACAAGCGCGACAGTCTTGTTGGTTGGAGAAAACGGCACGGGGAAGGAAATGCTCGCGCGCGCCATTCACACCGAAAGCCCACGCGCGGCAGGCCCATTTGTCGGAGTCAGTTGCGCTGCTCTTCCGGAAACGCTGATCGAGTCGGAGTTATTCGGCCACGAAAAGGGCGCCTTCACCACTGCGATAACCGCTCGCAAGGGAAGATTCGAATTAGCTGACGGAGGCACTTTGTTCCTCGACGAAATCGCGGATCTAAGTTCTACAGTTCAGGTGAAACTGCTGCGAGTTCTACAGGAACGCTCGTTTGAACGGGTTGGAGGATCGAAAACTCTGAACGTCGACATTCGGCTGATCGCTGCAAGCAATCGCGACCTCGAAAAGGAGGTTGAGGGGGGAAGGTTCCGCCGGGATCTTTTTTATCGCCTGAACGTGGTGCCGCTCGCTCTACCAGCTTTGAGAGACCGCAAGGAAGATATTCCACTCCTGGCGGCACACTTTGCGGCTAAAGCAGCAGCCAAACATGGTCGGTCAACTCCAGATCTTGACGCTGATCTGATCGACGCTTTGCAGGAATATGTGTGGCCGGGAAATGTTCGAGAGTTGGAAAATCTGATGGAGCGGTTGGTTGTGCTCAGCAATGGACCAAATCTCGGGGTAGAGTTTCTTCCCGAAAAGATGTTGCGCTCCCTTCCCGATGCAAACGTGGCAGATGAAACCACGCTGGAGGGTGCTGTTACGGGGCTAAAGACGCGAATGATTATCAGCGCATTGCAGACGGAAGGTGGAAACAAGGTGGCGGCAGCACGGCGGCTCGGAATCAGCCGCTCTTATCTTCATCGTTTGATAAATGAGTTCCGGATTGGATCGAGCTGAGGATCAGGCGGCTTTGGCTCGCTTTTCCAGATCGACTATGAATTGCTCCAGTTGTGGATAGGTAATGTATTTCATGCTTTTGATAAGTGAGGGCACCTTGTTTTGCTCGACGCCAACAACTACTGGAGTAACGCGCTTTCTTAATGATGAGGCGGCGCCGAGTTCGAACATGAGTGAGGGATTGTCCAAAGATTCACCAGACAAAATAACCACGACCTCATCAGCGCTTCTTAGTTTTTTGCCGACCTGCCATCTCACCATGTTCTGTGGCTGACTACGTTCCTCCCCCGATGACACGGTTACGCCAGCATCCTCGATCCTCTTTGCCAAGTCTCGGGCAAGATCCAAATCCTTCTGGCTGGAACTAATAAATACCTTGTAAGACATCCGAATACCTCACGATTGTGGCTTAAGAGCAATCCTTCTCTTCAATTGTGCCAAAAACTGATCGAACTTGTTAAGTTCGATTCCTTTAATGTCCTGCATAGGTCCCATTCCGGAAGCCTTGGCGTTGTTCAAGATCGGGGTAACGCGTTTGTGTTGAGATCGCACTGAGCCTATTTCAAACGCAACCCATTGAGATTGTAGGCTTGCTGGACAGATCAAAACCACTGCTTCGTCACACATGTCAATGCCTCGAAGGATGTCGGTGGAAATAATGTCGCCGCCCTCCAAGTCTTTTTCGTCAAGCCAACACTGCGCACCGATCTCTTCAATTTTTTCAGCCATCATTCTCGCGACCCACGCATCGCTCGATGAGTGGCTTAGGAAGACTACATAAGCGGGATCTCTCTTACGCTTTCGCCGCGGAGTCTTTCGCCTGTTTGAGGATTTAGGCATCAGAACTCAGACGTTCTTATTACTTTCCCGTTACGGTAGTTGAGCCCTTGTAAATGGGATTGCCGATCTTCACGATCCAAATACCAGAGTTGATGTCGTTGAACACAACGTAATTCTTGTGAGGCTGAGCTCCCCAAGTCATCGGTAGATTCGGAACCACGCCTTGTGAGTCAGCCGTCCAGAGCCTACCAATCTCGCGTCCCTGCCGGTACAAATCACCACGAAGCTCACCTGAAACGTCTACGATCCGAGCGCCGCCGTTGTAGTAGCCCATGTACATGATGTCGTTTTCCACCCACATGTTATGCGCACCCGACTCAGGCACGGGATACTCAGCTACTTTCCGCGGTTTGTTGATGTCAGACACATCTACGACGTGCACAATTCCCCGGACGGGAATTCGCTTCTTTCCATGGATGTCAAAAATCGGGGGGAATACCTCATCGCCGACAAATACATAGTTTTTGTAGCGGAAGACTGAGTGCGACCCCGCGAGCCAACCGTTCCCGTACAGCTCATTGTGATTGAAGCGCAGCTGGCTGACGAGTTGCGGTTTCTCTGGACTACCGCCCTTCATACCATTGCCGACGTCAAGGATGATTAATCCGTCGCGCCAGTAAGCCAGATACGCTAGTCCGTCTTTTACCTGAAGGTCATGTAGGTACCGTCCGCCGACCTCTTCTCCTTCAGCGGTTTTGACCATCGTTACTGTCGGATTCTCAACCTGCCAGCGTGCTACTTCTTTTGGGTTCTTAACGTCGGCGAAATCGATAACGCGCATCGACCCGGTGGCGTCATCAGTTAAGTAGACGTAGTGACCATCGACGAAAGCGCTATGCACGCCACCGGTAACAGTGGCTGTATAGTCAGAAATCGGTTTCGGATGTGCGGGATCGGAAGTATCGAAAAATGCAATTCCGTTCTTCCGATTGGAAGCTCCCTCACGAGAAATCACTAGAATCTTGCCGTCAGCAGTGGTGCTGATGTCATTAATGATGCGCGCATCGACCTTAACCGCGTCCGTCAGCTTCGGATTTGCAGGATCTGAGATGTCGTACACGAAGAATTTATCTGCAATAGTTGAGTAGTAGAGATAGTTGCCGATGATCCAC
>JBKPAC010000025.1:0-14412 GCA_046726175.1 Acidobacteriota bacterium
GTCGTAGCGCAGTCGTTTCTCTTCCTGGACCGCATGGCGCTGATTGTCCAGGTTCTCCTGCGTGACTTTCAGCGAGCGCATTCGATCACTCTCGAGCCACAACGCAAGGGGTAGATGATTTGAAGGCAGCGTTTCAAAATAGTTGGTCCGTTCGGTCGAGGTAGTTCCATTCATCGTGCCGCCCGCGTTGAAGACGTATTGGAAGTGAGCAGCCTTCGGAACGTTTTCGGAACCCTGGAACATCATGTGTTCGAACAGATGTGCAAACCCGGTGCGACCTTCCTTCTCGTTACGGGATCCAACGTCGTAATACACGGCTACTGAGACAACGGGAACCGCTTGGTCACGACTCAGGATTACGCGCAAGCCATTCTTTAGAGTGAATTGTTGAATTGGTGTTGGTGGAAGTTGGAATGTTTCAGCCACTTGTGTCTCGATTCATCTTAGCTGTCGGACGTGCTTATCCTCAGGTGAGGACAAGCAGCCAGATTACCGGGGGACGAAAAGGGCGAAAGATCAGAAAAGCATGAAGTGAACTTACGCCGGTTTGTCAGTGATCAGTCCTCGGAGCTCAGCTCGCAGGCGCTCAATCTCAGCGAGTTTCTGCCGCACTCTTTCGAAGAGAGCCGATTGTGTTTTGATGCCTTCGTCAATCAGGTACCCTGCGGCTTCAGCTCGACTGCGAAAGACTCCTGCCTGTACCAATTGCTCCAGTTTGTCCTGGGCTTCTGGAGAAACTTTTACAGCTACAACGTAGTCATCCTTCGCAGAAATTGCTTTCTCAATTGTTCTACTAATATCGCGGCCGATTGCGCTTAACGATTCAGGAATCCTCGAGGCTATGTCGCGGACGGAGGAAGCCGTTCGGGAACGATCGTCAGAGGTAGAGTCTGCATCGTGTTCGGAAAGCATTAGATCATCAATTGGCTCGCCTGTCGCTGGGTCTTCTCTGTTATACGGACTACTCATCTTAAAGGACTCCTTTAGTGACTGACTCTAGCTACGCAAGTTCTACGATTGTTGTCGTTGATAGGTTCATTCTACGGAGGGCCAGAAAGGGTCGTCAAGCGAACCATACCCTGAAAACTATTCGGTTTTGTACTGGAGTTCGCACGTCTTTAGACATTTATTTATATAGTTGACGTAGCTGCATGCATTGGATGCAGTATGGCTGACACCCAACCTTGCTCACTTTCAATGCATCATTTATATTGCAGCCACGGAACGGTTTGAACGCAGATTTTTTAGGACGAGGCCGTTATATTTTGGTAGCGAATTTAAGCTTCAGGGGTCATCTGTGAAAAGGAAATTTTCTTATATATTCGCGACGATACTTACGATTGCGATTGGTATTCAAGGCCTTACGTTTAGTCAGCAAAAACCTCAGGTTGGAAGCACTTCCAGCAGCAAGGCTCCGCCGGCAGGCCCAACGACTTCAACACGCAGACCAACCCGTGGCAACCCCGGCAGCGCTATCGCTATCGTCGAGCGCGATTTCGATGAAGCGTTGAGTGTGATTCAGGAACATTACATCGACGGAAAAGGTCTCGACTATAACTCGCTCTTCAAATCATCAATTATCGGAATGCTAAGGTCATTGGATCCGCATTCCAATTTCTACGATCGCGAAGAGTTTGAAGAACTCAAGACGGACCAGCGTTCGGAATACTTTGGCATCGGTGCTTCCATTCTTAATTACACGTTCGGCGACGTTACGGACACTTTCGTAACCGCAACCTTCGAGAATTCTCCAGCGGCGCGTGCCGGTCTGCGCTATGGCGATCGGATACTCGAGGTTGATGGAGTGAAGATGACCGGCAGGCCGTCAATTGAAGTGCGCGATAAGATTCGTGGACCACGTGGCTCAGTCGTAAAGCTGAAAATCCAAAGAGCGTCTGACGAGCGAGTACAAGCAGTTGACATCACTCGGGACGCAGTGCCGCAGCCCTCACTGCCAGATGCTTACATGTTGAAACCCGGAGTTGGCTACATCGACATGACGCGCGGCTTCAACTATTCGACGACAGAAGAGCTGGAAGAAGCGCTCGAGCGCCTGCACGCTAAAGGGATGACTTCGCTCGTACTTGACCTGCGGAACAATCCTGGTGGGTTCCTGGATCAGGCCATTCACGTCGCCGAAGTGTTCCTGCCCGCAGGCCAATTAATCCTGACGCAAAAGGGAAGGAATGGTCTGCGTGACAACACCTACGAGTCACGGAACAGTTCGCCCGACCTGACTCCATTGGTGATCCTAATCAATGATTACACGGCTTCCGCTTCAGAAATTGTTGCCGGCGCCATGCAGGATCACGACCGAGCGCTGATTGTGGGGAAGACGAGCTTCGGCAAAGGTCTCGTACAAAGCATTATTCCGCTTGATTACGGGGCCGGATTAACTTTAACGTCCGCTAAATACTACACACCGTCGGGTCGCTTGATTCAGCGGGATTACTCGAACGGTGGATTCTACGACTACTACACACACGGTGGATCCAATCGCCTGGATCAGAAGGAAGAAGCAAAACCTCAGTCTCAGGAGAAGAGAACTGATACTGGCAGAGCAGTTTACGGTGGCGGTGGGATTGAGCCGGATGAGACCGTAAATCCAAAGACCATCAGTGGCGCGCAAAGACGGTTGCTTACTCCTATCTTTGCTTTTACTCGGAATCTCGTAAACGGTCGCATCCGGGGTTTTGATAATTACCGAGTCGGTGACATCACCTTTGGCCACGAGTTAATGCCGAACGATTATCCAGTTACAGATGCGGTGTTCAAAGCCTTCAAGGATTTTGTAGCTGCCGATCCATCGTTCCGGTCGTTTGCTCCTATACTCGATAATCAACGTTCATTCATCAGTTTGCAGTTGCGCACCAACATTGTGACCGCAGCCTACGGGCGAGTTACAGCGGACCGTGTTTACGTGACGACAGAAGATCCGCAGGTTACGAGAGCAGTCGATGTTCTGCCTCGAGCACGTAATCTTACGTCGAGTGCCACTCGTCAACGTACTCAACGCTAAAGTTGAAACATTCGGACGCAAGCCGCGCTTAACCGCGCGGCTTTTTGTTATGGCTGGTGTTTCAACGGTAAAACGCAGTCTTGCATCTAAAACCCACGTGTGTTAGCTTTCAATCGATCCAATTCGGGTATTTTTCAGCTGAGGAAAGTCACATGAGCCGTAAAGCATTAGTTAATACGGGAGAGCTGGGTCGGGCCGTAAAGCGACGGCGCGAAGAGCTGGGCCTCAGTCTCCGTGACCTTGCTGAAGAGACCGGAGTTTCAGCATCCACTCTTTCGCGAATTGAAAACGGAACCGGCAAGCCGGATGCAGACAACATTGCGCGACTGACGACCTGGCTTGATGTTCCCATGGAGAGAATTCTTGGCTCTCGACAAGCGGATTCACCGGAAGGCAAGCCTGTCATCTATTACGCTCGGGAACCCACGCCGGAAATCGTCGAAGCCCATCTGCGCGCCGATCGAAACCTCACGCCCGAAACTGCTGCGGCGCTTTCGGAGCTGTTTCGTGTTGCATACGCGCAGTTCAGTCGCACCGGAGAAAAACCCGGCAAGAAACGGCGCTAATTACTGGGAGCGCGGGCGTCTCGCCCGCTTTCTTTCCCTTCGCTACCATCGTAGCGGGCGAGACGCCCGCGTTCCCAATGTCTATAATTCGAT
This sequence comes from Acidobacteriota bacterium, assembly GCA_046726175.1. Taxonomy (GTDB): domain Bacteria; phylum Acidobacteriota; class Blastocatellia; order Pyrinomonadales; family Pyrinomonadaceae; genus PSRF01. Next base: position 3,679 of record JBKPAC010000025.1, read on the forward strand.
TGTGGGTAGCTTCAATCTTCCTCCCGGTGAAAAGTGGCGAAACTTTGAGCTTAAAGGGCTGGGTCTGAGAGATTTTGCTCGAGTTCATCCCGCCGCACCACTCAATCCATTTCAACTGGCAAGGTTCGCTAATCTAATCGTCGTAGATTTTGAAAAGATTGAAGGGCTGAGCAGTGAAGCCAGAGAACATCTCCTTGGACCAGCTGCTGAAGCATGGTCCGGCGGGGTGTGCTCGCGTGCGTTACCAAACGGGTCGCGGCTTGTCATATTGAATCCGGGTCACGGTAGAACGCGAACAAACGCCACTCTTATGGAAGAGATTTGTCACGTCTTCCTCGGCCACACGCCCAATCGATTATCTGTAGTTGCTGAGGACGAGAGGGGACGAACGTTGCACCGGGACTACCGAAAAGCCGATGAAGAGGCTGCGTACGCGGTCGGAGCCGCTGCACTGGTTCCTTTCGCCGCATTGAGGCGATTCGTCCTGGGTGGAAAAACCGCGGCTGGAATTGCTCATCATTTTCATGTTAGTCGCGAGTTGGTGCAGTACCGGCTAAAAGTGACACACCTTTGGTCTACGTACAAAGATCTGCATCGGAATGAGCAAACTGCTCGATGAATTCCTACGTACACCAATCTGAAAACAGATTTCGTGGAATAGCTGCGAAACCCATATAATCTCGTGAATCTTGCGCGAGCGATGCGCCGCGCACACGGAGTTCAACAGCAAGCAATGGCTGAGCAAATAAAAGAAACGAGCGGACCCGGCTTGTCGGCAACCGACAAGCTTCGCATGCTGCTGGACATTACTAAAGAAATCAGCCGCTCGTTGAATCTTCAAGAGGTCCTGAATTTAGTGATGGATACTCTTGACAGTTTGATTCCCTACGATGCAGCCGGCATCTTTGTCCTCGACTGCAAAGATAAATCAAATCCAGCGGATCATGACGAGCCGTGCGAGATGCAAGCGGAGTCTGTCCGAGGCTACGACATCGACGAATTGCGAGGGTTACACCTTAAGGTGGGAGAAGGCTTTATCGGTCACGTAGCGCAGAGCGGTGAACCTATTATTTCTCCGGATGTCCGCAACGACCCGATTTATGTGAACGCCCGTTCAGAAACTCGTTCAGAGATGGTGGCTCCCATTATCTCGAATGATGAAGTCATAGGAGTTTTCGATCTCGAGAGCGATCAGCTCAATGCCTATTCGAATGATGATCTTGACGTATTGATGATGCTTGCATCGCAAGTAGCGATCATCATTGAGAAGGTCATGCTCCACGAGCAATTGATCGAAAAGAAACGCCTCGAAGGACAACTCGAAGTAGCAAGACAGGTTCAGCTGGAACTGTTGCCGCCTGGCGATCCGAAGTTGGCCGGCTTCGACATCAGTGCTTACAACTTTCCCACCGAGGAAGTCTCTGGTGACTATTACGATTGGGTGCAGATTTACGAAGATCAGATTGGACTGATCATTGCTGACGTTTCCGGAAAGGGAGTGCCGGCAGCCCTGTTAATGGCGTTCCTGCGTGCCAGCCTTCGAGCTGCCATCCATATCGGTTACGCAGTTCAGATTTCCATGGCCAAGGTGAACTACCTGCTGTGGGAATCCATCGAGCGGAACCAATTCGTCACCGGCTTCTACGGTATTCTCGATGGCGGTAATCGAACTTTGATCTATTCGAATGCCGGCCACAATCCGCCGCTACTGTTGGATGCGGAAGGGAATGGACGCTATATCGAACGTGGCGGTCTGCCCCTGGGAATGTTTCGTGATACCCGCTATCACCAGTATTACTTGTCGTTCAAGCCCGGCGATGTACTTGTTCTCTATACCGATGGAGTTACGGAAGCAACAAACCCCGCGGGAGAAGAGTTTGGGCGTGATCGGCTGTTACAAGCCGTCCGTGCGGCTGCTCATCTGCCTGCTCGAGAGTTGATCAGCAGCGTGCAGAACGAAGTATCAAAGTGGACGGATGGTAAAGGGGCGGGGGATGACATTACCTTCTTTGTCATCAAAGCGCTGGCCTAAACAAGAGCGGGAGACGATCCTTTCGTCTCCCGCTTTCCATTTAGAACTGATTACTTTCGTTTTAGTGAGCCGTTGGCGAGCTGTGAGCGTGATCGCCTCCAGGTGCAAGCGGGGCTCGATAGTCCCCGAAGTGAAAACTAGCTTCGGCCTCCGATAAAGCGTACACATCGAAACCATATGCATCGAGGTAGTCTGCCAAGTCATCGGGCGAAAGGAGATAGACGGCAGGTGAGTAACCTGCTTCAACGCGAATTTCCAGCAGGCGCTCGATGACTTCAAGTGGTGCAAAGCATCTCACTGGATCTTTGTACGTCGCCATTGTACCAGCGCCTCCTTTTTTGTTTGGGACTGCAAAGTGCCCGTTCCAGTCCCGCCGATCAACCACTTTGATGTACGCAATGTCACTTGCGTTTGTTCGCTGTAGCGAATCTTTTGCAGAAAGGCCGTCACCATTTTGAAGATCACGGAAAGGGATAGTTCAAACTACAAATGAGCCAAACTCCACCACCAGTTTCGGACATGCCGAGTGGAGGTCCTCCTCCTCCGAATTTCATCACGGTTCTGCGACAGATGCTCGCAGTTTCGGATAAGGTCAGTGATCTGATTTTCTCTCCCGGCCGGTCTCCGCAGGTTGAATTAGCCGGGAAACTTCAACCCGTCCTGGTTTCGGGCCTTGAAAAACTCACTCCGGCTCACACTGCCGGAATCGCAAAGTTAATTCTCGGCAATCAGGAAGCCGCCATACAGAGTCTGGAGAAAACCGGATCCGCTGATGTTTCCTTCAGCGCGCCAGGCGACTGTCGTTTTCGCGTAAACATTTTCAAGCAACGCGGAACGCACGCTATTGTCATGCGTGTCATTCCGGGAGAACCTCCTCAGTTCAAGGACTTTGATCTTCCACAACAGCTAATGGAGATTGCCGAACTCAAAAACGGCATCGTACTGGTCACCGGACCGACCGGCAGCGGCAAGAGCACAACGCTCGCAGCCATAATCGATCTAATAAACGAGACAAAGTACTACCACATCGTGACCATTGAGGATCCGATTGAGTTCCTGCACCGGCACAAGAACTCGACAGTGCACCAGCGTGAGCTTCACTCTGACACTCCGAATTTTGCAGTAGCACTACGCGCCGCATTACGTCAGGCCCCGAAAGTGATCCTCGTCGGAGAAATGCGCGACCGCGAGACAATAGAAGTTGCGTTGGAAGCAGCTGAAACAGGCCACTTAGTGTTGTCGACCTTGCACACGATCGACGCTTCCAAAACAGTAGATCGCATCATCGGCGTTTTCCCGAAGAATGAAGAGCACGTGATCCGCACTCGAGTTGCTCAGTCCTTTCGTTACATCGTATCGCAACGACTGATTCCGAAAGCTGACGGCCTGGGACGTGTCGCCGCGATCGAGATCCTGAAGTCAACAATGCGGACCCGCGAATACATTGAAAGGGGCGAGTCCGAAGGGAAATCTCTTCTTGATGCGATGGAGCAGGGAGATCAAGAAGGAATGCAGACTTTCGATGCCGTCATTGAAAAGTTGATTCGAGACGGTGTGGTGGCGAAGGATATGGCCATGCCATATGCTACGAACGTCAATAATTTGCTGTTGCGATTGAGCGACACAGGAGGGGGAACTCCGATCAGGCCGGCAACTCCCGCAAAAAAAGAAGGATCAATGCTCGACATGATCGAGCGATAGCTTTTGCCCGTTTGATTCTGATTCTTAGTTAAGGTAACTATGGTCGCCCGGATCGGTCGATCTCAGTTATTGATCTGGTGGATTTCAAGTATAAGCCTCTGCCATTCCAAGTTATGTGGGTGAGAAACCGTATTCGCAGGCTTTTATCCATACTGGTAACGAGCCTGATAGTTGTTGTCACTGGGCCAACATCAACGCGCAGCCAGACCGGATTGCGCATTGATGTGGCACCCGACGCGCTCGTAAAGATTACCAATAAATTTGGTGCTGTTTCGCTCGAAACGTGGACTCAGCCGTACGTCCTCGTCTCAGCGACCTTTCCTGACGGTCAGAAGCCTCCGCCAGCGTCACCCATCGTCATAGATAATCGCAAGAGCGTTTTGACCGTGTCCGTGGTGCGACGACCAGTCGATCCGGTGCTGGCGATCAACCTTGAAGTAAAAGTACCTGCGTCGACGCGGCTGGACGTCGCAACGAGTGAGGGAGCCATTACATTGAGGGGCATGACATCAGCGGCAACGTTGAAATCATCGTCTGGTGAGATCAACGCGCTCTTGAATTCCGCAGACGTCGAACTCGTTGCTAAATCAGTTTCGGGGACAGTCAGATCCTCAGTAGGATTGCCTTCTAAGAACGACGAACATTCTTTTCAGGCACGCGTTGGCGCCGGTGGGCCAATTCTTACCCTTAATTCCGACAGTGGTCCTATCACCGTTACGCCCTTAGATGTTGCTCCTGTCGCCGCTGCTGAAACTGGACCACCGAAGCTCGCCGACGCAACAGCCAAAAGTGCCGGAACACCCGACAAATCTCCAGCGAACGAGGAGATTGAGGAAGGCGATGTAGTTCGAGTGGACTCACAATTGGTCACGCTCAACATGAGCGTCATCGACCGGAGCACGAATCGCGGACTATTGGATTTGACTCGGGCCGACTTCAAGATGTTTGAGGATGGCACTGAACAACGAATCGTACAGTTTGACGCTTCATCGGCGCCGTTTGATCTGGTACTCCTGATTGATTTGTCCGGTTCCACAAAAGATGTGCTGAAATTGATCAAGGGCGCTGCTTTACGGTTTATCGATGCGGCACGTACCTCCGATCGGATCGGTGTCGTCACATTCGCAGGTAAACCAAAAATCGTCTCTGCACCCACGCTCGATCGAAACACTTTGCGTGAGCGGGTTGGCAACATTCAAACGAGCGAAGGCGATACCAAGCTCTACGACGCAATCGATTTCACCGTGGATGAAATCAACAAGGACCGCAAAAAGTCGCGACGAACAGCCATCGTCTTGATGAGCGACGGTCTCGATAACAGTATTCCGGGTGTTCAAGGCGAAGGCTCAAAACTTCCATACTCAGAACTCTTGAGTCATATTCAGGAATTTGATGGTGTGCTCTACACGTTGTGGCTGAACACTGAGTATGAATCGCTGAGTCCGCTCGATACACAGCCCGAAGCCTTTGATGCTGGTCACGATCGAATGAAAGAATTGGCGGATCAAGGCGGAGGCATCTTTTACGAGGTCGAGCGTCTTGAAGATCTCGCCGGAGCCTACGAAAAAGTTGTAGCCGATCTGGGAACCGTTTACAGTCTCGCTTACCGTCCCGCGAACAAGACTCGAGATGGAAAGTGGCGCGCCATTCGTGTGAGCGTCGCCCGTCCGAATGCAGTGGCACGCGGCAAACGTGGTTACTATGCGAACTAACTATTTCTTTACGCCTTCGCTCTCTTTGCGTGTTTGCGTAATCATCTGTTCGCTGTGTGTTGTGAGTCTTGGCCAGACGACCCAGACTCCGCAGGAGACGATTCGCGTCGACTCAAATCTGGTTGATCTCAAAGTAAGCGTGATGAGTCTCAAGCCAAACGCTGCTGGTACCGTCCTGCAGGCCAAGGATTTTACAGTTCTCGAAGATGGAGCTCCGCAGGAGATCTCATTCTTTGCCGCTGCCGACGCGCCTTTCGATCTGATTCTGTTGTTGGATATTTCAGGATCCACCGTCGACAAGATGAAACTTATTCGCCGTTCAGCAAAACGGTTCGTCGACGCGACCCGTGCGGGGGACCGAGTCTCAGTAGTCACATTTACGGATGTACCTGAACTCGTTTCGGAGTTGACGCTCGATCGCATTCTGTTGAAGAAGAAGATCGATAAGATTGAGAAGACGGTTGGTGGTACCAAGTTTTGGGATTCTTTGCGTTACGTCGTTGAATCGCTTGCCTCTTCCGGGCAGAGCTCGCGTCGAAAGGCTATAGTTGTGATGACGGACGGCATCGACAATGCACTACCGGGAATTTTCGGGGACGGCTCGAGCACTTCGTTCACTGATCTGGTTCACATTGTCTCCGATTCCGATGCGATCGTTTTTCCCATTTATCTCGACACGGAAGAAGAAGAGGTAAAACGACACCGAACACCTCGCGATGCTTACGTCGAAGCTCGCCAGCAGCTGTCACAACTTGCCGATGTGTGCGGCACGACCCTGTATCGAGCTGGGAAGATGGAAGACCTCGAGAACGTCTATCAACAGGTAATTAAAGATCTGGGAACGGTTTACAGTATCGGTTACCGTCCCTCGAACAATTTACGCGACGGAAAATGGAGGAACGTCGCGGTCCAGATTAATGAGCATACCGATCTAATAGCGCGATCGAAACGAGGTTATTACGCCAGGCAGCTCGCTCAGCAGACGGGCCCGTGAAGAAATAGCCGCGGATTAACGCGGATCTCAGTAGTTTTCCTGGTCTGAATAATGCTTGTAAATGATGAAAGCAGGGCTATAATGACCCAACCTCGGTACAGTCGCTCCAGTTTTGCACCGCAAAGGAGAACCCGCCATGGCTACGAACCTTCGGCAATCGTTATCAATTCTGACATGTGCTGCGATCCTACTCTGCCTGTCGCTCGCAACTTCTGCTCAGAATCGCGAAAAGTTCGTTATTTCGGCGAAAGCCGGGGGTATTAATGCCGTAACGGGTCGGGCGAAAGTGCACCTCAAGGGGGGCTCAGATTGGCAGCAATTGTCGGTCACTGATGACCTTGAGGCCGGGGACGTGGTTCGTACGGAGCTGGGTGGCCGGGTCGAGATGTTACTCAATCCGGGCTCGTACCTGCGGTTAGGTGAGAACTCAGAATTCGAGCTGGTCAACAGTTCCCTGGATAACCTGGAGTTTAAGCTCATTCGAGGTACCGCAATTGTCGAAGCCACCGGAACGGACGATACCGAACTAATGATCAATATCACTACGCCGCACACTAGCATGGCTATCGTGCGACACGGGCTCTATCGTCTTAACGTAGTCCCAGAGGACGCTACTGAGTTGATCGTCCGTAAGGGCCGGGTGATGTTGAATGACGATTCGCACACGAAGGTCAAAGGCGGCAATAAGGTCATCATCAGCGCCAACACTCAATCGATAGCCAAGCTGACAGGGGATGAGAAGAAGGTCAAAGATGATGTTGAACTATGGAGCAAGGAGAGGGCTGAAGCTCTGGCCAAGGCTAACCGGCGAATCTCGGATCGAATGCTAGCCAGCGCCTTCAACACATTCCGCACTTCCGACTGGCTGTTTAACTCGTATCGCAGCTCAGGGTTCTGGTTCTTCAACTCGGTCACTCGTTGCTACACGTTCCTGCCGTTCTATTACGGCTGGGGCTCGCCCTACGGTGGTTCCTATTCAATCGCGGTCTACAACCCATTCTTTTACCCTCGCGGGTATCAAAATGGCGTGACTTACAACCCCCGACCGTATCCGGATAACAGCGGGATCATCAGCGCTCCTCGAGGTACTGCTGGACCTGGACCCGCACCCACACGACAGCCGGATACTGGCATGTCCGATCCAGGTCCGCGTCCGACCAGAGATGTCATGGATTCTCCAGGCCGGGGTATTGGAAAACCGGATATCCGGCCCGATGTCAGGCAGGATCGACCAAATCAGTAAGGTCAGACAGGTCGACGCCGGAGCTCGCTTAATTCCTCTTCCACTAAGCTCTTAATTTCGGGCTTCTTCAAGCCTGCGAGAACCAGCTGCGTCAAGGCAGTCCTGAGTTGCAGCCTCAGCTGGTCTTCGGTTTTCCCGCCAAGCTTCCGCGACATCACAACGGCGCCCGAGCCATGCTTCACGCGAATCAAGCCCTCCTTTTGCAATCGACGGTAGGCAAAAGCCACGGTATTTAGGTTCACGCCCAGATCCGCAGATATCTGCCGCACAGGCGGCAGAGACGAGCCCTCCAGCAGCTCTCCTCGGGCTATCAAGGATTTGATCTCATCCACAATCTGCTGGTACAGCGGCCGACTATCCCGTTCGTCAATGGTGATGTACATAATTGTCTGTTGACTATATACACTAGACAATAGCGGCCAGTCCAGAATTAAATGAAGTGCAGGATGCTATTCACGAGAGATGTCGCGGATTCGGCAATACCAGCTATGCCGGGAAGGGGGCTGGTGGTGTCGCCGATTGCGAATACGTTAGGAAGATTCGTCGCATGAGGCGAAGAGTGGCGCGATCCTCCAAGAACTCGGACTATTGGACCGACCATCCCCAGCTTGCGACGCGTAACGTCATAGTAGGATTGCGGTGTTGCCGTCTCGATTACTTCGATGCCGGGGCCGAGTTCGGGAAGACGTTTGTGCACCAGTGACCACGCGAGCTCAAGGGCGGCCTGATCGTGTTCTTCGTGAACCGTGTGATCCGCATGGAAAGTGAACCAGCGATCCACCTCAGTGCGGAACGCGATTGTTGCTGCTCGCTTGCCGTTAGGAGCTCTCCGGTCCCATTCCGGAGCAACTGAGAACGCGAATCCGGTGGTGTCGATCAGTGCTTCGGAATCCGAGGACTCATCACCTGCAACGAGCATATGTTCCGATAAGGTGCGAGCTACCTCTTCATCGATTCCAGCAAAAACCAAATACACTCCTGAGCTCTTCAGCGCGTTAAGCTGTCTTCGCAAATCGGCAGGTGTGCGTTGCAGGCCAATCAGTTTTCCGTACGTGTCCCACACGGTCATGTTGCTTATGATCGCTTTCGTGGCAGGGACGTTTTCACCTGTCAGCAGATCCACGCCGGTAGCATCACCCTGCTCGTTGTACGATAAGCGCAAGACCGGGCTACTGAGACGCACAGAACCGCCGCTCTTCCTGATTGACGCCGAAAGCGCTGCAGCCAGTGCCGCAGCCCCACCGCGAATCGCGAAAAACTGCCCTCGCGTTTGAGTGAGCGCAACACCCGCATCCAGAAATGACCACCGATCCAGAGATGTTTCGCTGAAGGCTAAGAGCTGTAGTTCGATGAACCTGCGAAAACCGTGAGGCATTCCAGTCAACTGACGCTCGACTGTCTGCTCCTTAAGCTTTGAGATCTGCGAAGCAGGACCACGACGCGGGAACAAGTTGAGAATGCGTCTAGTTCGTTTGTTGACTTGCTGCGAGAGCTCATGAGCTGCGGCGACGTCGCGATAGAAATGGGACGCTCGCTCAGCACACTCAGGAAAAGTTGAACGCAGCATCGCATCAAACGCTTGCTCGTTTGAAACAACCGGTATCTGAGTGCCATCCTCGAGGCGCACGACGAAGCTTGGGTTGACCGGTCGAGTCTCAGGAGGTTCCACAGGAAGCTCACTAAAGAGACCTTCGAAGATTTCGCCTTTTCCCCAGCCTGAGTACAGACCCAAGGTCGGCTCGAACGTGTAGCCGAATTTCTCGACGTTAGTCACACAGCCACCCACTTCGGGCTGCCTCTCGAAAAGACACACATCGATGCCGCGAGCTGCCAGCAGCGCTGCGACTGTCAGCCCGCCAATGCCGCCGCCAACGACCACGACCTCGTGAGCCATACCGTTAGCTAAAAAACCGAAGGAGACTTGCGATGAGACCGGGCACCGGTTGAGGAACAACCGGCTCAGCTTTCTCGAAGAATGGTGACAACACCAGGATTACCGACTGAATGCCGTTGAATACGAGGTGAATTAAATACGAGGGCAATAGCCTTCCGGAATAAGCTCGAATTAGTGTCAAAGTCAGACTCAGCAGCGTGATCACCAGAATGACGCCGATATTGCTGCGGTACTGATAGACGTGAACTCCTGCAAATAAAATGGTGACGATGAAAACCGAGCCGATTACGCCTATCGCTCTTTGCAGTGCGGAATAGACGATTCCTCGATAAACGATTTCTTCTACGAGCGGCGCGGTCGCGGCAGCCAGGAATGCTGTTGTGACGCGCGTGCGATACGAGCTATTGATCAACTCTTCCAGTTCAGTCTTCTTGCCACCAATCAGATAAGTGATCAATAGACCCAGTAAGAAGAGACCCACAGCTATGGCTATACACTTCCACGGTTTTAGTTTGCCTGATTCCCAGCCCAGGGTTTTCCAGAACGGGTGTTTTCCGGCTTTCGTAACAACCAGCCAGGTAATCCCCAAAGTCAGGAGGTGCGCGGGTATGACACCAAGAACCGAAAAGAAAAGAAAATTCTTGTCGGCCACCATGTCCGGGCCGCCGATATGGGCGCCCGTCGAGGCGCGATAGATCAGGTATGGCAACGCCGTCATGATAGGAACGATGCCGAGCAGAAAAATGCTCGCTATCCAAGTTCCAAGGGCCAGGAGTACGCCCCACGGCGGACTATTTGGGTCGACGACGAAAGCAGGCGGTGCGCTGCTCGGCGAGTAACTTCCCTGAGGCTCGATGATTGGTTCGGCGATGTACGATGATTGGCTGGGATCCACTGTTCAGGGAGTGTAGGGGACGGGATCAGGGTGGGTCAAGGATTGCGAATTGCGAATTTCGGAGTGCGGATTGCGAATTGCGGATTGTGCAAGGTAGTGAGCCGCGGATTAACGCTGATCAGAACAAGAAAGAGAATTGCAACGACTCCTCACTTTCCCTCTCTTCTGATCCGGTTTTATCCGGGGCTCACTACCTCGCACAATCCGCAATTCGCAAATCGCAATTAGACGGCCGGATACGTCGCTTCCAGGAGGGCTGGACC
>JBKPAC010000026.1:0-12625 GCA_046726175.1 Acidobacteriota bacterium
GCCGCAGTTGTCATCATCTCCGGCCATGGAAACGTCGAGACGGCCGTTCGTGCAACCAAACTCGGCGCGTTCGACTTCATCGAAAAACCGCTCTCAATTGAGAAGACCGTCTTAACCGTTCGAAATGCTCTGCGACAACGACGCCTGGAGCTTGTCAATGCTGAGCTCACAGCCGAACTCGCAAGACAGTACACAATGGTTGGCGAGTCGGTAGCGATGCGCGCGTTGCGAAAGCAGATCACAGTGGTTGCTCCGACGGACGGCCGCGTCCTTATTTATGGAGAATCCGGAACCGGAAAGGAACTCGTAGCTCGCGCAATTCACGCCCAGTCGCAACGGGCTGCTGCTCCGTTTATCGAACTCAATTGCGCAGCTATTCCGGAAGAGCTGATCGAATCCGAACTCTTCGGACATGTTAAGGGCGCGTTCACAGGCGCCACTGCAGCCAAGAAAGGCAAATTTGAACTTGCCGACGGTGCAACGATCTTTCTTGATGAAGTCGGCGATATGAGCCCGAAGGTGCAATCCAAAGTGCTCCGCGTTCTTGAAGAACAACGGTTTGAACCTGTGGGCAGCGGTACTGCGGTGAGCGTCGACGTGCGCGTGATTGCCGCCACGAACAAGCGACTGGACGAGGAGATCGAGCAGGGCCATTTTCGCGCCGATCTCTTTTATCGATTGAATGTGATTCCTTTCGAGCTGCCGCCATTGCGCGAGCGTCTTGAAGACGTCCCGCTCCTTGTGGACTACTTCAATCAGATCTTCTCGAGCGCTTACGGCAAACGACCAAAGCAGTTCGACGCTCAGGCGATCGAAGACCTTCAGAATTATTTATGGCCTGGGAACGTACGCGAGCTCAAGAACACAATCGAACGAGTCGTCATAATGCACAGCAGCGTAAAAGTGTCATCAAACGACCTGCCCCCACGAGGAAAAGATGAGCCACCGGCAGCGTCATTTCGTTTTCCTTCTTTCAAAGAGGCTACGGACGCCTACCACCGCGAGTTTATTCAGAAAAAGCTTGAAGAAGCTGAGGGAAATGTGTCTCGAGCTGCGGAATTGATGGGCGTCGATCGCAGTCATCTCTATCGGCGGATGCGAGCTCTCGGCATCCAGAACCGAGGCGAGCGCCCCGCGCTTTCATAAGTACTACTTCGTTACAGTTCAATCTCATCACAGACTCATCTGTCACAAACGTGACAGCAACTTTGTCTATTTTGAGGCCCATCCAAACACTCGTTGACAGTGTTGAGGAAATAGCTTATCTGTAGTTTTCAGCGACGTAGCCGCAAATTGGTTGCGGCTTTTTTTGAGGGAACAATGGATTTTACGACGAAAGAATTATTGAAGCGCTACGCGAAACTCGCGCTCGGACAGTCGTTCTCGCCTGTCCTATTGAACATTCTGGTCACATCAGTTTGTGACATGCGCTGCACGCACTGCTTTTTCACGGATGAGTTGGACGACCGTCCACGGAAAAAGCTGCAAATGAAAACACGTGAGATTGAAAAAATCTCAGAGACACTCGGCGGAAATCTCGGAGTGCTGATCCTTGCCGGCGGTGAGCCGTTCACACGAAAGGACCTGCCCGAGATTGCTCGTGCTTTCTCTACTAACAATAAGTTGGAATCCATCTACATCATGTCGAACGGACAGATTCAGAAACGGATCTTTCCTGATGTGACTCGTATTCTGAACGAGTGTCCGAACCTTAATGTGACGATTGCGCTCGGCATCGATGGTTTGAAGGAACAACACGAGAAGATTCGCCAGAAGCCTGGTTCGTGGGATATCGCGATCGACACTGCGAGGCAGTTACAAACGATCAAGAAGGAGTTTCCCAAGCTTGATGTGCAGACTTGCACCTGCTTCATGAATTCGAATCAGGACACAATCTTCGATTGGTACGATTTTCTCAAGTACGATCTGAAACCTGACAAGGTGAATTTCAACTACATCCGTCCTCCCTCAGCTGATCCGAAGGAACTCGATATAGATCACTCGAGATACGCCAGGCTCGCTGAGATGATCGATCAGGATTCACGTCACGCTGCGATCAAGAATAACTACGGAGGCAGTGCTGGTTTCTTCAAGGCTGCGATCGACATCTACATGCATGGCCTGATCGCCAAGACGCAGGAGACTCAACAGGCCCAGATGACATGTTACGCGGGTACTGCGGGTGGCGTGATCTACGACGAGGGAACAGTTTCATCCTGTGAGAATCTTGCGCCAATTGGAAACCTGCGCGACTTTGACTGGAATTTTCAGAAGCTATGGCTCTCGCCTGCAATGCGCGAGCGAAGGAAAAAGGCCGCGGACGGCTGCTTCTGTACGCACGAATCGAACAGCTACTACCCATCGCTCGCTTTCAATCCGCGTCACTTGATTCAGATCAAGAAACTTGAGCGAGAGATGAAGAAGGCGCGCAAAGAAATGGACAAGCTGAAAGAGAGTGCCGACGGTGTCGCGGTCAGAGCATGACAACTTCGTTTAGGAGAACGGCGTTCTGAGATCCGAGCCAAAAATCCTGATCATCTCGTCCGATACCGGAGGCGGCCACCGCTCGGCCGCTGCCGCGATCGTAGCGGGTGTACAGCGATTCCTGGATAGCGAGTCGTACGCTGTTCGTGTGGTCCGAGCTGTTGAAGAGTCTCATCATCTTTCCGCAAAGTTGGTTCGACTGTATAACTGGATTCTCCGAAACAGACAGCACTGGATGAAATACATGTACTGGTGCGTGAACCGCTTCCGCCCAGAGACGATGGAGTTCTTTCACAAACGTTGTATCAGTTATGTAATGGCGTTATTTGAACGGTGGTGTCCACACATTGTTGTAAGCGTTCACCCAATGACTCAGCACATCTTTGCGCGCGTGCTGAAGGAGTTGAAACTGGCTGATCGCATTCCGCTCGTATCGGTTGTGACTGATCCTTGCTACGGATTTTGGAAAGGCTGGGCCTGCGATGATGTGCGGTTGTACCTGGTCGCGAGCGAAGAAGCGAGACAGCAGTTGATCGACTACGGGATCGCGCCAGAGCGTATCAAAATCTCGGGTATGCCTGTTCACCCAAAGTTCCAGTATCCAGGTGAGGACGCGGCAAAGGCGGCCCGCCGTGCCCTGGGTCTCGATCCCGAAAAATTCACGGTCTTTGTCAATGCGGGTTGGGAAGGCGGCGGCAACATCCCACAGATTTTTGGTGAACTTGTTCGCGGCGAGCTGGACGTACAAGCCATCTTTCTCGCCGGCAGAAATGAAGAGTTGCGTGCTTCAGCGGAATCGATAGCTTCTGAAGCTCAGTTTCCGATCAAGGTCATCGGCTATTCTGAACATATCGAACAACTCATGGGCGCGGCAAATGTGATGATCTCCAAGCTCGGTGGGTTAACGACGTTTGAAGCGTTAGCCTGCCGCCTGCCGATCATCGCCGATGCAACCACGAGTCCGATGCCTCAGGAAGCTGGAGCAGCCCAACTCATCGAAAAAAGAGGCGCCGGAGTTCTGCTACAAAGTGCAAGCGACGTCGTACCGGTTATACGCCGCATGGTTGAGGACACTGCTCACTACTCAGCTCTTCGAGCGGCTACGGTTGGTCTCGCGATTCCGAATGCGACTCGGCTGATCGTTGAAGAGATTGCTGCCCTAATCCCTGCTCCCCCTGAAAAAGCCCAACTCAGCGAGGTTGCCTAAGTTTGACTTGTTCGTTGACGTTTGGTGCTTTTCACGGTTTAATCTCCCTTCAAATTTATCAATACCCCAAAATCGTAGCCCGCTAAGTGCCTCCTGGCGGGTCTTAGGAGAAAAATCGCTGGTGAGCCTGCTTGAAGGAAAGCGCGCGTTCGTTAGCGGCGGAACGCGAGGAATCGGTGCTGCAATTTGCGAGATTTTTGCGCGTGAAGGCGCAGACGTAGCATTCAACTACAACAGCCGGGAAGATCTTGCCCAGGAAACGAGTCAAAAAATTGAAGCTCACGGCAGGCGGGCCCTGTCATTCAAAGTTTCCGTTACTGATCGCGTCGGAATGAAGCGGCTGACACGCGAAATAGTCGAGCGCTGGGAAGGCATCGATATTTTGGTGAACAACGCTGCGATAAACCGCGGCGACAATTTCGCCACTACGACGGATCGCGCGTGGGACGAAGTTATCCATACGAATGTCGACAGCCTGTTTGCAGTTACAAAGCCTATCTACAAACAGATGATCCGCCAGCGAAGGGGATCGATTCTGAACATCACTTCGATCGGAGCTATGCGTGCCTTGCCCACCTCCGTTCACTACGCAACTTCCAAGGCTGCGATGATTGGCTTCACTAAATGTCTTTCGCGAGAAGCAGGGACATTCGGTGTAAAAGTCAATGCAATCGCTGCCGGCATCTTTGATACGGATCTGGCCCAGGCACTACCTGAGCGACTGCTTCAGATGCATGACTTCTGGGCTTCAGCCGGACGGTTAGGTCGTCCGGAAGAGCTGGCGGAGTTCGCAGCCTTCATGGTAAGTGACCGGAATAGTTTTATGAATGGAGAGATCGTGATCGTGGATGGAGGTGCGATCACGTAACAGGAGCAGGAGGCAGACGGCAGGCGGCAGCGTTACTCGCCGTCTTGCTAACCTCATCAAGACGGCGTTCGAGGTCTCGAATCTTTTCACGTAACAGGAGCAGGAGGCAGACGGCAGGCGGCAGCGTTATTTCGCCGTCTTGCTAAGCTCATCAAGACGGCGTTCGAGGTCTCGAATCTTTCTTTGCATCTCACCCAACCGCCGGAAAGCTGCGGTTGACCTTAACCACTCCTTATTATCAAAAGCAGGAATTCCTGAAATCTTACTTCCCGGCGGAATGTCGTGACTCGTCGCACTCTTGGCGGTCAGCACTGAATCGTCGCCGATAGTTAGATGACCCGCGACGCCTGCCTGCCCGGCGAGGACTACACGATTCCCGATGTGTGAGCTGCCCGCTAAGCCTACCTGTGCGCAGAGAAGTGTGTCTTCGCCGATGGAACATGAGTGGCCGACCTGAACAAGGTTGTCAATCTTAGTGCCGCGCGCTATTCGCGTTTCACCTACTGACGCCCGATCGATCGTCGAACCCGCTCCGATCTCAACATCGTCTTCGATAACGACGCGGCCGGTTTGTGGAATCTTCAGCCAGTGTCCCTGCTCATCTTTTGCGTAGCCAAACCCATCGCATCCCACGACGGCGTTGTTATGCACTATCACACGACTGCCGATTTGCGAACGTTCACGAATTGCAACGCCCGAGTGGAGGACTGAATTCTTTCCTATCTTTACATCATTGTAGATGGTCGCGTTGGGGTGAATGCAGACGCCCTCTTCGATTTCCACTCCTGCGCCGATTGCTACACCTGCGCCGATTGAGACTCCCTTGGCTATGCGAGCAGTCGGATCGATAAAAGCAGATGGATGAATACCAGGTGTAATCTCCTGGTCCGGATGAAACAGTATTAAGGCGCGCGTGTAGGCCAGATAAGGATCGCGTGTTCGCAGTAGAGCGATCTGTTTTTCGACGGGAGCGCCTTCTGCGATGTAGATTGCTGACGCCGAGGTGCTGTTAACGCGCGGAGTGTAGCGAGGATTCGCGAGAAACGTGACTTGGCCCGGCTTTGCTTCATCGAGTCCGGCCGCACCCGTGATCTCGATGTCTTCAGACTGGTTTTCAATCGTGGCGTTTGTAAGTGCCGCCAACTCTGAAAGTTTCATGGGATCGGAGTTTATCTCATCGTCTCGGTGCGTGCATCTACGATCACATGATTGAGACTGGATCCACCTCAAAGTTAACTGATCGCGTTTGAAGGCCTCGATCGAACATGGCTTCCAGAGCTCTATCAACAGTTAGTCGCAGCTGGCGGCGGTTGCGTGACTTGATCAAAATCTGGATCCGGTATTCGTTCTTGAGTCGTGCTAACGGCGCAGGTGCCGGACCAAGAATGCGACAGGCCCGCTCGTTGTTCGCTGCGTCCAATTCTTTTCGTAGTTCAACTGCCTCGTTACGTACTCGTTTAAGATCGCGGCCGTGTAACAACAACAGTCCTAGTGAGACAAACGGCGGATACAGATGATTCTGCCGGTAGCGTATCTCTTCCTTGTAGAATGCCGCATAGTCCTGAGCGCATGCGTGTCGCAACGCATAATGTTGCGGATGATAAGTTTGGATCAAAACTCGGCCACCTCGATCTCCGCGTCCTGCTCGTCCGGCGACCTGCGTAATCAGCTGGAACGTGCGTTCGGCTGAGCGAAAGTCAGGCAAGGCCAGGCCCGCATCGACTGAAACCACCCCAACGAGAGTGACGTTGGGAAAATCATGACCCTTCGCAAGGATCTGAGTCCCGACCAGCATATCCAAACGTCCTGCCGCAAAATCTAGAAGAGACTTTTCAAACTGGCTTCGACGGGTGGCAGTGTCTCGATCGATCCGTGCGATTCTCAGAGCTGGAAAGAGCACTCTCAACGAAGATTCGATCTGCTCAGTCCCTTCACCAACGTAATAGATGTATTTCTGGAAGCAGTTCGGACACTGCGCCGGAGCCGCGCGGCGGTGATTGCAATAGTGGCAAATGATCGCTCGCTCGCTGCGGTGATAGGTGAGAGTGACATCGCAGTTCGGACATTGGACCGTCTCTCCGCATGAACGACAGAGGATAAAGCTCGAGAACCCACGACGGTTTAGAAGAATGATCGACTGCTCGTTTCTTTCCTGAGTTTCTTTTATCGCCTCCAGGAGCTCACTCGAGAACACTTGTGGCTTGCCTTGCCGCGCGAAGACTTCGCGCATGTCGATTAGTTGTGCTTCGGCCATCGGTCGATTCGCAATCCTGGTCGGAAGATGCAAGTACACGTACTTACCCGATCTGGCGTTGTGAAACGATTCAAGGGACGGTGTCGCAGATCCAAGAACTACGATGGCAGACTCTTTCTGTGCTCGCATGACGGCAGTGTCGCGAGCGTTGTAGTAGGGCGAGTCCTGCTGGCGATATGTAGCTTCGTGCTCCTCGTCGACAATCACCAGGCCCATGTTCTTCAGCGGTGCGAAGACTGCGGAACGCGTGCCGATTACGACTCGAGCTGCGCCATTCTTCACGCGCATCCATTCGTCAAGTCGCTCGCCGCGTGGTAACGATGAATGAAAGATTGCTACTTGGTCACCAAACTCGGCACGCAGTCGACGCGAAAACACTGGTGTCAACGCGATTTCGGGCACGAGCATCATCGCTGTACGCCCGAGTTCGAGCGCGGTCCGCATGGCACGGAGATAGACTTCGGTTTTTCCACTGCCCGTCACGCCGTGTAACAGAAAGGCTGCGTAGTTTGATGACTCCAGTTGTTCTTCGATTTTGGAGAGGACCTGGGCCTGTTCCGGCGTAAGTTTATGGTGGGGGTTATCAGGAAGCGAGGCATTCTGAAGCGGATCACGTCTGATTGGCTTCTGGAAGAATTCCAGGACGCCTTTCTTAACGAGCGTATTGACGACCGCTTGAGAGACTCCGGCAAATTCCAGTAGATGTTTTACCAACACAGGCTGATCGCTCTTCAACTGCTCGAGAACGCGTTTCTGTGCTGCTGTAGCCTTAGCTTCGTCAAGTCTTTCTGGTCCAACAAGACGAACAGCGCGCTGAAATTTCGGCTTGACGAACGAATCACTCGAACGCTGGATTCGATACACCACGCCGTGTTCGGTGAGCGTTGCTACCTGAGTTACCGCGGGACTGATCCCTGGTGGCAATGCAGCCTTGATCACTTCACCCCACGGAGAAGCATAGTAATCCGATACCCAGCGCGTGATTTCGAGCACTTCCGGGGTTAACAGCGGAATCGTATCGAGGACGTTCTCAGCTTCCTTGATTTCCGCTTCGGTCAGACCAGCCTGGCGAGGGAGTTCTTCGTGAAGAGCGACAATGAAACCGGTAACTGCCGTACGTCCCAAAGGCACGACGATCCGCGATCCGAGTGCGGCTTCGTCACGCATCAGCGGCTTGAGCTCGTAGGTAAATGTTTGGGAAACGTGAAGGGGAACTGCTACCTCGGCGTACCTTGGCGTGTTGCGTTGAGTTTTAGCTCCGTGATTGCTCATCCAGGAAATCACGAACCTTTTTTAGATCTTCCCATGTCTCTTTCTTTTTCGATGGATCCCGCAACAAGTATGCAGGATGGAACGTCGGCATGACTTTGATCCCTTTGTAGTCCTGAAAGTTCCCACGAAGTTTCGTGATTCCTTCTTTTGTGTTCAGCAGATTCTTCATTGCTGTATTGCCGAGGACCACGATGACTTCAGGTTGAACTGCGGCGATTTCGCGCAAGAGGAAAGGCTTGCACATCTCGGCTTCATCAGTCGTCGGTGCGCGATTTCCGGGCGGTCGGCACCGGTTCACATTTCCGATTAGAACATCTTCACGTTTGAATCCGATTGCTTCAATGATCCTCGTCAGGAGCTGGCCGGCTCGACCCACGAACGGTCGCGCCTGAATGTCTTCGTCTGCGCCCGGAGCCTCGCCCACAAACATCAATCGCGCTTTCCGATCACCTTCGGTGTGCACAATGTTGGTCCTGCCTTGATGTAATGGGCAGCGCACACAGTTTCCAACGGAAGCCCAAATCTCTTCAAACGTCTCTTCAGATTTCGCCAGCGTTGGCTTACCTGGTGCGATTTCTCCGAATAACGAATCGGCTAGGCGGTCCGTTGGAACGGGTGCCGCTTGTGGTTTGACCTCGGGAAGGGAACTCGCAACGTGCTCCACACCAAGTTCCTGAAGAAAGGAGAAATGTTCCTTTGTGGCGTTGATGAGGTTGCTAAGCTCGTCGGACGGATTTTGAGTGCTCATCGTGGCAGCTTCAGCTTTTTCTGTCTGTAGTTTTGTTACGAAGCTTAACGACTTCATCGAGGATTCTGTTTGCGGCGTCGAACTTTGACATCACTGGCAGTGTCACTGGCTCACTTTGGCCCCTGCGAATGATTGTGATCGCATTCGTTTCAGAGTCAAATCCTGCTCCGTTTTGCGTGACATCGTTTGCGACGATTGCGTCGAGACCTTTTGTTTCCAATTTCTGGCGCGCGTTACCCAAGAGGTTCTCTGTTTCCGCTGCAAACCCGATCACTACCATTCCGCTCTTTTTTGACGCCGCGACTGCACCCAGAATATCTGTGGTTCGCTCGAGCACGACAGTAAATGATTCATTTTCCTTTTTGATCTTTTCACTGGCGCGCACGATGGGTCGATAATCAGATACGGCTGCGGCACCGAGGAATACTGTGGCGTTATCTAATTCCTGACGCACTGCTCGATGCATCTCTTCCGCTGAAGTAGTTTGAATGACTTTCACATTTGCAGGAGCGGCTACTGTTGTTATTCCGGCTACGACAGTAACGTCGGCGCCACGATTACGCGCCGCTCTTGCGATGGCATAACCCATCTTGCCTGATGATTTGTTCGAGATGAACCGTACGGGATCAATCTCCTCCCGCGTAGCTCCAGTCGTTACCAGAATGCGCTCTCCAGCCAGATCCGAGCTGCGACTGGACTTATTGAGACAGTCCAATGCTGCGGCGACGATTCGGTCGGGGTCGCTCAACCTTCCTGGTCCAATGGTTTTGCACGCCATTTCCCCAGCATCCGGCTCGATGATGGTCACGCCATCGTTTCTGAGCGTCTGAAGATTCCGTTGCGTTGCCGGGTGTTGCCACATGGACGTGTTCATTGCGGGCGCGACTAGCACGGGAGCGGTCGATGCCAGATAAGTCGAGGTCAAAAAATCATCCGCAATTCCGTTAGCAAACTTTGCAAGGATATTCGCCGTGGCAGGTGCAACGACCAGCAGGTCGACGCTCTGAGAGAAAGTGATGTGGGCAATTGGGTCCGGATTATCCGGTGCGTAGTCGTCAACGACAACGTGACTACCGGAAAGGGCGCGGAAAGTGAGCGGTTGGACGAACTCACAGGCTCGCTTTGTCATCGCTACCCGTACGCTGCAACCTGCACGTTGAAGTCCTCTCAACACTTCAACAGCCTTATACGCAGCGATCCCCCCGCACACGCCGAGGGCGACTCTCTTGCCGGCATCTTCGCGCGTTGAGGCTTCACTCATTTGTGGCTTAACCGAATTCGAAGATCAATGTAACATTGCTGAAAGAGAGGCGCAATTTTCTTAACTTTAAAGGCGCTATAATGCAGTCAATCTGCAATCAAATCTCAAAGAAGTCCGAGTTTAAACTAGGACTTCTGTGAATTTATGCGACGCGCGCTACCGACAGTGCAGGGGCTCGGTGTTTTCTTAGTACTCTTAGTGTGTTTGCCGGCCAATGCGCAAAGCAAACGGCAGGATGAAGAGCGCGAGCTAGGCCCAGTCGTTCGCGCATACCTCGGATATCTCCGGAACGAGCAGGAAGTTGTTGATGATCGCGTCAGCAGGCGCGAAGTGAATCAGGCGTATTACCGTCGTAACTCCAATCGCATCCGTGCACTAAGAGAAATGGCTCTCCGTTTGGCGCGGGAAACGCACAACGATTATCTCCCAGAGCTCGAAGCCGTGGCCCGGGACGAATTCGGATTATTGTTTGAACGACCACCGCGTCCCGAGCTTCTGAAACCGGGCGAGGTCTTCCGAAACACGTTTCGGTTCCTGGGACCGGTCCGTTCTGCAGAGATTTTCTACGTTTTTGCCAGATTGGACCCATACGAGCAGGCTGAGCTAATGAGTAATGCTTCCGAAAAGCTAAAGACCACCACGCCTGTGGGCGGTCAGCAGGTGGAGAAATCGACAGTTCGTCCTCGTCGCGCAGTTCCACAGTGAATTGGTCCTTCAGCTTAACCTTTTTGGCCCATTCAGGGACCGCCGAAAAAAGCACAATTTCGTGCAAACTCCGCTCAAATGTTTATTGACACCAGAGTGGTATTCGTGTAATAAATGCCGAGTGTTAAAGCTTTTGCGGGCGATAGTTTCCGCTCTTGCAGTTGAGTTTTGTTGAAATCGAGAGTGGGTAAGGCCCAGTCTCCCACGACCCTCTACACTGGTCGCGGTGCAATTAAGAATTCTTGTCTCACTATACGGGAGGAAAGTTAATGATCAGCACAACTTGGAGCCGCAAGTCGATAGCGGCCTGTGTGGCGGTTGCCGTCTTGAGTGTTTACTCGATGGTTGTCTTGGCGTCGCCGGGAGCGAAGGCGTCAGGCGAACTGTCGGTTTCCGGACAAGTTACAGTTAATGGCCAGAAGGCGATTTCTGGTGGCACATTGTTTTCCGACAGCGTGGTTGCTACTTCAGATAACAGCAGCGCGACGGTCAGCATGAGCAAACTTGGCCGCGTGGAGTTAGCACCCAACAGCAGCCTCCGCTTGAGCTTTTCTCATAACAGCATTAACGGCTCGCTCGAAAGCGGTAGCGCAAATATCTCAAGTCTTGCCGGCGTGACGGTTAGTTTGACAACCAAAGATGGTTTGGTGGCGGTGGACGGAAGCAAAGCGACTTCGTTCACGGTCGACGCTGCGCATGGAAATACCGCGGTGGCAACCACGTTAGGTGTTGCTGAACTTCGTTCGGGCAGCGCGGTCAAGCTCGTGGGCGAGGGCGAGAGTGCAGTTACAGGTGTTCCGAATCCGATGCCACAAGGTGGCAGCGAAGATACCCTGAGCGGCGGTAGATTGGCTGCGCTCTTGCTGGGCGTTGGTGCTGCAGCGGGTTTGGTTCTCTACGCCATCCTGCATAACAACGATATCAATTTCGGCGGTGGTAGCGTCAACGTAGTCAGTCCTACCAAGTAAGTCGTCGAGATTGCTCAATTCGACAGATACTGCGGCGCTGAAAAATCCGCGTAGCAGTTGCTTGGATCATAGCCTTGCGGGTCACGCGACGAGATGTCGCGCGTGGCCCGCAAGGTTTTCAATGTAATCCCTCCTTGGTTAGGTATTCTTGAATGCAAATCGCAGTAGTTGGTACGGGTTATGTGGGGCTTGTTACTGGCGCATGCTTCGCTGAGTTTGGCGTAGATGTTACCTGCGTAGATGTCGCTGCTGACAAGATCGAGCGGCTCAATGCGGGCGTCATGCCGATTTACGAACCAGGACTTGAGCACCTGGTTTCGAAAAATGTTCAGGCCGGGCGTCTCAGGTTTACCACGGATATCAAGCCGGCCGTCGAACAAGCTCTGGTCATTTTCCTCGCCGTTGGTACTCCGCCAAATGAAGATGGTTCGCCGGATCTGAGTTATGTGGAAGCAGCTGCCCGTTCTATCGCCGAACACATGAACGGGTACAAAGTGATCGTCACGAAATCCACTGTTCCAATCGGCACCGGCGAGTATCTGCGAAAACTAATCTCAGAATGTCAGAAGAAGACCTTCAACTTCGGTATCGTTTCAAATCCTGAGTTTCTTCGTGAAGGCGCTGCCATCAATGACTTCATGCGTCCGGATCGAGTGGTTATCGGGACTAACGATGAAGAGGCTGCGGCGATTATGAAGGATTTGTATCGCCCGTTGTATTTGATCGAAGCGCCATTTGTAATCACTTCGCTGGAAGCTGCCGAGCTGACTAAATATGCGGCTAACGCCTTTCTCGCAACTAAGATCTCATTCATCAATGAAGTCGCGAACATGTGCGATAAGATTGGCTGTGATGTTC
>JBKPAC010000027.1:0-9083 GCA_046726175.1 Acidobacteriota bacterium
GTTTACCCCCGCTCAACTTTCTCTATTCACAATTTGACTTGCAAAGCTGAGCGGGGGTAAACCGCCCTTCCTTACTGCAAATCTTTCCTACTGATTTTACTTTGCTAAGAAGATCTTTTCCGAACGTGCAGTTACTTTCCGGAAAAAGATTTCCACGTTGGGCACTACCCGCGCAATGGTCCAGCCAGAACAATTGTCTTAATTCCCACTGAGTTAGTCAGTTACGCGCGACTGTAATCACATAAGCCACTTGGCACATTGGTTGCCGAAGGACCAGCGAGTCTCAGTCGAACGACGCGATGCAGGATGAAAAGATCGTGGATTTGAAGAACCATACTGTGAATTTCAGAATCTGCGACATCTTCTATCCCGATTATCAACAGGTGTTGTTCGGCCTTCATGGAAACGATGTCTTACGAGGCCGGGTGATCGACTTATCCGAAGCTGGCGAACTTGAGTCATCGTTCGCAGAAATTGAAGTGGACGAGCTTGAGCAAAGAGTAATAGTTCCCATTGACCGGATACTTGGCGTCTGTGAATGATTCAACTGTCCAGCCGATACGTTGTTCCACGCATTCAGATCTTGCGTGTGCCCAAGGGCAACAAGGGAACACTGACGACAGCAAGAATAATCGCGAGACTCATCCGAGACGGCGCAAAGGACTTCTACGTTCGGCAAAAAGCAATAGAGGTCTTCCGAGCTTACAACGTGCCGCCTAAGAATCGCATGGGCGAAGTATGCGCGCTCTTTGACTTCGTGAAACGCAACATCCGCTACACGCGAGACATCTTTCGCGTCGAGCTGTTGCATTCCGCGCGACGGATGCTTGAACTGAAAGCCGGTGACTGCGACGACATGACGATTCTGCTGGGAGCGATGCTGCTCTCGACAGGACATCCGGTCAGGCTCGTGCTCGCAGGATTCAGACCAGACAGACCACACGCATATTCGCACATTTATCCCGAAGTAAACGTGCGCGGACGTTGGATAGCAGTCGATGCAACGATGAACAAACCAATTGGGTGGGAGCCACCGGTTCTTTGGAAACGCATTTGCGACCTTCAAAAGGAGACAACTACATGCTCTATCAAGACACGCTAGGACGGCTTTACGAGGTACCCGAAAGTCAAGTTTACGGATTGGGGTACCCGGGCTATCCGAGTCAGGTTTACGGTTTGGGATACGCGGGCTATGACGGAATCTTCGACACCATCGCCAAAAGTGTTGGTGGTCTGGTTTCCAAGGCCCTTCCCGCTGTAGCGTCTTTCATTCCCGGTGGATCACTAATCGCCCAGGCCTTACCAGCCGTCGCTTCTGGGTTGGCGCCTTCAGCGCCGCCACCCGCTCCTGCACCCGTCGCTCCGCCACCTGTAGCTCCTTTGGTCGGTCCAATAGCGCCTGCCGCAGCGCCCCCGCTGGTTCCTGGTGTAGCACCACCCGTGCCTGGCATGCCGGGAGGATTTCCCATTGGACCAGGCGGTTTCCCGATGCCACGACCGTGGCCGCATGGATGGATGCGACCAGAGATTCCTTTTACTGGTATGGGTCCTCAACGATTGTACCTGCGTTGTTCCACCTGGCCGGGACCTTCAGGACTGGTGCCAACGATCGCAGCCCAAGCCGCGCAAGCGGCGGCAGTTCCAGCCACAGCAGCAGCTTCGGCAGCAGCCCAAACGGCGACGGCATTGATGCGAAGACGGCCGTACATCAGACATCACCGTCGTTAACCGAAGTTGGTCCACCGCGTCGGCTCGCGAGCGACACAAGGCTCGCGATCGATACGACGTGACGAGGAAGTGTAACGGTGGCCTACATCTTTTCGATGAACTGTCGGGGATCGGCTGAAACGATCGAACGTTGCAATTCGAGTCTCGACAAGGGCCGGCAGCTCTTTCAAAAGTTTCATTCATTCGCTCCGCCGCGGATCATCCACGCAAGCTGTCGCCGGGTGATGCCGAATGTGCTGGTGAATTTGGGTGAGTTGCGAGGGCTGATTTACAGGTCTGACAAGGGACAGTGCGGACGGCCACGAACGTTCATCCACTTTATGGAAGTGCCACCACGGTTGGCGTGCGATCCGAGCGGAACACAGTTGTACATCCTTGGTGGAAGCTACCAAGTTACACCTCGAGGTATCGAGGGCTAGAAGACGATTTGGGAAAACTAAAATGAGACGCCAAGAGCCGTTTGACGAAGTGATGATCGTAAACCCAGGCGAAGCGAATTCAGATCAGAGAGTGAGGCTTATGAGATTTCACAACATCTACACACCAGAGGTCGCTGGTTATGCAGGAGTGGATGGCTATGGTTATTACGGTCAGCCAGACCAGATGTATGGCTATTACGGCTATACGGATCCTACATACGGCTACTACGGTCAACCGGATCAATTCTACGGTTACTACGGCCAACCCGAGCCACTCTATGGCTACTACGGTGAACCGGAGCAACTGTATGGCTATTACGGTCAGGTAGATCCTCTCAGCTACGGAGATCCGTCTTACGGCTACTACGGTCAGGAACCGCAGGCAGCCAGCTGGGACGGCTATGGATACTACGGCGACTATCAACCCGAAGCGGTAGGTTACTACGCCGAGGAATATCCAATTGGGGAGTATCCTCCTGACCCATCAATGATGGGATACGGACAGGGGCCTGAGATGGTTGGCTATGGGCAACCTGAGCCATACGTCGAAGGTTATCCCGGCGTTAGTTACTACGGCGAGCCTAATTACAGTGGATACGTTCGCGATGTGCCACCAGCCTTTAATGCAGGGTGCCCGCTTCCCACAAATGTCAACGGGTTCGAGGACGAAGGCTTTGACGGGTTCGTCAGGCCCAGGACTGTTAATCCAACGTGCGAAAAATTTATTGAGCAACCGGGATCGCCGACGCTGGCTCCCGATACCTTCAAACCGCTTTGGTAGGAAGGCCCAGCGGGCTTTCTTCGAGAAACTCTGTAGGAGGATTTTGCAATGGCTATCGTTCAAGGCATTAAAGAAAAATGTCATCTGCCGATTTACGATTCGTTCACGGTGGATGCCGGACAGCAGTTGGGAGAGGTGGAGAACTCGAGCACGTTGAAGTTCTTTGTCAATGTACAGGGAAAGACGAAGCTTGAGACAAATCTTCAGTCTGCGTCTTTGCTTCCCCACTACAACACATTCGAAGCGCGGGCGATGAGGGTTGTGATTAGCGACCTGCCCCCGGAGTTCCCGAGCGACGTCAAGGTGACAGATGAATCGCCGGTCACGGACGAAGAGGGCTTCCAGGTATTTGTTGACGGCGATGGAAATGTTCTGGACGTCGATGAGAACGGTGATCCCATTACACCTCCGGATAACGCCTCGACTGAGGAAGACGAGTCAGCGGCATACTCAGTATTCGCTGAGTTCGAGCTGGGGCTGGGCCGCATCATGGAACTCCTGACCGAAGCTCGTGAAAACTCGGATCATCTCACGTTCATCGACGTCGACGAAGAAGGAGTGACCATCAGTGCGTTCGACGACGACGATAACGAAGTGGATATCGACAATACCACCCTGGTGACGAACGTGTTAGCTGGTGGCGGCAGCATCGAGATGTCAGTCGGCGATCTTGAACGTTTAATCGATGAACAGGTGGACCAGCAGGATCAACCGCCGAAAGAACAACTAAACCCGAACAACGGCTCGGGGACGATAATCGGCAAACTGATCTACAACACTGTCACCACTCTCTACGTCGGTGAAAAGATAATGATCCAGATGCCAACCTGGTTCTTCCCCGCCGGCGCTGGACCATATTCCGAAACCGGTCGCTTTACGACTCACGGCGAACCGTCACCCATGGCTACCTTCAGGTTCGCAGAAGCCATTCAGGTCGACAAAGGCCAAAACTTCCGAGTGGAGATGGAGATTCCGGATACCGACGTGCTGAAGGAAATCCAGAGGATTTATGGACCATTGAATATTTGGGTGGTCCTTGATGGTTACATGACACGAGACGTGCAGTAGTTGGCAGTCATCGTCCGTATCGAGGAATAAGAGCGCATGATGTCAGCACAACATCTACAGGCTCGTGGTCCGTTCCGAAGAACTTCTCATTTCAATGCAGCGAGGAGTTCTTCGGACATGGTTTTCCCGTTTGACCATGCCGCGAGTTTCGAGCTCCGAGGCATACCGGGGAATATTGTCCAGGACGTCATCAACATCAGCACCGACGGGACTTTCGTTGCCGTCGCAATTGGCTATGGCTTCGAAGAAGATCGCGCACGGGCGGCAAAACTCGGGACTGATCCGACGCCTACTCCTGGAGTGGTGGATTTCTTGCCTGGTGAAGTCGTACTAGGCCAGGTTCCGGTCGACGCGCTTATTGAAGGGTTTCGTCTTAACCCGGACTTCGAGCGTGTGATCCTGGCCGACCCGGCTCAGTCGGGAGGCCGGCGCAATGGTTCGCGAGAGCGTACTTTCTCGGAGGTGAGGATCCCGAACACTTTCGACACGAATATCATTCAACGTATCAAGCCTCCCGAAGAAATCTCCTTTCTGTTCAGCATCGTCGATACCGCTACGGGTCGCGAGCTGCAGGATGAACCAATTCACAATCTTGCGTCGTTGGGTACAAGCAGCGGAGAGCGTCCCTTCAGGATGCTGGCCCAGCCTTTGAGCTTTCAACCTCGTTCGACAGTCAGACTGCAAATAGTTGAGCGTTCCGAAGGGTTGCAGGGCACGCTCTTCATTGTGCTTTACGGCTATAAGATTCTCACCGGCTGTGCTGACGCGGCGCGGTTACCTCTTCCCGCTTCTGTTGGTGGTCAATCGGGTCGTGTTATTCCCTTTGACTACATAACTACATTTGAGCTCTCGGGAACACCAGGCAAGCAAGTCGAAGATGAGATCCCGATCAATGCCGAGGGAGGATTTGTCACTACCTCCATTGGCTATGGTCTGGCAGTCGACAGCCTTGATGTTTCCCTTACTCTACCGCCGGGACTTTCTACAACAAGTACTCTGCCCCCAGTTCCGCTCCGTGATCTGAAGTTCAATCAATTTCCGACCTCTGCACTTCAGGGCGGAATCCGTATCCGTCCAAACTTTGTGCGCCTCGCGTTCGACTTTATCGGCAACCTCAACACTGTTCCGCACGACGTCGCCATCCGAATGTTCGAGCGATTGAATCGCCCCGATGATGTGTCCTTCCGCTACTCAGTCTTTGAGACGGGCACGGGCCGCGAGTTGCAAAACAAACCAATCAACAACATCGCCGGATTAGGCATCGCGAACGGTGATCGTCCGTTTAAGAAACTCGCTCGCCCTATGGTGTTTCAGCCGCGGTCGAGTATTCGCGTCACAATTGAAGAACACTTTGGCCGAGGTACGCTCTTTATCGTCTTTCAGGGCTACAAGCTCTTGACTGCTGCCCCCAGTAGTTTTGCGCCACAACCCATCAGGAGGCACAGGCGAAGATGACACCGACCGCTGCCATTCGTAGAAGCTCGAGCGCAATCTCGACGACGTCTTCCGTCACTCCTGAAAGGAAGGCGATACCCTTCGACTATGCGTTTCGATACTTCCTCGAAGGAACTCCAGGCAAAGTGCAGAACAACGTCGTTTCGATCAGCGCCGAGGGCAGTTTTACTGCCGTCGCGATCAGCTACGGTGTTGTGGCGGAAGTGCAACCGATAGTTTTTGGTGCGGGGGCTGTACCAGATGGGCCCTCCTTGACGCCAACATCTCTTTTTAATTTGAACCTGGGGCAGGTTTTTGCTGGTCTCAATGATTTCCTGATCGAAAAAGAGATCCCGTTACAAAAGACATCGTTAAAGGGCGAAACTGGACCAGAGGCGGTATTCAAGAATGGCGTGAAGCTAAATCCTGCCGTCGCTGAATTCGCTCTGCAAGGTGGAGTGCTCTCGCTGGACCTGCTAAGCAGGCTTTTCCAGGTGGTCGGTTCGCCTTCGGATCTGATTCAGTTCAAGTACGCCATTTTTGACGAAGGCTCCGGGCGTGAGTTTCAGAGCGAGCCCATTCTCAACATCGCCGGACTTGGTTCCGCTGCCGGTGAACGTCCCTTCCGTCATTTCGCACAGCCGATCACGTTCGAGCCGCGTTCGACAATCCGCCTGGAAATCACAGAAATCTCTGACTTCAAAGGTGACCTGCACGTTGTGCTTCAGGGTTACAAGGTGCTTGGAACCACGGGTCTTGGAATAAGTCGATGACGAGCAGACTAATAGACATCGAGACCACCTCAGGGCTCTGCGCGGCCTGCGGGATGCCCGTCGACTCGCAGTACTTCGACGACTCGACGGTGCAGCCGGCGCCCGATGTCGGTGAAGAGCTTGTCTTGGCTCGCTTTGATCTGCCAGCTCAGTATTGCGGCGTACTTCAGTACTTCACGCAGTTCACAGACGCTTTCGGTGCGAACACCTCTCAGATTGCGACGCCGGCAATCGAGTGGAAAGTACTCGTCAACAATCACGCGCTGTTTCCTTACGTAAATCTGAGACACATTGTGAATCCCTGGGGCTATGGCAGTTATCCGGTGAACATTCGACTCGACGAAGGCGCAACGGTTGAGCTGGTGGCTCGAGGGGTAGACCCTGACCCCTCAACCGGAATACCCGCCGGCGATGAGATCAATTTGGTTGGCGGCAGACTCGTCGGCCGCTTCTGGTACAACTCAGCTTACGGCGACCTCAGGCGCTGAATAGTAGAGGCATGCTAACGGACACGCTGAACATGAAACGTAAAGATGAAGATCAATCTAGTTTTAAGGCCGCCGCGGTCCTGCTCTCTGAGAGTGCCGGTTCGATCGGGAAGGAGCTTTCGGGTCGACTCGCCTCCCGGGAACGCTTTGGTGACGTTAGACCTCGCCCGCGAGATGGAACGGGTGCTTGAAAGATTCGCAGCGGATATTGAAGACCGTGGCAGAGATCGCGTCAGTATTTTTTTCAAACCCGGAATCTTCGGCCACCACAAGGTTGGGCGGGCCGTCGATATTTACGGAGTAGGTGGTCTAGGGCTCGATATCTGGAAAAGGTTTTGGGACGAAGCGTTGCACCGCTGCTCTTGCATGAGGAGTTTAGATGAAAGGCGTGCGCTGTTGGACCATGAGCGACGAAGAAACCTCGGATGGAGGCTCTACAAGACATTGCAGTCTTGTGGCGGGTGGTCTCAGCCATCTGGCTATCCAATTCAGCTCTTCGGACCTTGGACCAGAAGCGAAGGTCCCTGGAAACAGATAAGCAATTTCCTGCTAAAAGCGCATCGAGACCACATTCACGTTGCGAAATAGTTGATGCGCGAATGACAGGAATTGTTCGAGGTGAAGTGATGAGATTTGCAACTCAGAGGTCTTTCGAACCGCAGTGCGATGTCGCATTCAACATCGATGCAAGTACGTTTGATTTCAATCAGCTGGTGATGCTGGCGCTCGAGCGAGCACTGGCTCCTCCAGTGTTTCACAGACGGAGCGTGCTTCAACCTATGCGCGTCGTCGTCGTAGATCCCACTCTTCTTGCTCGTGCACAACCGAACGAAGAAGCGGTTGGGAGGCCGTTTCTGTTGCCGCGTGCACTGCCACCAGCCCAAGAGACCTCAAGTACTGCGGTGTCTCAATTTCGACAGCGAGCGGTGCGCGGCGAAATACTGAGCGACGAACAAGGCCGGCTCTACGAGAAGCTCGGACGCCAGATTCGACCCATCAATCAACTTGCAAGTGGGCCTTTCGGCGAAGTGATTGATCTGGTGCCGGTCGCCCAGCAGGCGCAGCGAACCGTCGCCTCGACTGTTGAAACAAAACCTGCAACTGCGATCGAACAGAGCAAGACTGACACGCAAGAAAAATCTTTCGCGGATACTGAATCCGGAAAAACGAAAATCGAGAACGAAGACCACTTGGCTTCGCAACACGCTAACGGAATCGGCTATCGCAAACTGTTTGCTGATCCAGGCCAATGGCGCGTCGTTTGGTGGGGTGAGTTCAAGGAGATCCTTGCGCGACAACTCGCGCATCCCGAGCGATTGCGGGACACGTATCGCCTGCCCTGCTATGTGCAGGTGATTGAGACGGAACGTACTGTTGCCATTGAGGAATTGGCAACGATCTACAAGTCAGAGAACAAAACCCATTCGCCTCTGTACATGTTGACAGACGACCTGGCAGCCAAGCTGGATCTAATCCTCCCACTTAGACCAGCTCCAGCTGTTGGCACGTCCCGTCCGCCGAATACCTTGCTGGCACATGAGCGCGTTTTTCGTCTGGTTGCCGCTAACGATCCCACACTCGACGTGGCCTCGATCAAGAGCAAGCTTCAATCGACGTCTTCAGCAACTGAGTCACGCGAGATCAAGAAAGACAACGAAGCAACTGCCAAGGCTCCTGGGTTGAAGGACACTATCCCATCCCGCTTCATAAAGGAATGGGAGTTTAAGCTGAGCCGCGAAGAGGCTTCATACGACATGAAAGCGAAACCAACGCTCAGCGAATTGATCCAGAGGGCCTGCCGCCGATTCAACTTTTTCAAGTCGCGTCAAGAGCTTCGCAAATGGCAGACCTTGCTTGCTGGTAAAAGCGCCGATGAACAGCTGTGGGTCGTGCGTCCTCCGGCGGGAATGCTCGCTGATTCTTTTGTCCGCGGCTGGGCCGAGAAAACGCTTGAGCTAAGCGGTTACGACTCACGAAAAATGATGACCGAATGGGAAATATTTTGGCGGCGAAAGGGTTTTTAGACTGCTTGCGCAAACGGAGGCAAGAATCATGAGACGAAGAAAAGTGGCAACCGCACTTTCCATTGCACCCCAGCCTTCGGACAACGTGTCGGAAGCGTTTTCAGCAATTGAAGCCCGACGAAAACTCGAGGTATCGATTGAAGATCAAAAGAGCAAGGCAGAGGTTGCACAAACCGACTTTGCGAGATCTTTTGCAAGAGGACTGCAGCTCATTCCCGCAGTTGACGCAGAGACGGCTTTTCAAAAGAACGAGGCGTGGAAAGTAGCCCAAGCGCGCGCTCAACAGCGAATTGAGGCGCTGGAGAACCTGCTCGAAGCTGTAAACAAATTCATCGAGCAGCTTAAGTATGACTCACCAGAAGCTGTAA
>JBKPAC010000028.1:0-41298 GCA_046726175.1 Acidobacteriota bacterium
CGTCTCGCCCGCTCGCTAAGTTCGCCACTCTTCCAGGAAGCGGGCGAGACGCCCGCGCTCCCAGTTAACTATTGCAACATTCAGTGAAAACGCTATGGATTCGTCGGCGCTGAATTGAACTCATTGTCGTCCAGAACTACGTTTTGCTTTACCTCGGTGATCTTTCGTCCCCAGGTTCGACCGGGAATTGACCAGCGGATCATGAAAGGCAACTTTACACCGCCCACCTCTCGATAATCTTCATAGTCAGTCTGCGTCGGGAACTGGCCCAGTGTGAGTTTTGCCTCTGTGTACTTACGTACCAGCAGACCAGTCTCCTTGTCGAAATAAAACTTAACAGCCCCGCTACCGTCATGCGGTGTAGCTTCGATTACGTACGCCTCCTTTTCTCCGATCTTTGTCTTTGAACTCACTCGGATCGTTTCATAGAGCTCTTTCAGCTTCGTCTCCTTGTAGAACTCTGCCTCGCGGCGAAGCTCTAAAATCATCTGTTCATTGACGTCTCGATCCGTTTGATTGCTCTTGGCCCAGCCCTGCGCACCGTTGAACCCAGTGCGGAATACGAGATTTGGATAGCTTGTGATGACCAATAACTTATTAGGCGCCTTTGCGCGCACCTCCTCTGGAACAAGCACACCGTCCGCACCAACGCGCGAGCCGATGAATACCCGTGTCTTCACGTTCTCGATCGCCTGCGTTCCACCCAGGGCCTTCACATAACGATCGAGCACTTCATCGACGGAAGGTAGCGGCTCTGCTTCTTTTGGCTTAGTGGGCGTTTGCCACAAATTCGTCCCGACCGCGGGGACCACCAATGGAGTAAGCTGGCCACGATGGCATGTGAAGCAGGAAACTGCTCCCGCGCCGTTAAAGCTTCCTTTGTTGAGATCCAGGACCATTTGAATCATCTTGCGGGCTGTCTGCTTAGCCGGCTTCTCATCCTTTTCGAAAGCATTAACGTGACAATAACTGCATCGCACTCCCAGCGCTCCTGAGATGAAGGCCATGTTGCCTTCGAACTCCGACGCAGGTACACCCTTAAGTATTTTGATGTTCTTGTAAACTTCTTCCGCAGTCTTTGGTCGTGAAGCCGTTTGGTAACTAGCGGCTATAGTGCGCATTGACACGCGGATGCCGCACAGAACCAGAAAAGAGACGAGAATGAACAGAAATAGTCTTCTAATCATCGTAGACTCCTCGACGGCATCTCTTATTCAGAGGACAGCCGCGTTACGCTATCTTGGTTGCGTGAAGAATTGATTCGGCTTGATCCGGGCCTCGCACCCGTGAATCAAGAAAAGTAACCCTGCCGTTTTGGTCCCTGAGGAAATTGAATTCACCGTAGAAAGGTTTGCAGAAAAATTTGCTTGTGGATTCGGGAAAAAGCTCTACTTTTTGACCAATGCATTCAACTGTCAGATGTCCGCTCTCATTCGCTACTGTAAAAATCAGATCGGATCTCTTCTCAGCATCCTGATAACGACCTGAGTACTCGTCGTAAATCTTCGGGTCTATGCTGACAACAGCCCTCAAACACTTTTCGAGCGTGACGTAACTGAACTTCTGTTCAAAGCCCAGCTTCTTGTTGAGTGTCGACACCAACGAATGAGCTGGATGGTTGAAGGCGCGAATCGTACGAAAGTTCTGTTCCCTCGCCCATTCGATGGCGCACACTTTCAAGGCCGTTGCGATTCCGCGTCGACGGTATTCACGTCTCACACCGCTGAAGCTGAAAGACGCACCGTGGGGTAACGCATCAAGTAAACTGAGCTCCGCTAAACCGACGTACTCGTCGCCGTCTTTTGCAATGAAGTAGCCGTCCGGAAGTACATAAGGTTGTTCCAGCCAAAGTCGTGCCTCGCGCTCGTAATATTTTGGAGGTGCAAAGGAACCTTCTGCCGGATCTTCGAGCCGAAGGGTGCTCGTTAAGGCGTAAAGCTTCTCAACGTACTGCGGGACGAGTTTCCTTTCCTGGCTCAGCGTGCTGATGCAGATTCCCTGGTCCTTGACGTGATCAACCGCCGTCGACCAGCTCGAGGCGTCGACGTCCTTCAGATCCAACCTCAGATCGTTGACTCGCATTATTTCTCCGAAACCTTGCTGCTTGAGGAAGTCCTGAATTTCGTTTGACGATTCGTAGTCGCGGAACGTAACCGTGACCGCGTCGACGTCGCGCAAGTCTTGCATGAGCCGTTCGAGCAGAAGTTCACCGACGCCGTTTCTCAGCCAGCGGGGTTCGATCACCAGGATCAATCTGTATCGAGGCCGATAAATCGTTTGCTCGATCGATCCGTATCCGAGCAGTTGTCCGGTCTCAGAGTGTTCGGCGACGTAATGTCGTCGCATGTATCTTGCCTCGTTAAACTCTTGCCGACGACGCAACCATTGTTCACCCTCTTGCGCGTCTCCGAGGTTTACGGACGAGGTAATTGTCGAAATGGTCGTCCAATCTTGCGAGGCGAACGGCCGCAGCCTGGCAACCAGCTTGTCAGCGAACGACTCGTTGCGCGAAGGACGGCGTTGCTGGAGATCCTTTCGTAACATGTCGAGCGTCACATTGTTTTTGAGACGTTGTCTCGCAGAGTACAACCGCTTGTTTACAGTCGTCTCGGGAACATCCAGGAAATGGCTAATCTCAGTTTGTGTATACCCGTTGACGTAGAACAAAGTCGTTGCGAGCCTTTCGTGTTCGGGTAACTCGCGGATGGCAGCCAACACCTTGCGGCTTAGGTCACCGCGCTCTGCTTTGGATTGAGGGTCGCCTTCGTTTGATGCGACCGGAGTAATCAATTCCAGGGGCAGAATCTGCACTCGTTTCCCGCGGACGAGGCGATTACATTTCGTCAACACTATCCGCCTGAGCCATCCGGCAAACGCTTCAGGCGCGCGGAGTTGGTCGAGGCTTTGCCATGCCGTAACAAAAGCCTCCTGCGCACAGTCCTCGGCGAGATAGAAATCGCCCAGCACCGCGTAAGCGCAGGCGAACGCCATGTCCTGATATCTCTTCACCAGCGCAGCAAACGCTTCGTGTCTCTCCTCGACCCGGCGCGAAAAGTCCCGGACGGTTGTGACCAGGCTAGTGATTTCGTTCACCGTGACTTTGATTCCTTCTGTTCTACTGACATTAAGAGCCACATCGTGACAAAAATCTTCCTTCTGTTACGGATAACGTTTAGATTGTGAATCTGTTTCCGATATGGGTCGACGTCTAACTCTGGCGTCATTGGAGCGATGTCGTTAAGATCAGCACGGTTTCAATTAGTGCCTCAGTCAGTCAGCGAAAAGCTATGGAGGAAGCACTCCCCCAGCTTAACCTTCGCCAATACCGCATAATCTCCAAGCTCGGGGCGGGCGGAATGTTCTGAAGGTGGATCCCATGCTGGACAGCCTGCGTTCTGATAAACGCTTCACCGATATCCTGCGACGCGTGGGCCACCTGCCGTAATCAGAATTACTCGCCGGCCGTCTCAAAACAGTGTCAACAATCCTCCGGTGTGCCAGAAGAGAACTTTGTCCGTCTCTTCGAATCTTCCCTCACGGCAGTAGGCGATCAAGCCGGCAGCAGCCTTACTTGTATAGACTGGATCCAACAGTATTCCTTCCGTGTCTGCGAAGAGTGTGGCTGCTTCCTGCGATTCAGCGCTTGGCACTCCGTATCCCGCTCCAATGAAGTTTTCGTCCACAACGAGCTCACGCGACGCAGGCACATCGGAATGCCGGAGTGTGGAAAGCATCGGTTCCACCGCTTTCAGAACGTTCTCTCTGATCGTCTCCTGCGGATCGTCTGCGCTGATTCCGATTAGACGCAGGTCGTGATAGTTGAACAGTCGCTTCCCTACCTCGAGACCCGCTTGTGTCCCTCCTGAAGATGTCGCGAAAACGATTGCATCGAATTGCTGGCCGATTTCCAATTGCTGAATCCCGAGCTCCTCGAAAGCTGCGACCATTCCAAACGATCCGACCTCGTTCGATGCACCGAGTGGAATCCGGTACACCCGCTCGCCGCGTTTCTCCAGGTCTCGTGCAACTTCGTTGAGCCTGCGAGCTCGATGGGCCCTCGAAACGACACTGTGAACGGCGACTCCGAGCAGCTCTGCTACGCGCCAGTTCGGACGGGCAAACCTCGGATCGGCACCGCTGAGCACGAGTTCGCACTTCAAACCAAGTCGCCGCGCCACCAGGGCCGTGGTTCGAGTCAGGTTTGAAGTGATTGAACCCGTCGTAACAACCGTGGTTGCTCCTGCGGACAACGCCTGAGCCATCACATACTCGAGCTTTCGCAACTTGTTTCCTCCACTCAGGTAACCGGTCAGGTCGTCTCGCTTTATCCAAAGCTCAGGCGCGCCAGGTATTTTTTGTCTAAGCCTATCGAGTCGTTCAACCGGTGTATTCAGATTTAACAAACGCAATCTGGGGATTCGAGTGAACAACTCAAGGGAAGAACCAGGGTCGCTCGATGTCGCTATGTTTACTGGCGTATACCTTCTGTCTCGTAATTGCTCGCTGTTCATAATGAATTCTTCCTTTTGCTCTGAAGCCATCTCATCCGTGAAATGAGTCAACGGCTACGCCAGCGCACCACTTTGAATGGTGTGCCTAAGCAAGTGAAGACTCACTCACGCATTAATAAGGAAATTTGATATGGAAAGGGCCAACGCCAGAATGGAGTTGGCCTAACTACAGGCGCAGTAACAGGCTGGACGAATAATTGCGATTGACCGGATAGCGCTAATACTTGAGACTGATTGCATCTTCATCGATCTATATTTCCTGCCAACTGGGCTGCATTCTACATCACAGAACGAATTTGCGCATCTCCTCACTGGTTCTAAGGAATTCAGCAGGGTATGTTGCTTTCTGACCGCTTGGGGTGGTCGCTTTTAGTCCGCTTAGGGTCGTATATGCTCAAGCGCGATCAATACGATTGCATAGTTTTACGGGGAGAAATCGCGGCCAGGAACCGAGCAACTGGATCAGTGGTTGAGGCGTCTTAGTTTTTGGTTCGTTAAGAAGAAACTAAAAAGTCAGTCGTTTTCGTTGTCTTTTTCGTTCCCCGAAAGTTTGAAATCAAGTAAACTTTCGGCGTATATGGTCCGATTAAGGCCCTCGTAGTACCGCAGTTTAACAGGAGGATTTTTTGAGTGAAGTTTAATAGAAGGTTTTCGCCCGCCCTTATCGCGACGCTTACTCTGCTCTTAGCCTTTTCATCCGTTTCATTCGGCAAGGGAAAGAACGAAAAGTTCCCCAATGTAAAGATCAAGAATTTTGGACAGATGGACGATCGGTTCTATCGTGGCGCTCGTCCGAAAGAAGAAGACTATAAGGCGCTCGCCGAACTTGGCGTTCGAACCATAATTGACCTCACCGACAATTCGCGGGAATCCGAACAGCCTGCGGTGGAGGCTGCCGGCCTACGCTACGTGAACATTCCCATGGTTGATAAGAGTTACCCGTCCATGGAGCAAATTAATGAGTTTTTGAGAGTCGTCGACGACCCAGCGACTGGTAAGTTTTTCGTGCACTGTGCGGGCGGCCGTCATCGCACAGGAGTGATGGGAGCTGTCTATCGCTTCAATCACAATAATTGGAATCTTGAGCAGGCGTTAACCGAGATGAACCAGTACGATTTCGGCTCAGGTTTCGGACACGGAAAGCAGAAGGATTTCGTGGTTGACTACTGGCAACAGTTCCAGGCGAAACAAGCAAGTGCCAGTGTCGCCGCAATAGGGAATAAGTAATCGTCGCGTTACCTGTTTACTAATTAGGGCCGCTCGGTTTCGAGCGGCCCTTTTTAGATCAGTGCACCAACGGACGCTTTATTAATCCACCCTCAACATCCGAAAGAGCGTGGGTAGTAATGAATGCGGCCGGGTCAATCTGTTTCACAACATCCTTTACTTTTCCGATTTCCAATCTGGTCACTACACAGTAAAGGATTGATTGATCGAGCTCACCGACCCCCCTGCTGCCCACACCGCCACCCCCTTTAAACACCGTAACTCCACGGTTCAGCGAATCCATGATCGTTTCTTTGATCTCCTCGCCTTTCGTAGAGATGATCAAGATTGCCGTGTATTCCTCGATGCCGTGAACGATGAAATCGATCGTCTTCGATGCTGCTGCGTAGGTCAGTATCGAGTAGAGAGATGATTCGATACCGAGAACGAAAGCTGCAGCAAGGAAGATGAAGATGTTGAAGATCAGGATAACGTCGCCGACTCTGAGCAAATTGCTCTTCTTGCTGACTAACAACGCTGCGATCTCGGTGCCGTCCAGTACGGCGCCACCGCGGATAGCTAAGCCAATTCCGCCGCCAATGAAGAAGCCTCCGAACACGGCGGTCAGGAGTTTGTCCGGTGTGACATCAGGAAACTTAACAAATTGAAGGCACAACGAAAGCCCCGCAATTGCCAGTGTGCTCCTGACCGCGAACTTGAGCCCGATCTGCCGAAGGCCAAGAGTCACGAAGGGGATGTTGATGACCAGGATCAGGACTGACAAAGGAAGCTGGAGCACAGCGGCGAGGAGCATTGATACGCCAGTCACACCACCGTCTATGAAGTGACTTGAAAGCAGGAATCCTTTCAACCCAAATGCCGCCGAGAAAATCCCGACGACGATAAGAAGCACATTTCTTAGTTCTTTGATGACTCGCTTCACGCGGCTCCCGAATTAGTTGTTTCTTTTCATAATGGCGGTTAGTTAAGATAACGAACTAGCTATGTGGCGCTTCATATTGATCCTTTTAGCGGCTCTCACTTCCGTCGTCCTCACGAACAAGATCTTTGGCAGTAACTCAGACCAGCGATCCTTCCCAACGACCGATGTGCCGAGTCAGCAGAATGAGACGGTCTCGAAGGAAGATACGGAATTTGAGCGCAACCAGACGGCAAAACTGCTAGGGGTTGCCGTCGAGGATTTCCCCTCACCTCAGGGATTGACCGGATTCGACGAAGTACCAGCTGACGCTCCGGTATTCAGATTCTCGGTTAGAGAACAACCGCCAACCGGCCCAGCACCGTTACCGTATTACGAACGAAGGCCGCTTGTTGAAGCGCGGGCTCCGGATGGAACTCTCTACGAAGCATTTTCCGGGCGCGACGAATACAAAATCATTCCGGATAAGCGGTTCGTCTCAACACCAATGAACACGCGTCAACGATATGGAACTCATCATGGTTACGTTTATAACCCACAAGATGTCTACATAGGCAAGCGTGAAGCGAGCCGTATTAGGATACTGCTATTCTTCCGCGACATCGGCTCTCATGCTACGGCTCCGCATCACTTTGCGATCGATAGCCGGGGCATGGTCCACCTGGTTGTAGCAGACGTAAACATCTTTCAGTTTAATCGGCTGGATCTGTACTGGGTAATTGGCGATCTCAAGAGCGGCAAGTGGATTTCTGCCTGGCAGATCGATCGTCGTGGATTTACGTCGTGGTCTCATCCTTGGACAGGAGCCCAGAGTGACAAGGTTAATCTTGTGTGGAACTGGTGTGATGAAAGCGTAAACAAGAACGCACCCGGTATGGGAGTGTTTCACTTGGAGTGGAGCCCTCAGGGTTTCGGCCGTAAAGTCCGCGTGGTTCCGGGAGTTCCACGAACATGGGCTGCGGCTATCCATCCGAGATCCGGAAGGATTTTGATTGCCTTTTCAAAAGACGAAAGGGTCTACGTAGTCTCACGCGACGGGACAGGCAAGTGGACTCGCCCTGCTTTGCTGCACCCCCAACTCAGCGGTCAGTACTCCTACGATTTGGCAGTGGAAGCGACCGGAAGCGAAGCCTTCAAAGTCAGAACTAATTCCGAAAACACGCGCGAGTGGTTTCTTCGACCACAGTAAGAAAGACTTAATTCTGCACAGCAACCTGGAATTGCTCCAACTTGCCGTTCGGAAGCTCGTAGGTCCACGCGCGCATGTTTGTGCTTAGGACATCAATCAAAATTGCGGGTGACGGTGACAGCGGTTGCCGCACAGCACGAAACCAACTTAGCTTGACTTGTGTCGCTTACTTGCGCGACTTTGTCTCCACACTCGCACGGATCACCTTCGGCCAGATTATCCTCAAGCACCACAAAAACTTCCCATTCGTTGCCATCAGGATCTCGCACCCACGTCTTGTCCTGTAACGCATAACAGCAATTGGTCTGCATTTCATCCCGGGTAATAAGCCCGGCTATGGCCCACTTTTCACGCATCGCCAGTACATCGGTGGTTGAAGCAACCTGGATCCCCAGATGCGAGAGCGCTCCCCTTTCGGTGAACCGGTGTTCGTTGAGGGTCAGGTTCAATGGTGGATTCTGCACATCGAACTTAGCATAGCCATTTCGCACCTTGCTCGGCTCGATACCGAGCATTTTCTTGTAGAACTCAATGCTGCGTTCGACGTTTTGAACATTCAGTGCAAGGTGCGCTTTCAATGCCTGTATTTGTAATTCGCTGGTCATGGCTCGACTCCTTAAGTTTGTCTATCCACTGCCCCGCGCGCACTTTCTATCGGGCATATACGCGTAGGCGAATATCCGGCATTATCCACAAGGCCGTGATATATGTCAAGCCATATATGCGAGGGATGTGTTAAGATGCGAAGCCATGGCAAGTAGGCAAACGGGATTTGACAAGGAACTATTTTTCCGGGCACTCGCTGATCGCACGCGGTTACGGCTGCTGAATCTGATGGGCACAGATGAAGTGTGCGTCTGTTTCTTTGTAGAGATCCTCAAAACAAATCAGCCAAAGATCAGCCGGCACCTTGCATATTTGCGCCGCGCCGGAATCGTGAGCGCTAGGCGTGAGGGTCCATGGATGCACTACCAGATGGCGGAACCTGACGATCCTGCGGCAGCTCGCGTTTTGAAAGACGTAATGGAGTGGTTGGCCAGTGACCAGGAGATGCAGCGCGATCGCGAACGACTGGCAAAAGTCTGTTGCGCCCCAAAACTACCGGTCAGCATCAAAGGAGCACCTCGCCCAACAAGCTTCGTAAGCCATTGATGCTGCTTCTCTCCTCCCTCACGTGAATTCGTATTAATTCGTATACAGTTTGCAGATATCGTTTGACTAAACCGCCGCAGAACGGTTAAGGGTCTACATTACTGAGATGATCAAGTCTGTGCACAGAACAATCAGTGCCGTTCTGCTCCTGAGTGCGCTTCTTGTCTTCCTCCTCACGGGATGTCGATCGAATGCGCCTGACAGTCGTAAAGAGTTGATTGTTTCCGCAGCCGTAAGCCTGAAGGATGCGTTCAACGAGATCGGCCAACTCAATCAACAGCGCACAGCCACAAAGGTGCATTTCAATTACGGAGCATCCGGAGCTCTCCAGAAACAGATCGAGTCAGGTGCACCCGCAGACGTTTTCGCGAGTGCCGGCGCCAAACAGATGGATGATTTGGCAAGTAAGAATTTGATCGTTTTGGCCACCAGAGTCGATTTTGCCCGCAATGCACTAGTCTTAATCGAGCCATTAAATGGTAAACCGCTGTCATCCTTTGCAGACCTCACGAGAACCGACATCAAGAAGATCGCTGTTGGTAATCCAAAGACGGTGCCCGCGGGCCAGTACACTGAACAAACGCTCACAAGACTTAAGCTGTTGCCCGACATTCAAGCAAAGCTCATCCACGCCGAGGATGTTCGGCAAGTACTTGACTACGTAGTTCGCGGCGAAGTCGACGCGGGCATCGTCTATTCTTCTGACACTGTAACTGTACCTAACAAGATTAAGTTAGTAGCACGAGCCGCTGATGACACACACGATCCAGTCGTCTATCCGATAGCGATAATCAAAGATAGCCAGCGACAGGAATCTGCCCGGAAGTTTATTGATCTTGTATTGAGTAGCGAGGGACAGAGCATCCTCGCGAAGCATGGGTTTACGCCAGTT
This sequence comes from Acidobacteriota bacterium, assembly GCA_046726175.1. Lineage (GTDB taxonomy): Bacteria > Acidobacteriota > Blastocatellia > Pyrinomonadales > Pyrinomonadaceae > PSRF01. Next base: position 9,891 of record JBKPAC010000028.1, read on the forward strand.
AAGTAAGAAATGATTTGGGAACCGTTTAAGCTGTCAGTTCTCGTCGTCAGTGTGGCCACGTTGATCATCACGGTCGTGGGACTTGGTTTGGGGTTACTGTTCGCGAAAGCTCGGTTTCCCGGACGCGAGTTGCTGGCTTCTTTCTTCACGTTACCGCTCGTTTTGCCACCGACAGTCACAGGCTTTTATTTGATCGTACTGTGCGGCCGGCATGGTTTACTTGGTGGACCAATCTACAACCTCACCGGATGGACAGTTACTTTTACCTGGCAAGCTGCAGTTATCGCGGCCGTCGTGCTGGCGCTGCCACTGATGGTGCTCTCCTCCCGCGCGGCGATCGAGAGCGTCAACCGACAATATGAAATCGCGTCATACACGCTCGGGAAAAGTCAGCTCGCAACGTTTCTGTTGATTACTTTGCCACTCGCGAGGCGAGGTATTCTTGCCGGAATCGTACTCAGCTTCACACGCGCATTAGGAGAGTTTGGCGCCACTTTCATGCTTGCCGGTAACATTGCGGGTAAAACACAGACTATGCCGCTCGCAATCTATGAAGCTGTAATCAGCGGAGAGGATAGTCGCGCCACTGCACTGGCGTTAATTTTGACCGGAATTTCGGTTGCAGCTGTATATCTCACGAGCAAACTTTCCAAAGGAGCATTGCGCTATTAGTCTCAAGCGTTTGCAAGTGGACATCCAGAAACGTCTCGAGTCAGACAAAAGCGGGAGTTTTGCGCTCAATGTGAGGTTTGCAACGGAGGATGGAATAACGATCCTGTTTGGTCCGTCTGGCTCGGGAAAAACAACCACACTGCGCGCGATTGCGGGAATAATCAAACCTGATCAAGGCAAAATCAACGTCGGCGACAAAACTTATTTTGATTCTGACGAGCGGATTGATGTGTCAATTCAAGAGCGCCGCGTCGGCTACGTCTTTCAGGATTACGCTTTGTTTCCGCACCTCACTGCTGAACAAAACGTGAGCTACGGCGTCAAGGACCCATCAACGGCCTCACGTCGGGAAAGAGCCTTGAGCATGTTGGCATTGTTCAAGGTAGATCACATCCGTCACCGGTATCCTGAGAACATGTCCGGCGGCGAGCAGCAGCGAATCGCACTTGCGCGTGCGCTGGCGTCCGACCCCCTGGTAGTGCTCCTCGATGAACCGCTTTCAGCAGTTGATGTCGAAACGAGATCAGGCTTACTTGACGAGATCGCTGCAGCGCAAGCCCGAGTAGGAATACCGTTTGTCTACGTTACTCATAACATCACAGAAGCGATGCGGCTGGGCTCTCAAGCCGTAGTACTGGAGCAAGGAAAGGTCAAAACAACCGGCCGACCCTCAGAATTGTTCTCTTTCTAGGCCCGAAAACTGAGTAGTGGTCTGTTTGCACTGAGAGCGGGCGTCTCGCCCGCAACGCATCGAGATTCCGGCAGGATGCGGGCGAGACGCCCGCGCTCCCAGTGCAAACAGCGGATCCCCCGAACCTCATCGTCTGACGGCTTTTCTAATCCGAGCTAGATGGTGCCAGCTGTGCCGGAGGGCGTGATCTTCAATCACGAACTGTGCAGTCATTGGGGCGCCAAAGCTGAGCGAGAAAGGCGCAGCCCGATCCAACTCCTCATCTGTAAATGAGCTGACTGCGGCGGCTGCCGCACGGCTGTTTGTCCGCAATAATTCAAGGGCAGCGCCTTTCGATACCGATGTCTGATCTGCCGCGTGTTTCGCATTCATCTGCGCGATACCATCCCATGTCACATCAGTAACTGCATGTCCGCCGGCGATCGCTCGTGCAGCCCCGATCTCGAGCGGATAAACCGTGGCGACATGATGCACAATGACACCGATCGTACGGCGATCAGTAGCTGACACCGGGGTGTTCCATTCTGCTTCAGACAAACCTTCGGCAAAAGTTGCGAGGCCGCGAGCACCTTCCTCAATGCGATCTGCAAGTAATTCGGCGCGACGACTCATATCAATCTCCTTTCGTATGACAACACACCGTCTGGTCCATTCAACAATACGCCGAATGGCCTCTTGAAGACTTGATTGTTCGTCCCGTATTCTTGATGCAAATGCTCAGCTTAAGCGAAGGTATCTAAGATGGACGTGCTTTCCGAGATTCTGAAAGGCGTCAAGCTTGAAGGCGCGCTGTTCTTTAACGCAGAGTTTTCTGCGCCGTGGTGCCTTCGCTCGTCGGGGTCGACCGCTGCACCTTATCTTTCGCCACAAGGACAGCATCTGATTCTCTACCACTTCTTAACCGAAGGACGCGCATATGCAAAGCTGCCGGACGGACGACGCGAGGAATTGACTGCCGGCGACATCATCGTTCTCCCGCACGCGGACGCTCACTTTTTAGGCAATGGTACCCCGGAACAACCCATCGACTCGTTCCAAACGTTCGCGAAGAATCTTAAGGACGGCATGAAAGTAGTTACGTTCGGAGGCGGTGGCGAGATCACCCGCTTCGTCTGCGGATTCATGGCTTGCGATCCAAGACTCAGCGAAGTGTTTCTTGCCGGTCTGCCTCCGTTGCTTAAAGTCCATGTCATTGAAGATGCTTCCGATCAGTGGCTCGAGCATTCAATCAAGTTCTCAGTCAGTCAGGGAAACGGATCTAATGCGGGTGGTTCCGCCGTACTTGCTAAACTGGCAGAACTGCTGTTCGTTGAGACCCTGCGTCGGTACATTAAAGATTTACCGGCCGATGAGAGTGGCTGGCTAGCAGCCGCACGTGATCCCGCCATCGGTCAAGCACTCGCACTGCTGCACAAGGACCCTGCTTACCCCTGGACCATTGTGAAATTGGCGAGAGAGGTTGGCCTATCACGAACCCGGCTGGCTGACCGCTTCCGCCATTTCATTGGTGAATCGCCAATGGCATACCTGGCTCGATGGCGCTTGAAGCTCGGAGCCGAACTTCTGGAGTCTACTGATGACAGCGTAGCGGAAGTTGCTGCCGCAGTGGGTTATGGATCAGAAGCAGCATTCAACCGTGCCTTCAAGAGAGAATTTCATCGTCCCCCCGCACAATTCCGCCGTCAACACAAGTTTCAAGGAGGGGACTCATGAAACCAACTTCGGGAACGACTCTTTCAGTTTGGGCCGCAACTGCCAACCCACCGTCTGAACCTACACTCAACAAAGATATCTCCGCTGATGTTTGCATTGTTGGCGCCGGCATTGCTGGTCTGACAACTGCGTACCTGCTGGCAAAGGAAGGCAACTCCGTAATTGTCCTCGACGATGGGCCAATCGGCGGCGGTATGACTGCCCGGACCACAGCGCACTTAACGAATGCTCTCGATGATCGTTTTTACGAACTCGAGCGCCTATTTGGCGAAAAAGGATCGCAACTCGCGGCTCAAAGTCATACGGCTGCTATCGATCGAGTTGAACAGATTGTTCAAACGGAGAATATCGATTGTGAGTTTGAGCGCGTTGATGGGTATCTATTCATCCCTCCCGATGGACGAATGAAAGTTTTAGATGACGAATTGCCTGCCGCTCACCGGGCAGGGTTGGGACAAGTTAAGCGGCTGGAGCACGCTCCGCTAAAGAGTTTCGATACGGGTCCATGTCTCCATTTCCCGCGCCAGGGTCAATTTCATCCTTTGAAATACCTCACGGGATTGGCGCGAGCTATAGAGCGTGATCGTGGGCAGATTTACACGGGCACGCACGCCGACTCGATCGAGAACGGCTCCAACTGTCGAGTGACGACTACTAACGGACATACGATCACTTCCGAAGCTGTTGTCGTGGCAACCAATTGTCCGATTAACGATCTTGTTGCGATACACACCAAACAGGCACCTTACACGACATACGTCATTGGCGCTCGTGTGGAACGCGGATCCGTTCCGAACATTCTTCTCTGGGACGCGCCTGCGGACTTGTGGGACCCCTATCACTACATCAGGATCGAAAAAGGCGCGGATTACGACATTCTCATTGTCGGCGGCGAGGATCATAAAACGGGACAAAAACATGATGGCAGCCAACGCTGGGGCAAACTCGAGCAATGGACGCGCAATCGGTTTCCCATTGAAGGCATTGAATTCCGTTGGTCCGGTCAGGTTATGGAACCTGTTGATGGTCTCGCTTTCATCGGGCTTAATCCAGGCGACGACGATGTCTACATCGCTACTGGCGATTCAGGAATGGGAATGACGCACGGAACAATTGCCGGAATCTTGCTCTCGGATTTAATCAGCGGCCGCCAGAATCCATGGACTGATATCTATGATCCATCTCGCAAGACCCTCGTCGCCGCTAAAGACTTTGCTCAGGAGAATATTAACGTCGCCGCGCAGTATACCGATCTGCTAACGCCGGGTGACGTTGATTCAGTTGATGACATACCGCGCGGTGAAGGTGCAGTAATCAGGACCGGTGTGTCTAAAGTCGCCGTCTATCGCGACGAGAACGGAGGCATCCACACTTTGTCCGCACTGTGTGTTCATCTTGGATGCATCGTCACGTGGAATTCCGCTGAGAAGACGTGGGACTGCCCTTGTCATGGTTCACGTTACGATTCTCTTGGAGGGGTCATTAACGGCCCAGCAAATAGAGATTTGCCACCGAGCGAGTTGTAAGCCGTAGTACTGCGGTCGAATTATTATCCCTCATGTCGATCACACTGAATGAATTGCGGCGATTTACCGTCGCGCGGAATTTCTTCAGGTCGACAACGCTCAAACGGGCACTCAACAGAATGGAGTTCGTTCAAGCGGATCCAATTCGGGCGCCGGCCCGTGCCCAGGACCTGATTCTCAGGCATCGAGTAACTAATTATCGCGCCGGCGATCTCGAGCGCCGCTACGCGTCTTTGGATATCGAAGAAGACGTCTTCGTCAATTACGGTTTCGTGGCGAGGTCGCTACACAAGCTGATGCATCCACGGTCCGACACGAGCCTGCCGGCCCATAACATATCTTTCGCGATGCCGATGGCTCAGCGTAAACGAGCAAAGCTCCTGCTCGAATTCATCCAGGAACGCGGAGTAGTGCACCCTCGCGAAGTCGACGAGTATTTTTCACACGGCACAGTGACCAACTGGTGGGGTGGCTCGTCCAATGCAACAACGCACCTGCTGGAGGCAATGCATTACAACGGCCTTGTCCGAGTCGTGCGACGTGAAAAAGGCATTCGTATCTACGCGGCTCGTCAACAAGATTCCGCATCCATGGATCGAAACGAGCGCCACAGTCGTATCGACGCACTGGTTGATACTGTCGTACGTATCTATGCACCGTTACCAGCCGTCAACTTGTCCTACTTCGTGCGGCGGCTTCGATATGCAGTACCCCAATGGAAGGCAGAGCTAAAGGATGCGCTCCTCAGAGCAAAAGACCGGCTCGCACATGCTTACGTCGTCGGCAACGAGTGGTACTGGCCCGCGAATGAGGATCCGCTGTCCGCTTCATCTTCAGATATGGTTCGATTCCTCGCACCGTTTGATCCAGTAGTCAACGATCGTGAGCGGTTCGAGACGTTGTGGGGCTGGGTTTACCGTTTCGAGGCCTACACACCAGCGTTGAAGCGCAAGCTTGGTTACTATGCTATGCCTCTGTTATGGCGCGATCAGGTGATCGGGTGGGCCAACGTGTCGGTAAAGGACGAGAAACTCGAATCGCAGTTCGGGTACGTAGCATCGCATCCACCGCGTGATCGAGCGTTCAAGCGTGAACTAGCGGCCGAGTTAGAAAGGATGCGTACTTTTCTGAATCTAAGGTCATGACTCGTCGTAGGCACGCTTCGCCTCAACGCTCACGAACTCGTCGGTCTCGATAATGTACGCAGTCAAGTTGTAGCCATAGACACAGCCGGTATCGAGTCCTATTGCTTTTTTGCCTCGCCGCGGCTCGGGCGCCGGCCAATGGCCAAACAAAACAATCTTTTCTCCGTGGTAAACGTGGTACCAGGGCGTTCCCTCTTCGCTCTCGCGATCCGCTCCCAGAGTCCGGATTCTCGTCATGTCACCTGTGGTTTGAGAGTAGAGCTCCACGTTTGGACGGAAGCCGGCATGGACAACGAGGTGGGTATCAAGATCGATCGTGAACGGTAACCGGTTAAAGAAAGTGGCGTAGGCGTCCTTCTCGGATTTAAGTTCCTTGTGCGTCTCTTTCTGCGCAGGCTTTAGCTCAATGTCCTCGCCGTTCCAGCGACGGCGCAATGCCAAATCGTGATTTCCGATTACCGTAGAGAACCGGGCATCGGTCATGAACAGCTCGAGCACCTCGCGACTCTTCGGCCCCTTCGTAATTAGATCGCCGACGGCAACGACGCGATCCTGTTCGCCGAGATTAGCTTTTTCGAGCAACTCCATCAGCTCGTCATAACAACCATGAATGTCACCAACTACAATAGTCCGACTCTTCATCCAGTCCTCTGTTCCTCTATTCCGCGCGCTTCAATTTCTTTGTAGTGACCAACCACTTCAAATTTCCTTCGCCGGGCCGCGCCTTGTTCCATTTCTCAATATTAAATTCTATGCACGCGAGCGCACACGTGGGCATTCGCTGGAATTCCCCCGTCAACTCCTCGACCAACTCTTCAAATCCAGGATTATGCCCGATGAGCATAGCCCTGTCCGCAGCGTCCTCGACCTGCGAAATGACTTCTAGCAATCGATGTGCGCTGGCTTCATAGATTCGCTCGTCAAATCTGGGCTGCAGTTTGAGTCGCGCGGCTTTGAGTACTAAATCAGCAGTCTGACGCGCTCTGGTGGCGGGAGAGCTAATCACAAGGTCAGGGACTATCTTGTGTTTACGAATGTAATTTCCGATTACCTCGGTCGCGCGTACGCCCCGGTCGTTGAGAGGTCGTTCAATATCTTCCAGACTTTCGTCCTTCCAGCTGGATTTGGCATGTCTCAGCAGTATTAGAGTTTTCAACCGTTTAGGCACCCACTGTTGTCAGTAACAGAACAAGTTTTCAGTCTAGTGTATTGTAAACGTTCAATCAACAGAGCTAAGGGAAATTTGGCCACAGATAAACGCGGATAACACAGATCAGAAAAGAGGTGCGGTCAATTCTTAGCTATCTAGTACTTTCTGATCCATCTTATCTGTGGCCAAATTCCGCAGCAGATTCACTTATAGAGATAAGTTGTGCTCTCTTTCTGATCCCACTCGACGGTATCGACATTTTCGGCGTCCTTTGACAATATCTCGTCGCTCAACTTACTCGTGCTGATGTTGGTACTCAGATTTACCAGGTAGACAATTTTGCCCATGGGATCGTCTTCATCCTCCCGATTGAGCTCGCGAAGCTCCCCGTCAAAGCCATGTCGGGCGAACAGTTTCATCAACACTTCATTCGTCTTCTCAACATTGCGTGTCTCGACCTTCACCTCCATCGACCGGAAGACCTGAGATTGCTCGAAGTATTCAAGGACCGATAGGGCCAGCAGCGAGAAAAGCGTCAGGATAAGAGCCATGTCCCAGCGTCCCACTCCTGCTGCGAGGCCGACGCCGAGGCAGATCAACAGGACGGTAATTTCCTTCGGATCGCGAATGTTCGTTCGGAAGCGGACGAGTGACGCTGCCGCAAAAATTCCGAAGGCTCGGGCGGCACTATCACCTACAACCATCATCATTCCTGCCGCGACCACAGCCATCAGAATCTGCGTTTGGGCCACGAACGGGTTGCGCCGGCTGACCGAAAGTCCGCGCCGAGGCCGGAAAGCAAGTAGCACAGCTAGGAACGCCGCCAGTGAAAAACGTAAAGCAATTCTGGCTGCGCTCGCTTCCCACTGTGAGTAGTTGGCGGGCAATAGTCCGGACGCGTCTGGCCCAAACACCTCCCACAGTAGCGGACCTTCTTTCCGGCGTTGTTCAACAGACTGCTGCGAAGTTGTTGCGCCGGGCGAGGCCGAGGGTGGCGCTACGGTACTTCCGGCCGGTTCCGCGTGATCACGCATGACGTAAGCGAAGAAACCAGTGCCTAAAAGGATAACGATGAAAGTAATCAATACACCAAAACTCACCCGGTTCATGTTTCAAGCATCCTTTCTGTGTTGTGGGTAAGTCCGAGGACTTGAATGGCGTGGACTATTTCCGACTAACGACTGCGACTCACGAGGATCTGCTGATGTGACCAATCCGCGATTCACGATTCACGATATTGCTTTGCCCACAATCGTCTTCTCTTCATCGAATGGACACGTCCTACAGCGGGACAACTGTTTTCGCCTTCAAAGAATGATTGGCTGTTTAATGGCTCTTCGCCGACGCCAATCTGCGGGTGCTCGTAGGTCCCATCCGAGTTCATGACCCGGGCCTTCACGTTGTCGCGTAAGTAAGCTCCCAGCACAGTATCTTTCAAATACCTCTTTATGTGAGGATCGAGAACGGGCGCCACGACTTCAACGCGCCGATCCAGATTGCGAGTCATCCAGTCGGCGGAACCAATGTAAACATCTTCATCTCCGCCATTCTCGAAATAGAAGATCCGGCTGTGTTCAAGGAAGCGGCCGACTATGCTTCTCACATGGATTGTTTGTGATAAACCAGCCACGCCTGGTCGAAGCATACACGCGCCGCGAACAATTAGATCGATTTTTACGCCTGCCTGTGACGCACGATAGAGCGCCTCGATGATGTCAATGTCAGTCAGTCGATTTACTTTCGCTGCAATACGAGCCGGACGTCCTGCCACAGCATGTTCGGTTTCACGTTCAATCAAGGCGGTCATGCGATCGCGAAGGTTCACTGGCGCAACTATCAACCGGCTATATTCTTTCTGCATTGAAAAGCCGGTCAGGAAGTTGAACAGATCAGTAGCATCATCTCCAATGACAGAATCATTCGTCAGCAATCCGAGGTCTGTGTACAACCTGGAAGTGGTTGGGTTGTAGTTACCAGTCGCGATGTGGGTGTAGGTCTGGAGGCCATCCTCCTCGCGACGCACGACCAGCGTGACCTTGCTGTGCGTTTTGAGATCCACCAAACCGTAAACGACGTGGACACCTGATTCAGCCAGTCGCTTCGCCCACTCGATATTGTTCTCCTCGTCGAAACGAGCTTTGATTTCCACGACCGCAGTGACTTGCTTGCCACGTTCGCTCGCTTCGATCAATGCCTGTGGAATTGGCGAGTTCTGGCCGGTCCGGTAAAGGCACATTTTGATTGCAAGTACCTTCGGATCGTGAGCAGCAGCCTGAATGAAATCCGTGACGGTGCCGAACGACGAGTAAGGATGGTGCAGCAACTGATCCTGTTTCTTTATTGTCTCGAAAAGTGATTCCTTCTTGCGGAGCGGAACGGATACGTGCGCTTTCAGAGGTTTGTCTTTGAGCTCAGGCTTGTCGACTCCGTACAATTCCATCAGGTTCGGTACGTCCAACAGTCCGTCGATTTCGTAGACATCGTCTGCCTCAATACCCAGAGCATGAGTCAGGTAGTCGACCATTTCCCGCGGCATTGTTGATGACACTTCCAATCGAACCGGTAACCCAAAACGGCGCTCGCGCAACGACTCCTTTATGAGCGCGAGCAGGTCAGCTGCTTTGTCATCCCGAATCTCGACGTCCGCATCGCGTGTTACGCGAAACAGATGTCCCTTACCCAGGTGCATCCTCGGAAACAACGAATGGATGTTTGCCTCGATTAGTTCCTCGACTAAAGTAAAGGTCAACTTCCCTTCGCTCACCGGAATCAAACGTGGAACGACAGGCGGCACCTTTATCCGTACAAATCTCACTTCTTCACCGATCAAAGATCCCGCGAACGTGTGTTCCGGATTGCTTTCAACGGTTAGTCCGATATTGAGACTCAGGTTTGAGATGTAAGGAAACGGGTGAGATGGATCGACAGCCTGCGGAGTCAGTACCAAAAAGATATTCTTCATGAAGTACTTCGACAGACTTCGCTTTTCACTCCGCGAGAGTGATTTGTAAGGCACAATCTTGACACCCGAAGCCTCGAGCTCTGTTAGGACTGCGCGAAGGCACCGTGAGTGTTCCTGCAACAACGGCAGGACCCGCTTGCGAATTGCCGCGAGTTGTTCCTCAGGCTTCAATTCTCCTGGCATTGGCCTGATCTCATCAATATCCAACATCTCCTTGAGACCTGAGACGCGAACCATGAAGAACTCGTCCAAATTTGAGGAAAAGACGGAGAGGAACTTGAGGCGCTCGAGCAGCGGAGTTGATCTGTCAGTTGCTTCCTCCAGCACGCGACCGAAGAATTCCAATTGAGACAGATCCTGGTTCAATACGGACCAGGCGAAGAAACGCTTGGGCCGTGTTTTCGTGCCTTGAGATTGCAGTGATTTCTTACCGCGAGGTTCCATAATTGGTTTTAAATCAGTTCGAACAGCGAGCCTCAATGATCATCCTGGCTTTCCGTTCGAATTCGTTGGTCCATTGTGCCGGTGGCTGATCGCGCTCGGCATTGCGTGATGCTGCGAATACTTTTGTGATCGTACCGTTTTGTCTTTCGGCATCGAGCAATCGTTGAAAATTAGTCGCCAGGAGCTGGCGCCCTGCTTCGCTCACTCTCGCATCGCCGATGCTCTTGGCCGTAGATGAACAACTGCCGCCGCTAACCTTGATTGGATCTTTCTTTCGCCAGTTCTCGAGAGTCGCCTTTTTTTCGCTCGCGCTGGAATAACCAAACGTAGATCCCATGTCGCTTACGTAGAACACAGCCTGACCAGGTTTGCATGCACGGACGTTCCCGTCCTTCTTTGAATCGAGGCACGCGTATTTATGGTTGTCGGTCTTAGTGTCGCCGTGGTCGATAAACGCGAGCCAAAGTTTGAAGGCATCGATCTCGGCACGTGGAGCGCCATTAGCCGCCAGCTTCTGGAGTGCACCGGAGATCGAACCGGAATCCTTGCCATTGCAATTGACATCGATTCCGCGGGCTAGCGAGAGCTCGATGCCGGCGGCGGGTTGAAAGGGTGAGAATTCAGCGCCTTGAAAGCCCTTTGTAAGGCTCTTTCGGCAGTCCGGGCAATTTACATCAGCTACCCATTCGTCATCGGCGAAGAACCCCATTGCCTTTGAAAAGCGAGAGGACAAAAACTCTCCCTGTATCTCGCCGTTTCTCTTTTCACGCTGCTGGCCCTTGAAATGCGGCTTGACCTTATAACGGACAGGATCGCCATCTTCATCGGTAACGCCAGCGACGGCGCAGTAAAACTTCGGTGTCGTGCCTGCTCCCGGATTCTCGTCTTTCATAGCAACGCAGTTAATTGGCTTGGCAAGGCCGTTTGAGTCCACAGGAGGAGAGCCGCGACGCGGGCCGTTGGCTGGATTGTAGCCAAGCACCGGATCGTAGCCTGGATCCGGAGGGCTATAAACTTTGGCGGTTTTTTCGGCCATTTCCCGCCCCTCTGCATTAAAACAGGCCTTCTGAGCAGCAACCGAAGCGGGTAAGACGATGGCAGCCAAAAGAACAATCGCTGGAACAATCAAATCTCGACAAGCAGTCTGACGCATTGGTGTCCTTTCGTTTTGTAAACTTTCATTCCAAAAACACAAGGGGGGCGTGACATGTTGAAGTGCATTATCGAGTCAATCTCTGAGCGAGTTTTAATGCGCATCAAGATAGCATTGTCGCCTCGCTTACCGAAAGGACAAGCAGCAGGTCAACAGCAAACCAACGGGTAAACGAAGAAAAGGCCTAAAGATTTCTAGCGAAACTCTTTAGGGCTAATCACTCTTCTTTTTCCAGATGCCCGCGGGCAAGCCGCGGGCATCGGCCCGCCGCCAGATCGACAGCAGACCGTAAAAAACCGCGGATTACACGGATCCAAAAAAGGATCGGCGTTAATCCCGGCCAATGGTTCCACAACTTCACCCGATGCTGCTGAGTTGGCGGATGGCGCCGGTGAATGCTGAAGCGCGGCGACGTGAAATGCGGATTCGCACGCCGCAGCTGAGCACCGCCACCAACGCTCCTGCGCGGTTGCGAGTCAATTCGCGCACCCCATCAAGACGCACCAAAGCTCGTCGATGCGCGCGGATGAATCCATGCTTCTGCATCCGCCCTTCCAACTGTTGTAGCGACTCTCGATGAAAGTAGCTTCTTTGGCCCACCCATAACTGCACGTAGTTACCAGCCGATTCGATCCAATCGATCTCGGTGACATGAAGCACCGTGGCGCCTCGTGAGGTCGTCACCACGATTGTCTCCGGCCGAGCGTTAGGGGCCGAAGACCGCAGCCGTTTCATCAATCGTTTTATCGAAGCAGCAAACCGGGCTTCGGTGACAGGCTTTACGAGGTAGTCGAGTGCTTCTGCTTCGAACGCGTGAATCGCAAATTGATCGAAAGCCGTCAGGAATATCACTGCAGGCATGCGGTCGGGGGTTCGTCGACGGATAACTTCAAAGCCATCGATTCCAGGCATCTGAATATCAAGAAAAACTACATCCGGAGCAGACGTGTCCAACGCCGCGAGTACTTCAGCACCATTGCGGCACTCACCGGCCACGGTGAACTCGGGAAACGCCGACAACAGTTGTCGCACACCACGACGCGCTGCGGGTTCGTCATCAGCAATCAAGGCTTTCCACTCACCGTGTTTCATTGTTCGTCTCCCGCGGCAATTCGCGATAAGGGATCTTCAATGTTGCGATTGTACCGCCGCGATCCCCTCTGGTGATCTCCAGCGAAGCTCTCTCGCCATATAAGGCACGCAGCCGCTCGCGCGTGTTCTCAATTCCGTGGCCTTTCGGAATTTCAGCAGCGGGATCGATTCCTACTCCATCATCGGTGACTGAGATCTCAAGCATCTCCCCGACGCGCCGCACCACTACGAGCAAGCGACCCGCATCAGGTTGTTTTGCAATGCCGTGACGAATCGCATTCTCAACCAGATGCTGCAACGCGAAGCTCGGCACCAACGCTGAAAGTAGTGTGTCGTCGACTATGAATTCAGGTCGCAACCGGTCAGAAAAACGAGCCTGCTCGATCGCGACGTAGTGGCGAACAAGCTCGAGCTCTTCACCCAGCGTGACTTCATTTGAGCGATGGCTGCTCAATGTGCTTCTGAGTACCTCGCTCAACTGCTCGACAATACGAACAGCTGCTGCACGATCATTATCGCGCACCAGAACTGCGATTGTATTGAGCGTGTTGAAAAGAAAGTGTGGGTTAACCTGAGACTGCAGGGCAGCGAACCGGGCGCCGGCAAGCTGCTCGGAAAGGCGCGCCACCTGCACGTCTCGCTCGCGCACCTCGATGAAGTAGCGTGTGGCGTGCTCGATTCCGACGACGCACAGGTAGACGGCTATACCGAATGGTAACGTGATGAAGATCCAACTCAGCCAATCAACACCCAGCTTAAGCCAGAACTCACTCATCCCCGCCTGCATCGCGTTGTAGACCATCTGACGAGCAAATATGAACGTCAGACCAAACTGAAAAAGCTTCCCGCACGTGGCCCAGGCTACACAGAAGACCAGCGATAAGCCGATATGCAATAGCGCACGCGAGCGGACGTGAGGCTTGGCGACGGGCCAACGTCTCGAAACGACGAACACTGCCGGTGTAAGGAAAGCGTAGAGGAACCAATCGCCACCCTCAAAGATGAGTTCGCGAGCGGTTACCGGATCCCAACCATTAAGACGTGTCTGCACTAGCCGGTTAATGACAGCGAACATTGCCGGCAAGATCCATGCGGCAGAGACAATCATCCATGGTTGGAGGCGTCGAGGGAGTCGCACAGCGGCCACAGTATCGTCTCGCCGTAAGTATGCGCAATGGTCGGAAGTTGTAACCCTCCGTTCGCGTCAGCAGATGCACCGCTCGCGTATTCATTGTTGTTGACAGGGTACCGCGCGCGTAGGATGCATGGCGGTTCACTAGAGCCATCGTCGACAAGTGAACACTTGGAAATCCTCAGTTGGGAAGGGCGGTTTACCCCCGCTGTACTTTGAATGGCTAAAATCCTCAAACTAAGCGGGGGTAAACCGCCCTTCCCAACTTGTGAATTTGTCAGGTTGAATGGTCAACCATTTGGCCATTGTTAAGAGGAGATCTGCCATGATCCTAAAAATCTCTTTTGCTTCGCTCGTTTCCTTTTTTCTGGGCGCAGTTTTGTTCAGTGCATCAAGCAACTCTGCAGCAAATGATCCTGGATTTGTAAGTCGCAACAGTCGGGCTGCAGATGCAGCCGCAATTCGTTCGCACATCGAAAGCATCTTCCAGGCATTCATCGATGGGGATGTGCAGAAGATTTACGCGACGCACTCCGAAGACTGGCGTGGATTCCTCGAAGGGTCACGAGTTCCAATCAAAGGTATTGACGAGTACATGAGAGCCAACGGATTCGACTGGCCCCGGCCTGAGAAAGCACCCAAACCGGTTAGCTACTTCCCGTCAGGTACCGGCTACGCAGTCAATAACTTCGACGTTCAGTTTTATAGCCCGGAGCTGGCCGTAGCATCTTTCATCGGCGACTTCACCCGCAAGGAAGGTGATACCACAATCACGTTGCGACGTTTTCGGATCATGGATGTTTATGCAAAACGTAAAGGCAGTTGGATCCAGGTAGCCTCTCACACGGTCATCGACCCAGCCTGGCGCCAGGAGCGGATGGCCCAACCAATGACAGTGTCACCCGACATGAGAGAACAAATACTCAACTCTCGAGAAGCCGTTTGGAAAGCCTGGTTCACAAACGATCGAGCAGCGCTGGAACGAATGATTCCTGCTGAAGCGATTGCAATCGACGACGGTTCAGAAACGTGGTCCAATCGAACAAACATTCTTGCCGGAGCTCAGCGATTTGCTGACAACGGCGGAAAGCTCGTCCGGCTTGAATTTCCCAAAACTGAACTCCAGGTCTACGGCAACACAATCATCGTTTACACCACGTACCTGTATGAAACCGAAGTGAACGGACAGCGCACGACACGAAGTGGCCGGGGTACAGAAATTTTCGTCCGTCGAGGAGATGAACTCGTCAATACCGGCTGGCAACTTGACTCTAAAAAATGAGACCATTCGTTTCCACCATATGAGACAAAGAGTCAGTCCGATGATTCACGTACCCGATGTGCGGGCGACAGTCGAGTGGTACAAGTCCCTCGGCGTGGGTTTCGAGCTGCTGAAGACATACGAAGACGACGGCAACATCAACTGGGCGCTCCTTTCGTTTGGAAATGACTCAGTTATGTTCAACGCCGGCGGCTCTTCCAGCAACGCAGAACGCCGCGAGGTCGATCTCTATTTACAGGTCGCGAATGTTGATGAGGTTTTTCATAGCCTGAAAGATCGTGTTGAGATTCATGATGGACCTAGCAATAGGTTCTACGGCATGAGGGAACTCATCATCCGAGATCTCAACCGGTTCTGGGTCACGTTTGGTCAACCGATGCGGACAACGTTGGATTACTACGAACAGCAAGCAAGAGAGCTAGTAACGAACTGCGAATCGCGCGCTGCGAACGAGCCTTCGTGGCGTGAGCTATTCCACGAAATCGGCGTCGATGACTCCGAGGGCATCAGCTACCTGAAGGAACATCACCCCGTCCTTGGTAACCTTTCGCCGACTGAAATCCTGGAGACAAGTTTTGGGTCAGCAGATGCGCAATGGGTCGTTGCCCGCCTTAATAACGTGAACAATTGGGACGCTCTCGTCTCATACGTTCAAAGCCGAGAGCAAGAGGACTCCAGTCGTGAGGCGAAGGAGTTTACTCGAACTCTATCACCCATGATCCACGTTCCGGATGTGCGCGCTGCGGTCGAATGGTATAAATCGGCAGGCTTCCACCTGGTCGGCGAGCACGGTGAGAATGGTGAGTTGGACTGGGCAATGCTGACATTTGGAGATGGCTCGATCATGTTCAGCGAGGGTCGAAAGCTGCGTCCCGCCGAACGCCGCGAACTCGATCTGTACATTTACGCCGAAAACGTTCCAGAACTCTTCGAGCAATGGAAGCGCAGAGCTGAAATCTGCAGAGAGCTGGCAGACACCTTCTACGGGATGAAGGAATTCACCGTGCGAGATCTGAACGGCGTCTGGGTGATCTTCGGCGAGCAAAACAGAGCCGCCAGCCATGTCTGATGCAATTCCGCTCATACCTCGGCCCCGCCTCGAGCAATATCAACAACTCGCGAGAGAGTTCCAGTTAGCTTGTAAATCCGATCGCCCAGGCGCGATTCGCGATTGGAGTGTTAAGTGGCTTGAGAAGGTCGCTCGATCAACAGGACAGGAGATTACCGGGGATTTGCGTAGGCAGATCGACTTTGAAGGCGAACGAATAGAGCGTCGCTGGCGGCATTTTCAAAAGACTAATGACGCCGCGTCGCAATGTACTTTAGCTGAATCACGGTCTTTGGTCGCACGCGCGCACGGATTTTCGACGTGGACCAAGTTCGCGAATCATGTCGAGGCACTAAAGCAGAAGAGTTCAATGACCGCCAAGTTTGAGGCGGCCACCAACGCAATCGTTAGCGGTGATTTACCGAAACTCAAAAAGCTCCTGCGGGACAATCCCGAGTTGATCAAGCAACGCTCGACACGCGAACATCGCTCAACCTTGCTCCATTACGTCTCTGCCAACGGCATTGAAGACTTTCGTCAAAAAACTCCGAACAATATTGTCGAAATCACGAAGCTGCTGCTGAACGCAGGCGCCGATGTTAACGCCGAGTCGGATGCGTACGGCGGAAGGTCGACGACACTTGGACTGGCAGCAACAAGCTGGCATCCCGAAAACGCCGGTGTGCAGATTCCTTTGATGAAGCTGCTCATTGAACACGGTGCAATTATTGATGGGCCGGACGGAGGAAGCGCGGTTAACGGGTGCTTGCACAATGGCCGGGGCGAAGCAGCAGAGTTTTTCGCGAATCACGGTGCACGGTTGGATCTTGAAGGCGCTGCCGGAGTAGGTCGAATTGATGTTGTGAAAACCTTCTTCCGGGATGATGGGAGATTGAAGTCAGGCACTACGAAAAAACAGGCGGCCGCGGCGTTTGCATGGGCGTGTGAGTTCGGGCGGACGAATGTCGTTGAATTCTTCCTGGCCAAAGGTTTCGGTATTGATACAAAACTCAAGCATCATGGGCAAACGGGGTTGCACTGGGCGTCGCTCGGAGGACATGCCGATACTGTTGAAATTCTAATCAAACATGGCGCGCCGGTGGACGTTAGAGATCCGACTTACAATGGAACTCCGCTTGAGTGGGCACTCTATGGCTGGGGAAATTCCGCGAAGAAAGAGTCTGAAAAGACGGGGTACTACAAAGCAATCGCCCAACTGGTTCGAGCCGGAGCCAGCCTTGACCCAAAGTGGTTTGAAGGAGACCCGGAACGGGAGTTGTCGAATGCAAAGATGAAGAAGGACGCCCGGATGATGGCGGCGCTCCGCGGTCAGCTGCAATGAACTTTAGCGACTTCTCAGATAGAATTAGCCTGCATGGCCTTGCGGAAACCAACTATTGTCGCGGTGAGCGGCTTTTCCTCCAATGTCGGCAAGACAACGCTTGTCTGCGAATTGTTGCGTACACTGCCAAACTGGGAAGCCATCAAGCTAACGCGTGGGCACTACCGCTCATGCGGAAAAGATCCCGAAAGTTGTTGCGTCAGTCATCTGCTGCGCGACGAGCCCGTGATTCGTTCCGGCCGTGAAGAGAACTACGAGCGCGGCAAAGATACCGGACGCTTCTGGGACGCGGGCGCCGCAAACGTGCACTGGGTCATTGCTAGAGATGACCAGGTAGAAGCTGGAATCCGCGAAGCGCTTGGCCGAGTACACTCTGAGGGAGTCGTTGTCGAAGGTAACAGCTTTCTCGAGTATGTTGAGGCCGATATCGTCGTGATGTGCGCCCGAGCCGAAGGGAATACTTTAAAAGGATCTGCTCGCGCTACGCTGCCAAAGACTGATTATCTTTACCTCTCATCGCTTGATGGAGACGCAGCTGAGGCCCGACGTCAATTTGCAAAATGGCGGCGACAGTTGAGGATCGATATTGACATCGATCGCATACCGATCCTCACACAGGACGATGTTCCTAACCTAGTCGAAACTATTCGCCAAGTCTCAAACAAACGTGCCGCGAATTGTGAAGCGGAGCTGATACTTCCTACCCTCCGCGTTTGAAGAACTGCACCGCTCGCTCGTGTTTCTCGGCGGCTTCGCGTGTATCAAAGGTCCCAAGATTCTTGCGTTTGCCTGTCTTGGGATCCTTCTTACGCGAGTAGAGCCGAAACTTCCCTGACTTCAATTTTCGAATCATATCGACGTGTCCTCATACGGCTGCCGTGGTAAGGTTCGCTTCAGTCCGCAGCAACATTCGACGTTTTCGTTTCTCCCGGAAGCATCGTAGACACTTCATGAATCAAGCCTTGAGCTCGATTTCTAAGATCCCTCGCCTTTGAACTGGCGCTTCGGCCAATTTGATTGGCTTTACTGGTTACCTGGTCCCTTAGTTTCGCGCGACGTCCTCGACCCCGATCGGGATCGAACAGATACATCAAGGCAGCACCGACACCGATCCCGAGCGCCGCGATTCCGATCTTCGAAACGCCGTTACCGATGCCGGTTGCTGCTGACTCAAATTGAGGCTCAGTCCCTAGCGGTTCACATTCCGGTATCAAAAGATCGATTTCTTGCATTTAACCCTCCTCGTGAAAAAGCCTTTTTCGTGGTGAACTATTTCTTCCGTGTTCGCGCGGCTTTCTTCGCCGCCGCCGACCGCTCAGCCTTGGTGCGCCTACGCGCTGCTGATTTCGCCTGCCGCGATAGCGCCCGTTTCGTCGCAGCGCTCCGAGGCTCACGCTTTAGGGCCGCTCGCGTGGCGCTACCCCGTTTTCGCGATGGCTTCGCCCTGCTTTTGCTCTTTTCTAAATCGCGCTCAGCCTGCTCGCGTGTTTCTTCTGATGCGCCCTCTTCCGGGGGTGGCAACTCGACTCCAGCACGTCTCGCCTTTGAGAGGCCAATTGCGATCGCCTGCTTAGTCGAACGGGCGCCATGTTTACCTTCGCGAACGTGGTGAATTTCTTCGCGGACGAATTCGCCCGCCTGAGTTGAAGGAGACTTACCTTCGCGCTTGTCCTTCCTGGCTTGTCTGACAGTCTCTGCTTCTGGCATCCTGATCACCTTCCTTCCACACCCTATTGATAAAAATCTCCGACAGATCGAGGTACGCTCGACCTATTTAGAAGGAGTCAAAAAAGGGATTCGGGTTTTGGGGGTCTCTGATGGAAAATAGTCAGGTTCTGTGGAGGAGAAGTCAAGCAGAGCGAATCAAAAGTAAAAACCTTTACACAACTGCAATGTTACGTAGAAATAACTGTGAAGGAAAACTGTCTATTAGGTCACTGAGTCGAGCAACTCATGCAGATCGATGACTGCGATGCTGCTTGCCAGATCACTTATTGCATAAGGAAGTATCAAGTTCCTGCCGTGGATCATTCCGCCACAGGAGTAAACGACGTTTGGGACGTAACCAAACCTCTCGGTGCCCGTAGGGACGAGTAACGGCTCACTGGTTTGTCCAATTACTCGCGACGGATTGTCCAAATCCAGCAGGCTTGCGCCAATGCAATACTGACGCATTGGCCCAACGCCGTGCGTCAACAGTAGCCATCCAGCATCCGTCTTCAGAGGCGACCCACAATTGCCTATCTGAATAACTTCCCAAGGGAATCTTGGAGAGGACAATAACCGGGCTTCGTCCCAGAAGCGCAAATCGTCCGACTCCATGTAATAAAGGTTCTCATTATCAAGACGGGCGATCATTGCATATCTGCCTTTGATCTTTCGCGGAAACAAGGCCATTCCTTTGTTCTTGGCACAACTACCAGTGAGCATGTGAATCGCAATGTTTTCGCCCACCGGATACTCAAGCAGGTGAGGAAAGATTCGAAAACCGTTAAATGCCGTGTAGGTGCCGTAGTAATGGACCGACCCGTCGTCGTCGGTAAAGTGCACGAGCCGCAGATCCTCAATCCCGCGACTCTCGTTATCGGAATAAGGAAAGATCACGACCTCTGAAATATCCATGTCTGGCTTCAACTCAACCTGGTAGTTCGCCTGGGTCAGGGCATGCAAAGCGTCGTTTGATTCTTCCCGCTCACCCGAAACTTTAGCCTGGTTCCGAATCTCATCGATGGCGTTAGAAAGCTCGATTCGCGTAAATCGATCAGACAACCGGCTCAGGATGGTCTCTGCGTGTTTGGTCCACGCATTCAGCGATTGCAACTGCCGCACAAAATCGGCTTTATCGAAATGAGTTGGAACGGTCGCACGAAGCGGCTGGCTATACCGACCTGGCGGATCGACAGTGACAGAGCCATTCGAATCGATGAGGCCTCGGCGAAAAACGATAGAGGAAATGTGTCCCTCGCCCGTGGCGCGGAGACTCATGAGGAACCGAATAGATCCGGGCGGGACGTTGGATTGATCGATGGCCGGGACCATCGACGGGTTAAAGAGCGCCGCTGATTCGATCGCGTACTCCATTGTGAAGCAAGCGCCGATGAAGCGTTGTCGTACCTCACTGATCGAACCCTGGTTTGTAAGGTGATGTTCGACTGCCGAGTAGTGCTCGCGGAAAATTTCATTAATGTTCGAATGGATTGGACTAAAGTCGCGCTCGAGATTAGCCAGAAGCGTCGTGACGGTCTCTTCAGGAATGGCGAGTAGCCGCCCAATGACGTCGCGCACTCGGTTCTCTTCTCCGAGTCCGAAGAAACGTGCGATGACACGGCTGGAATCTGGCCTAAGCTGGATCGGCAGGCGCTTGACATGCACTGTCATAGTTAATCACCACGCCGGGAGGTCAAGGTGCGTCTTCACGGAACTGGATAACGTTGCCGTCGGGATCGATCGCTTCGCACGCCCGGAACCCTCGCGCTGTCCATTCTTCGTTCTGAGGACGAAGCCGGCCACCCAGAGCGGCAGCTCTTTCCCTCGCCTCAGATAAGCTGGCCACGGGGAAGAACGGCTTGATGTAACTGTCTTCACGCACGCGTGGAGGATGGCTTAACGCAGGCTCTCCCTGGAGAGAATGGATGACCAGTTCAAACGTCTCAGACCGGAGCACGGTGATGCCCTCGTCTTCGAAGCGCACAGGTAAATCCGTCACGGCCTCATAAAATTTTGCGAGGCGTTTGTGGTCTCCGGTAAAAATCACTGCTCCGGGCCTGATGTTTGTGGTCATAAGTTCCTTCGCAGTTCCCGTGCTCTAAGCCTTGCCCCGGATCTTCGCCGCCCACCACCTGACTCCAACGAACAGGAACCTCCAGTCGCTAAAAAACTCCGGGGGTTTGCCTTCAAACCAGTGGCCGACGAACTGCAGAATCCACCCGACGACAAACATCGTCAACGGCAGTGGCCACAGACCATTCACAAAGAGAGAGACCACGAACAGCGGCCACGAGGCGGTAATTAATGGGATACCGATCGTGTGGCAGGCTCGATTGATCGGGTGCTGGTGGCTGCCCGCATACTGGTGAACCAAGTCATCCATGCTCCTTCCACCCAACATGAGTTGTCTCCTAATTATCTCCGGTCAGTAGTGATGAACTGGTTCACTCGAGTTTACAAAAATCGCGACGAACGGATTTTAACTCACATTCTTACGCATAAATTTCATGAACGTTCCGAAACGGATCTCTAAACGCAGCGTAGCGGCCATTTTCAAGATAACGAATTCCGAACAAAAGAGTTTACACCACGCAGTCGCGTGGGTTACATGCTTCGGCGCTCAGTACTCTCCCAGTTGATGCTCCCGGCTCCGATGCCCGCGGCGGGAGCTTCACGATTGCTGCTACAAAAGAAGGTGAGCTATTTCCGAAGATGCCTGCGGCTTTCCCGCAGTGAGCTTCACGATTGCTGCTATTTCTTCACGCTAGCGGCGCAGACTCTTGCGGACAAGCCGCAGGCATCTATGGATCTCGATAAGTCGTTTTCTAGCAGCGAACGTGACGCTCCTGCGACGAGCCGCATGCATCATCGTGCATCATTTGACCGATTGGAGTGCGGCGCGCGGCATGGCCTGGACCTAGCTATTCAAACCTGTCTACATGAAAATCTCTCGGCAAGCAGGTGTTCCGACAGCGAGCGCTGCGGGCTTTAGCGCGAAGGCCTCAGCTTCCTGCGATGCCGCGCGGAATCTACAACTTCACGTATTGCATCGATCACTAAATCTGGATCATCAAGTTGAATATGATGTCCACTTTCCGTTGCTATCTTTTGTTTGCTGTCGCGTGAGAGTTGCAACAGGTCTAATTGCATTCTCTTTCGCTCTTCGTTTAGTTGTCTCCCCTGCTCCGTTTCCGGGTACTCACTCTTGCCACGTGTCAGCACAATCAGTGGAATGTCACCAAGCGGATACTCTCCAGTCTTTCTAGCTGCATATATGTCGGTGAATTCCTCTCCCCAAAAAGGATCATTGTCCGCCGCATAATGTTGAGGCTGTTTCAAGGCCCACAGTCTCACTTCTTGAATCTCGGGTGGCAATCGATTGAACGGAGCCGCGATCTTCGGTGGCCCAATCTGTTTCAGGAAATCCTCTATCTGCTTTCGTTCTTCAGCTGACAGCGCTTTATCCGATGGGGAGATCTTGGTCTGAACCGCAGGGATAATTCTACCTTGAGAAAGCTCCCTCATGCGCTTGATTTGTCCGTTGATATTTAGCTGCGTGTCTTCGTGGGTACTGTCGACCAAAATCATCCCGGCAACTTCTTTCGGATATTGCGATGCAAAAGTACGCGCCAACAGGCCTCCAAATGACTGACCCACGAACACGTACGGAGGTTTGATACGTGATCGAACCAACGTGGTGTGAAGTTCATAAGCAATTTGCCGCATAGTGCGCGGACGTGGGCCAAGGTCACTCCACGCATTCCCAGCGCGATCATATGAGCATACTCGAGTAAACCGAGCGACACAGGGTTGCACTAAACTCCAATCGAAAGAGAAATCGCCGGAACCAGATTCCAGCACGACTGTTGGGCTGTTTTGCTTGGCCTCGCCGGTGCAATTAATGTGAATGCGCCATCCGCCAATATCCACAACCTTGCCGGGAGGCGAGGGACTAGGTTGCTGGCCTGATACGAATAGCGGAAGGTTCAGCAGCGCTAGCGCTGCTAAGAACCCACGAAGCCAAAGTCGATTTCTGGAGGTCATGACAGAAAAATTGAGCGTTGATTTAGCAAAAACCGATGGGGTCACGCACTGAGCTTCGCAATAGAACCTGTTTGGATTAGCTTTTTTGTCTGATCGAATACAGCCGGTGTTCTGTTCGTATCAACAGGCGTTCACCAACGAGCGCTGGTGATGCTTGCGTAAAATCGTCGAGCTCGTTGACGTGCAATAGCTTGAACTCGTCGCCTGTTGCAATCACGAACGTCTGCCCCTCTTCACTCAAGCAGAAGAGCTTGCCATTATAAGCCCACGGTGAGGTCGTGAACGCCGTTGCCGTAGGGTCTATCCGTGTTTTGTAAGTTTGCTTTCCAGTCTTCGCATCGTAGCGAGTTAAGATTCCAGTCTCTGTCAATGAGTAAACAGCGCCCTGATATGCCAGTGACGATGGCAGGTATGTTCCACCACGCGCTTGCGACCAAACGATGTACTCGTTCGAAGTCTGATCTTGCTTAAGCGAAATGTCCCCTGTAGCTCCGGGACGAATCGCGACCAGCAGACGTCCGCGACCACCATTGATGTATAGCAATCCGTCGTAAGCGAACGGAGTTGGAATCGGTGTCGCGGCCATTCCCGACATTCGCCACAGCTCTTTTCCTGACAGGTCATAGCTGATGACCTCTTGCGGCCCCACCGCGATAATCTCGGTGCGCAGCGGATGAGGCCAGACAAATGGGGTGGCCCATCCTGAGCGCTGCTGCGGCTGTCCCCTGCCGCCGATATCACGATTCGTTCTCCATACCTGCTTACCCGTATGCTTGTCGAACGCCGCGATGTATTGCTGTTTTTCGTTGTCGCTGACGACGATTACCAGGTTGCCCGCCAACGCAGGCGAGCTCCCCGCGCCGAGCTCCAGATAGATTGGATCTGCTTCGAGCGGCGTGGTCCAAAGCTGCTTTCCTTTGGTATCGAACGCCCACAACCCGAGATTCGCCACATACACGTAGATGAACTTTCCATCTGTGACAGGAGTTTCTGAGACAAAGCTGTTCTTACGGTGACGGCCGCCGGGCGGACGTCCTGCATGGAACTCTTTCTTCCATTCCACCTTGCCGCTCTTCAGATCCAGGCAATAGACGAAGTAATGGAGGGTAACCTCATGTGGGAGTTCGATGTCTCGCGCAGTCACACGTTCGATCACCTCTTTCATCGGCAGACCCTGTTTTTGAAGTTCAGCGACGTACTCATTGCTGTACTCGGTTCCAGCCTGCGGCGGCTTCGACTTGCCGTCAGTTGTGACTGTGGTCAGATATACCTTGCCCCCCGTTACGATTGGAGAGGACCATCCACGTCCGGGAATCTCCTGCGACCATTCGACGTTTTCAGTCTTGGACCAGCGTTCAGCTAATCGTGCATGCGTTCCTACGGGATTCGACTCCGGCCCCCGAAACTGTGGCCAGGCGAGACTTTGACCCTGAACGGTCATTGTTACGAAAAGGAGAACGCATAGCAGACTAACGTTGACGTTAAGGAGTTTGCGAATGCCTTTCTCAAAACAAAGAGTGTTCATCTTGTCCTCGTGTGTTTTGCGGATTAGGTCCTGCCGTTGCTTACTTTTTCTTCTTCCCTTTTGTGGCCGATGCTCGAGCCGAGTTCCTCTTGATGAGGAACTTCACGATTTTCGTAATTAACGGATAAGGAATCGGTTTACTTAGCGGGAATTGGACTGTTCCTTTTCCACCTTTATAAGGAGCCAGGACTTTCTTGAATTCCTCTTCTCCTCTTGGTGCGGGATACACCGAGACATGATTCTTGAAGCCGGCGAAGTAAACGAGGTATGACCCATCAAGATGGAAGCTCGGAATGCCGTAACTAATTCTCTCTGTCGCTTTCGGAGCTGCTTTTTTGATTGTTAGTCTGATCTTCTTGAGAATTTCCTGAACATCCTCAGGAAAGGTGGCGATGTACTCATCTGTGCTTTTGGCTGCAATTCGTTTCATTTTGTTTTCTCGGAAGAAACTTACATTCGTCGCAAAACACGAAAGCCATGGAATGCTACACCGGTGACTGAGAGCACCATGACCGACACCAGAGTGAAGGCTACATTTTCAGGTCTCCATGACTGGGCCAATGCTAACATCGCAAGCGAAGCGGTTGTGATAAGAGCACCAGCTATGAACAAGTCGATACCTGAAATGTGATTTACCTCATACCAAATTTTCGGATCGCTGAGAGTCTTCCGGGTTCGAAAGCCATAGAATAGATTTGGCGGCACGCGGTTTTTGATGAGTGGAATACTAATGCCGACAAACAGAAGGCCGACGAACGCGAAGAATATTGCAGTGAGAGTTACGCTCATTGTGTCCTCACAAGTAATGCCGTATTAACCAGCGGTAGGGTGGCGATTCGGTTACTGCGTTGACTCGACAAGCAATATACGAGGCAAGTACCCCTCCAGGTTTAGTGACAATCACCGAAATTGCCTTTCTGTGCGTCTTTGCCTCCTTTGCGACTTCGGTTTGGTGTTAATTCGTGGATCATTGTAGCCGCGGCAAACCCGATCCACGAATAAACACGAAACCGAAGACATGAAACAACACGAAGTAGCGACGCAAAGAAGGCCAATAGTCAAGGTTGTATTTTCGTACGCCAATGGAATATCAATTCGGCTGTACTTCCCCTAGTCGCCGCTCGAGAAATCTTCGCTCGCTTTCATTCGTCACTAACTCGAGCGCCCTCTTGTAGCTCTTCGCAGCTTCTGGATACGAGCCCATTCGTCGAAGAAAATCCGCTCGAGCGGCGTGCAGCAGGTGGTACTCGTCGAGGTCTCCTGTAGCGGCGAGCGAATCGACAAGTCCAAGACCAGCTTTTGGACCATCGCGCATCGCAACAGCCACTGCTCGATTCAGTGAAACAATCGGCGACTCGAGCAGCTCGTTCAAAAGATCGTAAAGGTTCACGATTCGAGACCAATCCGTATCCTCTGCTCGAGCGGCCCTACAATGCTCCGCGGCTATTGCTGCCTCAACAGCAAAAGGCCCAGGATTACTCTGGAGCGCAAGAGTCACCAAAGGCAGCGCTTCCCTTATCTGCTGATGATCCCACAGACTGCGATCTTGTTCTTCAAGCACCACCAGGTCGCCAGCCTGATCCAGCCGAGCATTTCGCCTGGAATCGTGCAGCAACATTAACGCTAGAAGTCCGTTCGCCTCGGCAGGTGCGTCCGGCGCCATCAATGCTGTCACCAGCCTCGCGAGCCTGATAGCTTCAACACAGAGATCCGCTCTTATTAGCGGCTCGCCTCGAGTAGATACATATCCTTCGTTGAAGATCAGATAGATGGCCGTCAGCACTCCATCCAAACGAGCCGGCATATCATTAATGTCCGGGACTTTGTACGGTATGCCCGCGTCACGAATCTTCCGCTTCGCTCGCACGAGCCGCTGGGCCATAGTCGCAGTCGGAACCAGAAACGCTCGCGCGATCTCGTCGGTTTGCAATCCGCCGAGAGTGCGCAGTGTCAACGCCACCTGAGCTTCGAGCGCCAGAGCCGGATGGCAACAAGTGAAGATCAGTCGCAGTCGATCGTCTGGAATCTCTTCGAACTCGTAATTTGGTTCCGCGATGGTTGGACCGAAGCCCGACTCGCCGTAGAATTCGATTTTCTGTTGCAGGTTCGTCTGACGACGAATGCGGTCGATTGCCTTGTGCCTGGCAGTTTGGATAATCCACGCGCGAGGGGAGTCCGGTATTCCTGAAGCCGGCCATTGATCGATCGCGGCAGTGAAGGCCTCCTGCGCAGCTTCTTCTGCTACATCGAAATCACCAAAATGACGAATCAACGAAGCTACGATCTTTCCCCAATCAGTCCGATACAGGGCGTCAACAACAGCGTTGGCATTCGGAAACATTGGCGGATGATAAGAAATTGGTGCGCGGGTGTCGATCCTGACAAATCCCGTTCGACTTATGGATGGAGAACACGAATATGAAATATATGTTACTTGTTTACCTCGATGAAAAAGCGCTGAGTGATAGTGAGAGGGAGACCTGTTACGTCAAGTCTGCGCAGCTAGCTCAGGATTTGAGCGCAAAGGGTCAATATGTTTCAGCCGGACCACTGCATCCGGTCGCGACGGCCACCAGCGTTCGCGTTCGCAACGGCAAAAGGTTAGTTACCGATGGCCCGTTCGCAGAAACGCGCGAGCAACTCGGCGGCTATTACCTGATTGAGGCGGGCGATCTGGACGAGGCGATTCGCATTGCCGAAAGGATCCCGGTTTCAACCGTCGGCACGATTGAGATTCGGCCCGTGTTGGAAATCTCAGGTCTACCGGGACAGTAGCCTTAGCAAAGAGCGGAGAAAATCATGGCACCGGAAACTCAAGCTGTTTCAAAAGGGGCGTTATGGGCAGGTCGCATCACCGGATGGCTGCCCGCACTGTTCTTGATTGTTGACGCGGTGGCGAAGCTGATCAAGCCCGCGTCTGTTATCGAGGCTACGGTTCGGCTCGGATACCAGGAAAGCGTGATCGTGCCGATCGGCATTGTCTCGCTGGTGTGTACAATTCTCTATCTGATTCCGGCAACTGCAGTGTTGGGTGCAATCCTGTTGACGGGTTATCTAGGTGGCGCTGTGGCGACACATGTCCGTGCAGGCGAACCATTGTTTTCAGTAATCTTTCCGGTAGTCTTCGGAGCTCTCCTTTGGCTAAGTCTCTACCTTCAGGACGTGAGACTGCGGGCATCAGTACCGTTGCGCAGATCCTGAATTCTAATTTGGAAATTAATGATCATGAACATAGCACTTTGGATCCTTCAAATTTTGCTCGCGCTGCTGTTTCTCTTCTCAGGCGGCCTGAAGCTGGTCATTCCGCCTGAGATGTTGAAATCAATGGGCTCGCCAAACCAGGTACAGTTCCCCGGCTGGTTCATTCAGTTCATTGGAGTCGTCGAGGTGCTCGGTGGGCTCGGTTTGCTTCTTCCGGCGCTGTTGCGAATTCGACCTTCCCTGACACCTCTCGCCGCAGCCGGTCTCGTGATTGTAATGATTGGCGCCGTGGTGGTGACTATCATGGGCCCAGGCATTCGAGCAGCAATAGTTCCGTTTGTAATCGGAGTGCTACTCGTATTTGTAGCTTACGGACGTTGGAATCTAAAACCGATTACTGGTCGCTGACTTGTTTAAGGAATTGATCGCGGATATCCGCGGCTAAATTGTGCCGGAACGGATGGAGAGCATATGAGCTACGTTGACGGATTTGTTATACCAGTTCCCAAAAAGAACCTGCAGGCGTACCGGCGTATTAGTCAGAAAGCCGGAAAGATTTGGCGCGAGCATGGCGCCTTTCAGTACGTCGAAGCGGTAGGCGACGATCTTGATATAAAGTTTGGCGTTCCGTTCAATAAGGCGATCAAGGTGAAGTCGGGCGAGACAGTGTTATTCTCGTTCATCGTGTATAAGTCGCGAGCTCATCGCGATAAGGTCAACGCCAAAGTGATGAAGGACGAGAGACTGACGACCATAATGGAAAAGAAGATGCCGTTTGACATGAAGCGCATGGTCTACGGCGGCTTTCAAGTCTTCGTTGATGAGTAATCCGCGTTTAGCGATTTAGGATTTGGGGTTGGAATTTAGTCAGTAGTCAGTAGTCCGTGGTTCGTGTTCTTTCATGTCTTGGTTTCGTTTCGTGTTACTTCGTGGATCGTCTTGCACGCAACTAAGACGATCCACGAACTGGCACGAAACCAAGACACGAAACAACACGAACCACGGACCGCTGACTAAGCTAAGTCTTTGCTATGAACATCTCAAAATTCAATTGGCAGATCTGGGCGGGGTTTCTGCTTAGCTTATTTGCCGCGTTCAGTTATCCAAGTATCTTCGTTCAGTATCCCATTACTCGCGACTTCCCCTGGGTTAGTCTTTTGCTCTTTGCCATTTCGCTGATCCTGCTCTTCCTCGGACTTCGGCGCGCGTTCTCAGCAGACCGAAAACATCCGAGGTTGTCGAAAGCCGGTGGTGTGATCCTGGCGACGCTCGGCGTTGCGGTCGCGGCTCTATTCCTCTTTGGGTGGTTTGTGTTTGCCAGGCAGCTGCCCGCTTCACAAGGGGCGCCTCACGTGGGACAAACAGCTCCGGACTTTACGCTGCCCGATACGACTTCCAAACCTGTCTCACTTTCCGAGTTGTTGTCGATTCCAATCAACGGCAAAGCTCCCAGAGGCGCACTTATCGTCTTCTATCGAGGCTACTGGTGACCGTCGTGTAACTCCGAGTTGCGGAGCATTCAACGCAGCCTGACACAGTTCCATGACGTTGGCATTCGTCCTGTAGCCATCAGCGTTGACGCACCCGAGGTTTCACGTGACCTTCGTGAGAAAGCTGGATACACCTTCACGTTTCTCTCGGATCCGAAAGCCGAGGTGATCCGCCGCTACGATCTCGTTCACGCTGGAGCGGGAATCAACGGTCAGGACATAGCACGGCCCGCCGAGTTCCTCGTGGATTCATCCGGCACTGTGCGTTGGGTGAACCTGACGGAGAACTACTGGGTCCGGGCGAGGCCCGAGCAAATCCTTGAAGCGTCAAAGGCTTTGAGGTAGTGATTTTCAATTGTCGCTTTTTGATTTTCGATTTTTCGACTACGCATACCAACCGAAACAATCGAAAATCTGAGATTCGGAATCTAAAATCTTCGAGGCTTTCCATGAAACACCTTCTTTGCAAACTCCTGCTGTTCGCGTTCATCCTGCCGTCGACAAGCTTTGGTCAATCCATTTCTGAATCCCAGATCAAACGCGTCGAGCAGGGACTACTTCCCCCAGTTCTGATTAAAGGCGACCCTGCGTGGTCAATCGTCGACCGGATGAAGTTCTACAAAGTTCCCGGCTTGAGCGTCGCCGTAATCAGAGATTTCAAGATTGATTGGGCCCGAGCGTACGGCGTGAAGGACGTGCAAACGGGTGAACCTGTCACCACGGAAACTCTTTTCCAGGCCGGCTCGATCAGCAAATCTGTTAATGCCATGGTCGCGATGAAGAAGGTGGAACAAGGAAAGATCTCGCTCGACGAGAACATTAACAACAAGCTGGTTGCATGGAAGCTGCCCGATAATGAGTTTACGGCTACGAAGAAAGTCACACTCAGGAACTTGTTGAGCCATACCGCAGGCACAACGGTTCACGGCTTTCCGGGTTATGCAGTCAACGAAAAGATTCCGACTTTGCAGCAGGTGCTGGACGGAGCAGCGCCCGCGAACACCGCTGCTGTTCGCGTCGATCTAGAACCGGGTACTCGATTCCGATATTCAGGAGGCGGAACCACCATTGCTCAGTTGGCAATTATGGATATTGAGAAGAAGCCGTATCCTGACATTGCACGAGAGACCGTGCTCGCTCCGTTGAAGATGACGAACAGCACGTACAGTCAACCGCTTCCTGCGAAATGGCGTAAGAAAGCCGCGACGGGCTATCGCTCCAACGGCAATGAAGTTGAAGGAAAGATCCACATCTACCCTGAAATGGCGGCTGCTGGTTTATGGACCACGCCGACGGACCTCGCGAAATTTGCGATCGAAATGCAACTGTCACTTGCCGGGCGGTCAAACAAGGTCTTGAAGAAAGAGACAGTCGACATAATGACAACCGGCGTAAAGGATGACGTTGGGCTGGGCTGCTTCATTGAGAGACATGGGAACGCACTTTACTTCGGACACGGCGGAGCAGATGAAGGTTTCCGTGCGGAGATGCTGGTGAGCAGAGATAAAGGTTACGGCGTTGTAGTGATGGCGAATTCAGACAATGGCCAGATTCTGCGCGAAGTGATCCGCGGCGTTGCGCGCGAGTACGGTTGGGACGAATTCCTGCCAGCTCCGTATGAACTTGTTTCAGTGTCTGCCGCAAAGCTCGAGACGTATTCCGGAAGGTTCAAAGTAAATCCCGATCGGGTCTTAACGATTAGTGTCAGCCCGGCAGCTAACGGCAACGTTGCGAAGTTGATCGCACGTCCAACGGGTGATCCTGAGTTCGAGTTGTTACCCGTCTCCGAAACTAACTTCGTGCGGCGTGACAGCCTTGCTAAATACGAGTTCGCCAAGAACACAGCCGCGGGAGCAAGCGACGGAGATGGCGCCGCATCACCTGCTGATGCGATTCGGATCGCAACCAGCGCCGGCAATATTGAAGCTAAGAGAATCTCCACAGACAACCTCGTACCGTTCGAATTGTTAATGAACGGAAAGATTTCAGAGGCAATTGAGGGCTATCGAAAGATCAAGCAAGCGACACCTGCTCATCCAACCGTTTCAGAGGACCGTTTGAATAATCTTGGTTACAACCTTCTGCGACA
>JBKPAC010000029.1:0-17746 GCA_046726175.1 Acidobacteriota bacterium
GCGTAACTAACAGGAGGAGAGGTGCGCATATGTTGCGGTGTTCAGTTCCATCGCTGGTGACCGGCTTCGCACCCATCCGCTACCCCGACGCGTCGGGATACTGACTGGTGCCACTGTGTTGAAGGAGTCCGCCTCAACGACAAACTGAAGTTTATGGAAACATCAAGAAGGGAAAGACTAATGAAGCTCAAATCAATTCTCACTGCGGTTCTTATTCTGACGTTTAGTTGTCTCGTCGTCGCGCAAAAGACGGAGTCGAATCAGAATCGCTCCAATTGGAATTGGATCAACAGCGACGATGGCAAGAAGATTGAAGTGCGCGTCGAGAACAAAGTTGAGTTCAACGACGATTATTCAGATGTATCCAACATACCGGAAGACGGTGCACTAAAGATCTTCGACAGTCGTGGTCCACACACGTTTCGCCTGCACATCACTCGTGGAGCGACGGGGGAACTCAAGCGCGAATACTCAGTCGATGGTAGAACGCGCGAGTTCGACAATGAAGGTCGTCAGTGGTTGCGCGCTGTGCTGTTGCAAGCTGTACGTGAAGGTGGCTTGGACGCGCGCAATCGAGTGCAGCGAATTTTGAAACAGCGCGGCGTCCGTGGACTCGCCGAAGAGCTGACTTACGTCAAAGGTGATTACGTCAGACGCATTTACTTCGAAGCGTTTCTGAACGCTCCGGGTCTAACCAGCTCCGATTTGAAGACGGGAATTCGCAACGCTTCGCAAACGATAGACAGCGACTACGAACGCGGGCGGCTCTTATCACAAGTTGCGCACGCCTTTGTTACTAAAGACGAACTGGTGCCAGAGTTCTTCGCCGCTTTAGATCGACTCAGCTCCGATTACGAGCGTCGTCGAACCTTGACCGGAATAATCAGGGAAGAACAGCCCAATAAAGCGTCGCTGTCAGCGATGGCCAATTCTGCGCGGCAACTCAGCTCAGACTACGAGAAAGCGGTGTTTTTGATTGAGACGGCCGACCGTTATCAGGCCGACGATCGCCTGCGGTCCGACTGGTTCAACACCCTGAGTTCGATTAGCTCTGATTACGAACACCGCAGAGTTCTGTCAGCGCTGCTGAAACTTGTGAGCTTAAATTCAAATGCGCTCGTCGATGCGATGCAATCTGCTTCAAGCATACAGTCGGATTACGAAAAGGCGACATTCTTGATTGAAGCACTCAGTCGATACCAGGCGGAGCCTCGTCTCCGCACCGCGCTCGTGAATACGGCGAAGACAATCACCTCTGAGTACGAACGCGGACGGGTACAGAAGAGACTGGACCGAATCGATTACTAGAGACTGCGGCCCAAAGGCAAAGACCAAAGACTAAGGACCAAGACCAAGACCAATGACCCATTTGCTCCAGGATTTCATCTACGGTTTTCGCTGGTTGCGCATGCATCCCGCATTCACACTTTTGTCGGTGGCGACGCTCGCTGCGGGAATCGGCGTCAACACCGCGATGTTCAGCGTCATTCACACAGTCCTGATAAGTCCTCTGCCTTATCCCGAATCTGATCGCCTCGTGTGGATGAATGAATCAGGCGATGAAGTCGCCAATCGTTGGGTCTCTTATCCAAACTTCCAGGATTGGCGGGCACGCAATCAATCGTTTGAAGGCATGTCGCTCTTTCGAGGGTGGTCCGTGAATCTGACCGGCGCTGGCGAGACTGAAAGTCTCGATGCGCGCATGGTGACGCACGACTACTTTCGAGTGATGCGTTTCGCGCCAGTGTTAGGACGCGATTTTTCTGAGGACGACGACAAACCGGGCGCAGCTTCAGTCACCATTATCAGCTACGGACTGTGGCAGCAGCGCTTCGGGGGGGATTCGAATATCGTCGGTCGCTCTATCACGTTGGACGATAGAGCATACACAGTGATCGGCGTGATGAATCCTGCCTTCACACATCATGGTCCGCCGCCGCTGTGGTTATTGGTTGGTCCAATGAACTGGAACAATCGCGATGTGCGCATTGGCGGCAACGTAATCGCTCGATTAAAACCCGGAGTGTCGATCGAGCAGGCTCGCGCAGACATGACGCGGATTTCCCAGGACCTCACGCGCGAGTATCCGGCTGCGAATGCGGGCGCTACTCGTGTGAATGTCGTGTCTCTTCAAGACAGCATAACTGGCAATGTACGTTGGGCGCTGCAGATCCTCTTTGGAGCTGTCTTGCTCGTTCTCTTAATAGCGTGCGCGAATGTGGCAAATCTTCAACTTGCGCGAGCCGCGTCTCGCCGCCGGGAATTTGCCGTCCGCGCGGCACTTGGCGCGTCGCGTTGGCGAATAGCCAGGCAACTCTTGGTGGAGAGTTTGATGCTCGCAATAACTGGCGGCGCGGTCGGCCTGCTGATCGCGTGGTGGGCGATCAGTCTGCTCGCCAAAGTTGAACACCATACCGTTCCTAGAATGCAGTTTTTGGAACTCGACTATCAGGTGTTGGCGTTCAATCTCGCTGTTTCATTGTTGACGGGAGTTCTTTTCGGAATGATTCCGGCGTTCCGATTTTCAAAGGTCAAACTAAACGAAACTCTAAAAGACAACAGCACTACATCAACTGAACGGCAGGGTAAACGTGTACATGGCGCATTGGTGGTCTGTGAAGTTGCCATTTCGGTTGCGCTACTAATCGGTTCGGGCTTGCTGATTAAGAGTATGGTCCGCCTCTTCAATGCAAACCTCGGCTTCGATCCGCAGAACGTATTAGCGATGGAGCTCAGAGTTTCGCGAAATCGAAATAAAAACAACAAACAACTTAATGGTGTCTTCCGTGAGATTCTGGAACGAGTAAAAGCACAACCAGGTGTCGAAGCGGTTACTCTCTCAAATAATTTGCCGGGCATGCAGGATGGCTGGCAAAACGAGATAGTGCCTGAAGGGCACCCGCCGCTAAAACCAGGCGAACTGATCAATGTCGACTGGTCAATTGTGACACCCGATTATTTCCGCACCATGGACATTCCGCTGGTCCGCGGGCGTTCGTTCACAAAAGAAGAAGACGAGCAAGGCAGGCCTGTCGTACTTGTAGATGAGAATCTTGCGCGTCGTTTTTGGCCAAACCAGGATGCAGTTGGTAGGCACATTCAGTACAACGGTGATACGTGGCATGAAATCGTCGGAGTCGTAAAAGAAGTACGACCCTACGGATCAGAAATAAAACCGCTCATCAAAATCTATACGCCGATGGGCCCCCGTGGTGGGCAAAGAATACTATCGGTTCGCTCGAGCAAGGTCGATCCAAAGACATTAGTGGCGGAAATCAAACGCGAGATTTATGCAGTTGATAGTGATTTGCCAGTCACTGAGGTCAGCACGTTACGCGACTTACTCGCACGGGAAGTTTCGTCCCGGGAATTCAACACATGGTTGTTTGCGGTCCTTGCCGGGTTAGCACTGGTTCTGGCGCTCACTGGTGTCTACGGAGTCATCTCTTATTCGGTGGCTCGTCGAACGCACGAGGTAGGAATACGGATGGCGCTTGGTGCTGGGCATCGTCAAGTGCTGCGACTTTTCATTAGCCAGGGAATGAAATTGATTATCGCGGGTCTGGTCGCC
This sequence comes from Acidobacteriota bacterium, assembly GCA_046726175.1. Classification (GTDB taxonomy): domain Bacteria; phylum Acidobacteriota; class Blastocatellia; order Pyrinomonadales; family Pyrinomonadaceae; genus PSRF01. The sequence continues at coordinate 3,572 of JBKPAC010000029.1, forward strand.
GGATTGGCTGGTTCATTCATCCTTACTCGCATGATGGCGAGTTTGCTGTTCGGCGTGTCGGCTACTGACAAGACAACGTTCGGTGTAGTTGCGCTCGGGTTGCTCGTCGTTGGTCTGTTGGCTTGTTACGTCCCGGCACGAAGAGCAACCAAGGTCGATCCATTGGTGGCGCTTCGATATGAGTGAAGAAACCATTTGTCATATGTCATTCAACATTTCTCATTTGTCATTTAGCAGAAGAATCGTACTTCGTCACCCATCCTTCAGAGTGCAAAAAATGACAAATGAGAAATGTCGAATGGCATATGACAAATGACTAGAACAAAGGCCAAAGACGATGGACGCACTATTTAAAGATCTTCGGTACGCAGCCCGCAACTTGGCGAAACGCCCAGCCTTTACGCTCGTCGTTGTGCTCACGCTCGCGCTGGGCATCGGCATTAATACAACTGTATTTAGCCTGGCGAATTCAGTATTCCTGCGACAGCTGCCAGTGGCGTCTCCGCAAAACCTCGTCTGGATATTCTCGAATGGTGAGAATCCAAGTTCCTATCCGGAGTATGTCGAGTATCAGCAAGAAACTGAACTTTTCGATAGCGTGCTGGCTTACGATTGGGTGGGCTTAAATCTCGGAACCAACGATGAAGCGGAGCGCATTGAAGGCGCACTCGTCTCGGGTAATTATTTCGATGTTCTAGGCGTAAAAGCCGAATTGGGCCGCACATTCCTGCCAGACGAAGATAAGACTCCAGGTGCGTCTCCAGTCGCTGTGATAAGTCACAACTTGTGGCAGCGGCGCTTGAACGGCGCCCCAAATGTGGTTGGCAAGTCGTTGATACTCAACGGTCACACATTCACGATTGTGGGTGTTGCACCAAATGATTTTGTCGGCGCTGAAGAAGCTTTCCCGAGGCAGATCTGGATTCCACTGACGATGCAGTCGACTGTTAGGCCGGGTCCCGCCGGTGTGAGCAATGCACCAAACCCTCTCACCAATAGAAACGCACGCACACTCGCCGTTATGGCGCGCTTGAAACAAGGGGTGACGTTACGCCAGGCGCAAGTGAAGATGAACGTAGTGGCAAGTCGACTCGCGCAGAACTATCCAGACTCGAACCGTAACTTCCAAATTGCTCTCTACGCAGCAGGCAACGGCCGGCCAGCTTTTCGAACGCTGTTAAAGCCGGTCACCCAAATACTGCTTGCAGTTGTCGGACTGGTGTTGTTGATTGCGTGCGCAAACGTCGCCAACCTTTTGCTTGCGCACGCCGCTCGACGTCGAAAGGAGGTTGCGATTCGCTTGTCGCTTGGAGCAACTCGCACTCGCTTGATCCGGCAACTCCTTACCGAGAGTATTTTGCTTGCCATTGCCGGTGGCTTAGCGGGCCTAATTCTCAATCTGCAGCTCATCAATTTGTTAACGGCACTCAAGCCGACGGTTCCGTTACCCGTCAATGTTGAGTTTCATACTGATTGGCGCGTGCTGAGTTTCACTCTGCTGCTTTCAGTTCTTGCAGGAATTATTTTTGGACTCGTTCCGGCACTGCAGGCTTCAAAGCATGAGCTGGTGCCGGCGCTAAAGGAACAATCACAACACCTTGGCGATCGCCGTAGTGCTTTCAGCTTGCGTAATGCTCTCGTGATTAGTCAGGTAGCGCTATCTATAGTCGTTCTAATCGCTGCGGGCCTGTTTCTAAGAAGTTTGAATCATGCACGAGCAATCAATCCGGGCTTTGATGCTGAACATATTCTCACCCTGTCTTTCCACACAGCGGCGCAAAAATACGATGCGACTAAGGCCGGCCAGTTTTATCAACAACTAAGTAGTCGGGTTCAAGCGCTGCCAGGTGTTCAGAACGTCAGCCTCGCGCAGTCGGCACCGCTTAGCTATTTCTATTCGCCAGCCTTTGCATCTGCCGTTGTCGTGGAGGGACACGAACCACCGGCTGGAGAAGACCCACCGATCGCCGGCAACAATGCTATTGGACCAAACTTTTTTAGAACCCTGGGTGTTCCGATACTCAGTGGCCGCGAGTTTACTGATCAAGATCGTGAAGGTGCACCTCGCGTAGCAATAGTCAACGAAACACTGGTCCGCGAGCTCTTTCCAAATGGCAATCCTATCGGACAGAGACTGCGCGTACTGACGAGGCAGCCGTCGTCCTGGGAAATCATTGGTGTGGTGAAAGACAGTAAGTACAGGTCTTTGGCTGAAGACCCGACTCCATACATCTTCCTGCCTTACTTGCAGAATCCTCAGCCTGCAATGGCCCTCCACGTGCGGGCGAGTGGGAATCCAAAAGATCTAGCCGCAGCAATTCGCCACGAAGTGCGAGCGCTTGATCCGAATCTCCCAGCGTTCAATGTGATGTCACTTGCTGAAAACATCGATATCTCTTTGTTTCCAGCGCGTTTTGGCGCGGTGCTGCTTGGTGTTTTCGGTTTTCTGGCTTTGTTGATTGCGAGTATCGGCATCTATGGCGTCATGAGTTACGGAGTAAGCGAGCGTACCCATGAAATGGGAATCCGCATGGCACTGGGAGCCCGCGGGAGCGACGTCTTACGGTTGGTGATTTCTCAAGGAATGTGGCTCGCGGTTATCGGTGTCGTCATCGGGGCCGGTTTGGCATTGATGGCAACTCGAGTTGTGAAGAGCTATCTCTACGACGTCAGTCCCACCGATCCATTGACGTTTGCGGGCATCGTATTTCTTTTGATTGGTGTGGCGTTGTTGGCTTGTTACATCCCCGCGCGGCGAGCAACGAAAGTCGATCCGTTAGTGGCATTGCGTTACGAATAGGACCAATAGGACCAATAGGACCAATAGGACGTATACGACCTATGATGAACTCATTCTTTAAAGATCTCCGTTACGCTGCTCGAAGTCTTCGCAAGAGTCCGGGATTCACGGCGGTAGCTGTCGTTACGCTCGCGCTCGGTATTGGCGCCAACACCGCTATCTTCAGCGTTATTAACGGTGTTCTGCTCCGACCACTTCCTTATCCCGACTCTCACGACCTGGTATTCGTTAGCGAGCGTGACCAGCAGATGAAGCGGCTCTTCATTGCCTGGCCCAACTATCTCGATTGGCGTGCACAGAACCAGGTGTTTCAAAGTATTGGTGTCTACAACCGGGATAGTTTCAATCTCGCGGGATCCGGCGAACCGCAACGACTTCTTGCAGGACAAGTCTCGGCCGATTTCTTTCCCACACTCGGAATAAATCCTGCGTTGGGTCGTGGTTTTCGCCATGACGAAGATCAGCCTGGCGGTCCGCTCGCAGTCGTTTTGAGTTATGGATTGTGGCAACGGGCCTTTGCGGGTGATCCAGGCGTCATCAATCGATCAATAACTCTCAACGATCGACCATACACGGTCATTGGTGTGATGCCGAAAGGCTTTGAGTTTCCGGCGCGCGCGCAGATCTGGGTTTCGGCGGGTCAGCTGAGTGCAGGCTGGCAACACAGAAACAATCATCCCGGCCTTTACGCAGTTGGGCGGTTGAAACAGGGGATAACGATCGAGCGAGCCAAAGCGGATCTCGATCGAATTGCAGCTTCACTTGAAACTGAATATCCGGAAACAAATCGTGGCCATGGTGTAGCGATTAGCTCGCTACTCGAAAACACAATCGGCGACATCGGCCGCTCTTTGTGGATTCTGTTCGCCGCAGCATTGCTCGTGCTTGCCGTCGCCTGCACAAACGTCGCGAACCTCATGCTCGTACGTGCAGCTGCTCGCAGTCGTGAGTTCACGATTCGAACCGCGTTAGGTGCGAGTCGATTGCGAGTGGCCCGGCAGTTACTCGTTGAAAGCCTGCTGGTCTCTTTGTGCGGAAGTCTCGCGGGGTTGTTGCTTGCACGTTGGTTGTTATCCGCGTTGGTCGTAACCGCGACTGCCACCTTACCGCGCGCAGCGGAGATCGATCTGGATGGTCGCGTATTGCTTTTCACCGCCGCATGTTCGGTGATCACGGGATTGTTGTTTGGTCTGATTCCAGCGTGGCGGTCCGGCCGCATGGTTCCTCAGCAGGCGCTTACAGAATCTGGACGCGGTCAGGGACCTGGTAGGCAACATACGCGAAACGTCTTCGTTGTTTGCCAGATGGCATTCGCGCTCGTCCTTTTAATCGCAGCTGGACTGTTACTCCGCAGTTTCTATCAGCTCACCCAGGTCAATACGGGATTTGTTCATCAGAATGTGCTTTCGTTTACTGTTTCACTCCCCGCAGCAAAGTATCGAAGCATCGAACAACGTAGCGACTTTTATCACCGATTGACCGAGCGCCTGAATGCACTACCCGGTGTTAACTCAGCAGGTGTGACTTCCGGACTTCCTTTTGGCGGAAGTAGTTGGCGCACCGGATTCGCGGTTGATGGTCAACCTACACCAGCGCAGAACGATGCCCCGCAACTCGAAGCCTACGCCGTTAGTCCTGATTACTTTCGCACAATGGGAATTCCGTTGCGTGCGGGCCGTTTCTTCACGGAACAGGACAATCGTCAACATCTCGCGGGTCGAGACCTCGGGCAGTTCGATGATGGCGCGCGTCAGGTACTCGGACTAAACGCGATCGTTATCGACGAAGAGTTTGCACGGCGCTATTGGCCTAATGAAAGCGCAGTCGGCAAACGCATTCGGCTCGCACCCGTAGATGAAGGGTCACCATTCTTGACGGTCGTGGGTGTCGTCGGTCGCGTGAGCATGGAGCGTTTGAACGTCGTATCGAACCGTGTGCAGGGTTATTTCTCTTATCTTCAGTTTCCACTGCCAAACACGGCTGTGGTCATTAAGTCGCCGATGGATGTCGCTCAGGTGACGGCTCTCGCACGCGCGGAGGTGGCGGCCGTTGATCCGCAACAGCCGATCTTCAACATTCGCACGCTTGATCGCATTCGATCTGAATCTATCGCGCCTGAGCGTTTGAACATGATGCTGCTGGGCTTATTTGCCGGTCTCGCACTGCTGCTCGCGGCAGTTGGGATCTACGGAGTGATTTCCTACACGGCTGCGCAAAGAACGCACGAGATTGGTATTCGGATGGCGCTCGGTGCGCGACCGCGTGATGTTTTGAATCTTGTAGCGCGGCAGGGAATTACGCTGGCGCTGATCGGTGTGGGTATCGGGCTGGCGGGAGCATTTTTGATAACTCGACTGATGTCGCAGATGTTGTTTCGCGTGAGTCCAACTGACGCCGTCACTTTTATTGGCGTGCCGCTTTTCCTGATTCTGATCGCCGCTATCGCGTGTTACATCCCAGCGCGGCGAGCGACTAAGGTCGATCCGCTGGAGGCGCTTCGCTATGAATAGGACGTATACGACCTATAGGACTTATATGACTTATTGAATTCAAGGGGCAAATCTATGCAAGCTTTCCTTCAGGATCTTCGCTACGCCATCCGGATGTTGCTCGTAAAGCCCGGCTTTACCTTCGTAGCAATAGCCACTCTCAGCTTAGGTATCGGCGCGAATACAGCAATCTTCAGTGTCGTCAATGCGGTTGTGCTGCAACCATTGCCGTTTCCAAAACCTGAAGAAATCGTAATCGTTCGCGACGACTTAACCGGACGTCAGCGTGAAGATGTGGGAATGTCAGTAGTTGAGCTCAAAGAACTTCAGGAGCGCTCTGGACTGTTTGATCAAATCTCCGCAATCTGGCCAGTCGACGCGAACTTGACGGGGTCAGATCGTCCCGAGCGAATCGAACTCCTGGGTGTCAGTCCCAACTACTTCACGTTGCTCGGTGCGAACGCTCAATTGGGACGTGTTTTTGGGCCACAAGATCAGGCGCAAGGATTTGCTGAAGGTGTTGTGATCAGTGACGGTTTATGGAAGCGAGTCTTCGGTTCCGATCCAAACATCCTGGGTCGCAAGGTTTACGCTGATACCGACCTCTACACGATTGTCGGTGTGATGCCGCCCGATTTTCGTCATCCAGGAAAGACGTTGCGGAACGAAGTTGATATGTGGGCTGCTGCAGGGTTTGCCGCAAGCCCGTTTGATCCACCAGACCGGGCTGTGCGGATTCTTCCAGGAGCGATGGGTCGACTCAAATCCGGATTGGATCTGAAGCAGGCGCAGGCAAAACTGGACATATTTGTCGCGAATCTCCACAAAGAATTCCCAAAGGAATATCCGGCGGAAGCCGGTTGGTCAGTTCGTCTGCTTTCAGCACACGATGAATTAGTTGGCAATGTCCAAACCATGTTCTTCATTGTGTTGGGGTCCGTTGGTTTGGTGCTACTCATTGGCTGCGTCAACCTTGCGAACCTCATGCTGGCGCGTTCTGCGGAGCGCCGACGCGAAATGGCGATTCGTCTCGCACTTGGTGCGCGCCGCAAGCGGTTGATCGTTCAGCTGCTAACTGAAAGTCTGCTGCTTGCGTTCGTTGGCGGGGCAGTGGCGCTGCTCGTGATCACCTTGTTGATCGAGGTGATTGTGAAGTTCCTTCCTGCCGACATACCGCGACTGAATGAGATTGAAATCAATTTTGGCATCCTGGGATTCGTGTTTCTGATTTCGACTATTACCGGACTGCTATTTGGAATCATTCCGGCATTGCAGGCATCGCGTACTGACGTGGTCACCAACTTAAAAGACGGCAGTCGGGGTGCCGGCTTCGGTCTTTCACACAGTCGCTTTCGCAGCGCTTTGGTCGTCGTTGAGTTTGCGCTTTCGTTGATACTGATGATCGGAGCGGGCTTGCTACTCAGAAGTTTTGCCAAGGTCCTCGATGTGCGTCCCGGGTTCGATCCTAAGAATGTGTTGCTTGCCCGGATCTGGTTGCCGGTCCCGAATAATCCAGAGCTCGATAAGTATAAAGATCCCGCAGCACGCGTGACGTTTGTGAAGGAGGTGCTCAGAAGATCGAGCGAGCTACCTGGCGTTAAGTACGCTGCGATTGGTGCAGGAGGAAGCGTACCACTCATTGGCACACATGTATCGCCAGGGTTTGCCGTTGAAGGTGATGCCGAAACAAACGCTAGCATTCCGTCAGCCCGGTACTCAGTCGTTTCGCCTGATTACTTTCGTGCGATTGGGACGCCCTTGATTCGCGGGCGCTTCTTTGAGAGCAGCGATGATTTGCAGTCGGCGCGGGTGGCAATCATTGACGAGGCTCTAGCCGAACGCTACTTCATAAATCGTGATCCAATAGGACTTCGAATCAAGAGAGGAGGGCCCAAGTTCACAGGGCCCTGGATAACGATCGTCGGTATTGTCGGCAACACCAAGACTGACGGTCTTGATCGGCCGGATCAACCTCACATTTATTACCCCGTGTTCCAAAATTCCGGGTATGCGATGGCTGTTTATGTGAAAACAGACGTTGAGCCTCTCAGCCTGGCTTCTTCATTGCGCGAACAAGTTAGAGCAGTCGATCCGGACCTTCCGCTCTTCGGCGAACGAACGATGGAACAAGTCGTTGCCGATTCCGTAAGTCGTCGTAAGTTTGCACTGCAGGTAATCGGGTTGTTTGGATTGCTCGCTCTGACATTAGCCGCAGTCGGGATTTACGGTGTTGTTGCTTACACGGTGAACCAACGCACGCGGGACATTGGAATTAGGATCGCACTCGGCGCGACCAGAGGTGACATTCTGCGATCGGTGCTGAAGCAGGGAATAGTTTTGACTTTGGCTGGTGTCGCTATCGGCGTACTCGGAGCGCTTGGTCTGACGCGCTTACTCCGCACTTTGTTGTTTGGAGTAGGCTCGGCGGACATCGTTACGTATGGAGCACTCGCGTTGTTACTGACGGGCGTTGCGTTGATTGCGTGTTACTTGCCGGCGCGCCGCGCGACAAAGGTCGATCCGCTTGTGGCGTTGAGATATGAATAAGACCTATAGGACCTAGGCGATGAATTAAAGGAAACGAGATCATGCAAACTTTCATTAAAGACCTCCGCTACGCGGTCAGAAGCCTTGTGAAGCGTCCGGGTTTCGCCGCGATTGGAATTATTAGCCTCGGTCTTGGTATCGGCGCTAACACCGCCATCTTTACTCTCGTTAACACGGTGCTCTTACGATCACTGCCAGTCGATCGACCGGAAGAAATTGTCGCTGTACATCTCCGAGGAAAGGGTGATTCACTGGGAGCTTTTTCTTATCTGAACTACAAAGACTTCCGTGATCGAAATGACGTGCTTTCTGGTGTCGTCGCTTACCGTTTCATACCGTTGAGTTTGTCACGTGCTGGCGCTAACGAACGCGTGTGGGGGTATCTTGTTTCAGGAAATTATTTTGATGTGCTTGGCGCTCGCCCGATTAAAGGTCGCGGGTTCCAACCGGAAGAAGATCTAACTCGTTCGACACATCCGGTCGCCGTTGTTAGTTACGAGTCGTGGCAACGGAGATTTGGCGGTGATCAGAATCTCGTCGGGAGTGATGTTCTACTCAATAACCACCAATTCAGAGTTGTCGGCATCGCTCCACCGAATTTCAAAGGCACGGAGTTCGTCTACACGCCTGAGATTTGGGTGCCTATCGCGATGGCTGAATGGGCTGAGCCAGGATCGACCTATCTCGACAGACGGAATGCTGGGAACTTCTTTCTGGCGGGCCGACTGAAGCCAAGCACCGGAGCATCTCAAGCTCAGGCGTCGCTAAATCTATTGGCCAGCCAACTCGCCTCAGAGTATCCCGATACGAATGAGGGACAGACGATCAAAGTTGGACCATCTGGTTTCATCGTACCCGACATCAGAAATGCGGTAGTTAGCTTCACCGGTATTCTGATGGCGGCGGTAATTCTGGTTTTACTCGTCACGTGCTCCAACATTGCCGGCCTCCTGCTCGCGAGAGCGACAGATCGTCGCCGAGAGATTGCCATCCGGTTAGCGATGGGTGCGAATCGACGTCAACTGATTCGCCAACTGCTAACCGAAAGTATTCTGTTGTCATGTATCGGCGGGGCTGTGGGTTTATTGTTGGCCGTATGGATGATCAGGCTGTTGCTTGCGTTCAAGCCTGGTGGTGATTTTCCGCTGTCACTAGACATTGCGATCGATTGGCGAGTCCTTCTGTTTTCCGCATTGATATCCGTCGTCACCGGAGCAATCTTCGGACTCGCGCCTGCCTTACAAGCAACACGTCCGGGCTTGGTAACGGCTCTGAAAGAAAGCGCAACGCAAGGAGGTGCGCGTCGTAGTCGACTCAGAAGCGTGCTTGTTGTGCTGCAAATTGCATTATCACTAGTCGTCTTGATCGGCGGAGGTTTGCTTGTTCGCACAATGCAGCGACTGCAGACGATGAATCCAGGTTTCGATCCTAAGAATGCCTTGATGATGTCGTTTGATGTGGGATTGCAGGGATACGACCGTGCTCGCGGCGAACAGTTTTATCAGCAGGTACTCGATCGCGTGAACGGCCTGCCGGGCATAAAGTCCGCAGCAATCACGAGTTATGTTCCGCTTAGTGTGAACTACAGCAGCGACGGTATTTACATCGAAGGACAGCCAGCCGAGCGCGGAGCCAACGTTCCCTCTGCCATGGTGGGCTCGGTTGGCGTGAACTTTTTTAAGACTCTGAACACTCCGATCGTCGAAGGACGGGAGTTCACGACTCACGACACAGAACAAACCGAAAAGGTTGTGGTCGTTAATGAGACCTTTGTTCGGCGGTTAATGCCGTTCCTGCAAAACAGTCGCGAGGCGCTTGGACGACGTCTGAGCTTTAAGAGTGCGCAAGGCCCGTGGGTTCAGATAGTCGGCGTAGCTCAGGATGGAAAGTATTTCAACATTGCCGAAGATCCGCGGGCATTTGTTTGGGACCCATTGCTGCAAGACTATTCGAACAGTGCCACGCTTGTCGTTCGTACCGATCGCGATCCAGAGTCGATGATTGCAGGTATTCGAAATGAAGTTCAGGCGCTTGATCCGAATCTCCCATTATTTGAAGCGAAGACGTTTGACGAGCACATGCGGTTTGCACTGTTTCCGTCACGAGTCGCCGCGTCTGTTCTCGGAATCTTTGGGATGGTCGCACTGTTGCTTGCCGCGATGGGCGTCTATGGCATCACGTCGTATGCAGTTGCCCAACGTACGCATGAGATTGGTATTCGGATGGCGCTCGGCGCTCAACTGCGAGATGTGCTCAAACTCGTAATCAGCCATGGCGTAAAGCTGATCATCATCGGAGTCACCGTTGGGTTGATCGGAGCTTACGCCGTAACCCGCCTGATTACGAGTCTGCTCTACGGAGTAAGTGCAACTGATCCAGTGACATTCGGATTCGTTTCGATCACGCTAATCTTGATCGCGTTGTTTGCGTGCTACATACCGGCGCGCCGCGCAACGAAGGTGGATCCGTTAGTGGCGCTACGTTACGAATAGGACTTATAGGATCTATAGGACCTATACGACTTATTGGAGACGACAATGATGCACACCTTCCTTCAAGATCTCCGATACGGTGCGCGAACACTAGGTAAGAACCTCGGTGTCACTGTGGTTGCTGTGATCACGCTCGCTCTTGGCATTGGGGCCAACACAGCGATCTTCAGCGGTGTCAGCGCATTCGTCTTCAGACCGCTGCCCGTTCCGCAGGCAGACGAATTAGTTCGTCCAATGGAGCTGACTGAAGATCGGGGCACGGCAGATGAGTTTTCTTATCCCGATTTTGTCGACTATCGGGATCAGAACTCCGTGTTTTCAGGCATGTTTGCTGAGGACATGATCCAAGTTGCAATTGGAACTGAAACCGAAAACGACGTCATCTGGGGTCAAGCGGTGAGCGGGAACTATTTCGACGTGCTTCGCGTGACGCCAGCCATGGGCCGGGCATTCGCGCCAGACGAAGACAAGACACCGGCGTCGCATCCGGTCGTTGTTATTAGTCACAGCCTTTGGGAACGCCGGCTTGGCTCCGACCCGCAGATTGTCGGCAAGACTGTTCAGCTAAACGGCAAACCATACAACGTCATAGGTGTCGCGCCTGAAACCTTTAAAGGCACCAAGTTTGGTCTCTCGCTCGATTTTTGGGTGCCGATGATGATGGTTGAAGACCTCCAACGAGCTACCGATCTACTCAAAGATCGAGGCAGTCATTGGATGAATATCATTGCGCGACTTAAACCAGGTGTAACGGTCGAACAGGCGTCAAACAACATGACGATGATTGCGCGACGACTGAATGGAACCTACCCCGACGACCGCGCCAGTTCTACCAGTGGCCTTGTGAAGCCTGAGCTCGACGGCCGTTTTGGAGAAGCAGCGATAGTGATGAAGAGCGCGTCGGCGATCGCGATGGCAATCGTTGGCCTGGTCCTTTTGATCGCATGCGCGAATGTTGCAAACCTGCTGCTCGCTCGCGCCGCGGCCCGCCGAAAAGAGATCGGAATTCGTCTGGCGCTCGGCGCGAGCCGCGCGCGTTTGATCCGCCAGCTACTCACAGAAAACATATTGCTTTCGTTGCTCGGAGGCAGTCTCGGGCTGATGCTTGCTTACTGGCTTACGTATTTGATGACGGGCTTTATACCTGTCCTGCAATACAACTTCGTCAACGACTTTTTCTCCATCGATTCGCGTGCGCTGCTATTCACGCTTGTCCTTTCATTGCTCACCGGTGTGTTGTTTGGTTTAGCTCCAGCGTGGAATGCGTCGAGACCTGATGTAGTGCCTGTCTTAAAAGGAGATGTAGCTGCTTCCGAGACTGGTAAACGACGACGCGTGACGTTGCGCAACTCGTTAGTCGTTGCGCAGGTAGCCCTGTCGTTACTGGTGCTAGTGTGCGGCGGCCTCTTCGTTCAAAGTTTCCGCAATGCGCAACGAATGGATCCCGGGTTTGGTGCACAGAATGTTCTGTTGATGTCGTTGAATCCGCAGTTGATTGGTTACGACGAGACTCAGCACAAGGATTTCTTCCGGAGAGCGGTAGAAGGCGTCAAAGCGCTGCCGGGTGTAGAAACGGCGGCCGTCGCGCGGCTCGCTCCGCTCGGCGATAGTTCGAATTCGAGTGGGCCAATTCTTCGAGAGGGGGAACCGCTCGCACGAGGCAGCGCTGGACGCAACATCATGAACACTTCGATCAGTCCGGGTTACTTCCAGACACTTCAAATACCTTTCATTGAAGGCCGGGACTTTGACGATCGGGATCGAAAAGGTTCACAACGCACGATCATCGTGAATCAACGAATGGCCGAAATACTTTGGCCGGGGGAGAGTGCCGTCGGCAAGCGAATTCTTGTCGGCACGGACAGCAAGGATCCAATTGAAGTTATCGGAGTTGTGAAGACAGGGAAGTATCGCTCACTCAACGAGGATCCAAAACCTTTTTACTACTACGCCGCCATGCAACGTGGCCCAGCGAACATGACATTGTTCATTCGCACAACCGGAGATCCCGCCTCCTTAGTTAATCCTGTACGAAACTACATTCAAACACTCGATCGACGGATGCCGATTTATGGGGTTAAGACGATGCCACAGCACATGACCTGGGCACTGTGGGCTCCAAAGATGGCGGCGTCGCTTTCCGTTGCGTTTGGGTTTGTGGCGCTACTGCTGAGCGCGGTCGGACTTTACAGTGTGATGGCGTACGTCGTGTCGCAGCGCACTCGTGAAGTTGGAATTCGCATGGCATTAGGTGCGCAACCTCGCGACGTCCTGCGCTTGATGACTGCTTACGGCATGAGCCTGGCGCTCACTGGACTTGGGATTGGTTTAGTTCTGGCATTCGCTTTAACACGAGCACTGTCAGCAGTATTGATCGGTATCAGCGTCTACGACATCACGATATTTCTGACCGTACCTGTGTTGCTGACAGTTGTTGCGGCCGCCGCGTGCTTCTTCCCTGCGCGAAGAGCGACGAAAGTCGATCCCCTGGTAGCGCTAAGGTACGAATAGGACCTAGGACGTATAGGACCTATTTTTTTACTGGCATAAGTCGGCGTGCAGCGGTGTTTACAAATTGAGTAGCTAGATTCCCTCTTAGTACCAACACAAGCCGACCCTCGAAATTGAGATCCAACTTTCGCGGAGGTCTATTCATGCAAACGCTGATTCAGGATATTCGATACGCTGTTCGTAGCTTGCTGAAACGGCCAGGTTTCGTCGTCATCTCCGTTACTACGCTGGCACTCGGTATTGGCGCTAATACTGCAATCTTTACCGTCGTCAATTCGGTCCTGCTACGTCCTCTGTCCTTTCCTCAATCAGAGGCGATTGTCGCATTTGACGGTATTAATCCCAGCAAGGGCTTTACAGAAGGCCCCATGTCCATACCCGACTTCGCCGATTGGAAAAATCAAAGCCAATCGTTCGAGCAGATGGCGGCCTTTGTTCCCATTGGTGCAATTCTGGTTAGCAACGATGAGCCCGAACGTGTCCATACAGCACTTGTGACGACTGATTTCTTTGCGTTGTTACGCACTGCGCCATTCAGGGGACGCGCGCTTCAACCAGACGATTACCAGAAGGACAGTGAGGATGTCGCTGTGGTGAGTTACGGCCTGTGGCAACGGCGGTTTGGTGGCAGCGAAAGCCTGGTTGGTCAGAAAGTGCTGTTGGATAAATGGAGCTTCACCATTATCGGTGTGATGCCTCCTGGTTTCGATTATCCCGAACAGTCAGAGATTTGGCTTCCTTATGCTCCGAATCCAGCGAAGCAGGCGCGCGATAACCGTTTCATAAATGTGATCGGTCGTCTGAAACCCGGAGTAACGGTTCAGCAGGCTCAAGTTGAAATGACCCTGCTGAATGAACGTCTGGCCCAAAGTTATTCCGTGACGAATTATGGTCAGAACGTTAAGCTTTCGACTCTTCAAGATAAGCTGGTTGGAAATTTGCGCACGTCACTGCTTGTTTTGCTGGGCGCCGTGGCGTTCGTGCTGCTCATCGCTTGCGCGAATGTAGCAAACCTCCAGCTCTCGCGGGCGACTTACAGAGAACGTGAGATTGCAGTACGCACAGCTCTCGGTGCAAGCCGATTGCGAATTATTCGACAGCTATTGACCGAGAGTGTGCTCCTGGCGATTGTCAGTGGCATTGCAGGTATTGGTTTGAGTGTTTGGCTAACCAAACTACTAATTGCTATTAGTCCGCCAAATAGCCCTCGATTTGAAGAGATCGCTATCGATGCCCGGGTGTTTGTCTTCGCTCTTGCAATGGCTCTGATCACGGGCGTCGTTTTTGGTCCTGTCTCTTATACACATCTGACGCTGCCGACGACCGCGTATAGGTG
>JBKPAC010000030.1:0-82033 GCA_046726175.1 Acidobacteriota bacterium
TGCGGCAAGACGAGCTTGTGTAGCCACCACACTCTTGCCAAGCTGAGTACCTGTCCATACCGGAGATACTTGATTATCTGCTTCAAGCAAGACTTCAACCGCATCCGGCACCCATCCAAAAGTGGAATTCAGATGGATGAAAGCGGCTTCCATCAGTTCCGCATACTCCTGTGGAACAGTGTGTAAAGTAGAAGGGTTGAAATCGACGTAGCACAAGACTACATAAGGAGGGGGTTCGCCTTTCGCAGCAAGGCGAGTTTTCATCATAGTGACAATTTCAACCTGTGAATCAAGGTCCTTCCACTGAAATCCGGCTGGATTGATAACAAATGGATCGGCGTTATCGTTAACTGGTGTCGTGGGACTCGGGGCTGGTCTCTCAGTAGTAATCTGTAGTTCCAAACGGATACGATTTATCCCGTCAGCTACCGCTTGGTCCATCAAATTGTTTTTATACAGGTTCCAATCTGGGAAATCAGTTTGTCCTCCCTGAGCGGTTGCCTCCCACCCAATGAATGTCTGATACCTGGTTGCCGGATCCAATACGATATTGTTGCCTGACGGCGTTGACGCAGCAGAAGCGTTACTGTCAGTTATTCGTAAAGCTGTTTTCAATGCATCCTGCAATACCCCGGCGGCTACGCGATGGCCATTCGCGTTCATATGAGAGTCGGGATAGAAGTAGAGTCGCTCGTCTGGATGGACTGACTGATACGCTCGAAAGTAAGGAAGGAGATCGACAACGGTCGCCTTTTTCTTAGCTGCCCATTCGCTCAGTATGCGTTGAGGTCGATCGAGATCTAAGTCGGCGGAGCTTACGTTATAAGCTTTCTGCCACTTGGATAGCTCCCCCTCGTAGAGTTGCATACCATGAGGAATTACGAATAGAACCAATGGAATCTTCCGCTCTTCGCACCACTGCTGAACGTCATCCAGCGACTTGAGCGTTGCTCCAATAGCCCGCTCGGTTTCTGGTGATGACTGTTTGAGATAGATCTGACCATTTTCCCAAAGCGAACCTTTTGTATTTAGGGCAGGATTGGTTCGGTCTTCAGGATTCACAATCTTTGTATCGAAGTACCACCAAACCTGCGCCGCCTTTTGCGCCAGCAGTGACGACCTCTTGATCTTCTCTTTACCCTCCCACAACAGCGAGCTGACAGAGACGCGGTTTTCGTTCGACTTCTTAAACCACACCATTAAACCGTCGCGGACCGTAAATCGCTCGGAAATGCCCCCTGCGAGGTTATCGGTGAAATCGTTGAAGACCGTGAAGGAAACTACGACCGCTCGGGGTTTGTAACTATCGCCGTACTGCTGCAGCCATCTAAACTGATCGGTCGTGCCGGTCGCAGGAATGCCGGCCTTCACAATTCTTATCTCATTGGAGCGCAAGGCCTGCTCAGTGAGGGCATAGAGCGACTGATCCAGCTCAACGCCCCAACCAAAGGCCATTGAGTCGCCAACTCCAACTACTCTTCCATTCTTATCCGATACGGGATTCGGCAAGTCGCGCAATCCATCCGAATTAGTCATCACCTTCACGTCAAACTCATTCGTCAGGTGTCGCCTTTCGATGTTCGGCCTAAGCGTAAGTACTCCGCTCTGGTCCATTCGATAGATGTCTAGAAACAAGGGCGAGTAACCAGGAGAAACGATGCGTAGAACAACTTCGCAGACGATTAGCGTCAGACAGATGGACGTGAAGAGGAGTCCGAGCTTGAACGCCACCTGACGGTAACGTTTCGGTTTTGCCTGAAGGTTGTTAGACGCCTCAGTCGTAATCACGAAATTTGTAGCATCTGTAATGCCGGGCATCCCCTGACTCCGTTACCGCAAGCTGTAAATTGTGCTTAATTCGGGCTGATTGATAAGACCAAGATAACCCTGATACCAATCAATTGTTTCCAGCAGCCCCTCGTCGAGTGAGTAAGTCGGCGCCCAGCCCAGCATTCGTTTTGCCTTGGCACAATCAAGATACTGCTTCGGGATTTCACGATTGGCTTCGTTAAGGATGATCGGAACCAGCGACGGCCGATCGAGGAGCTTCAGGATTCGATCAACCAGGTCAATTACCGAAACCGGAGTTTCAGTTCCAAAGTTGAATGCTTGTCCGACAAAGCGCGTGTCTGGTAATCGCTCCGCCAGTTGCAAGTAAGCGCTCACAGCATCTTTCACGTAAAAGTAGTCACGAACAAATGTTCCATCACTACGAATGATCGGCGCCTCATCCTGCAAGACTGAGCGAATCGTCCCAGGTATCAAGCGATTGAAATTGAGATCTCCGCCACCAAATAAATTGCCGCAACGCGTCACGGCCACTGGAGTGCCATAGGTGTGAAAGTAAGAAAGAGCAATCAGATCAGTGCAGGATTTGGATACGTCGTAAGGATATCGGCCCTGTAGGGGAGTGTCCTCTGTGTACGGCAGATGATCGTGTGCTCCATAGGCTTTGTCGCTTGAGGCGACCACGACTCGCTGGATTAGTTTTGAGCACCCGCGGCAAGCCTCCAGCAAGTTCCAGGTGCCACGAATGTTAGATTCGAACGTGGATAAGGCTGAACGCGCTGCGGTTCCCACAATTGTTTGCGCGCCCAAATGGAAGACAGTGTCAATTTCATATTCGTTAAGGGCTCGCAATAACAGCGCGTAGTCTTCCATTTCGCCGTGCACGACGTTCACTCTCAACATCGTGTCGGATTCGTTCAGTCTGCTACGTGGGACCCAATCACGGATCAAGCACGTAACATCTGCACCGCGTGCCAGCAGCTCTTCAACTAACCAAGAGCCAAGCAGGCCTGTTGGTCCGGTGACAAAGACGCGACGGCTTTTCCAGAACTTGTTTTCCATGTTTTCCATGGTGCGTTCCCGCTTTCCCAAAGTGATTCCAGGAGTTGTTTCTCACGAAGCGTGTCCATTGGTTGCCAAAAACCATCATGCCGGAAAGCCATCAGCTGACCGGCTTCGGCGAGATGGTCCAAAGGCTCTCTTTCGAGGCTCGTTTGATCGTTAGCAATGTAGTCAAGCACCTCTGGCTCGAATACGAAGAAACCACCATTGATCCAGCCCTCACCAGTTTGGGGTTTTTCAGAAAACTCGCAAACTTGGTCGCCTTGTAACACTAGTCCACCAAAGCGTGCCGGCGGTCTAACGGCTGTGATCGTTGCGAGACGGCCATGCTTGCGATGAAAGGCGACCAAGGCGGCAATGTTGACGTTGCCTAGCCCATCGCCATAGGTGACCATGAACGGTTCGTTGCGAATCCATTCTCGCAGTCGCAAAAGGCGGCCGCCCGTCATGGTTTCCAGGCCCGTATCGATTACACCGATCTGCCAATCAACCCCATTTGGATTGACGACGTCCAGCGAACCATCTTTCAGGTTTATTACGTAGTCGCTGTTCCGGACGAAGAAATTGTGAAAGTACTCCTTGATCATCTCGCCCTTGTAACCGCAAGCGAGCAGGAAATCCTTATAGCCGTGGTCGGCATAGATGTGCATGATGTGCCAGAGGATAGGCTTGCCGCCGACCTCGACCATCGGTTTAGGACGTACAAAAGTTTCTTCGGCTAGCCGAGTTCCAAGACCACCGGCGAGAATGATAACTTTCATTGTCACACCACCTTTGCAATTGGCACTGGAACAATAAACTGGCCTCCAAGTGCGCGATATTCAGCTTGCTGTTTCATGATTTCATCTGCGAAGTTCCACGAAAGGAGCAGAACGTAATCAGGCCGTCTTTCGACCAACGTTGAGACGGGCAGCACCGGTATGTGCATACCCGGCGTGTAAAGACCAACCTTCATGGGATTCTTATCGACTGTGTAAGGAACCAGGTCGGTATCGATTCCGCAGTAGTTCAACAATGTATTGCCTTTGGCTGGAGCTCCGTAGGCCGCGATCTGCTTGTTTTCCTGCTTCAGACTCTCGAGCAGGTTTCTCAAAGCGCTCCGACTTTCCTGAACTGCCACCCCGAATTTCTCAAAATGCGCAAAGTCAGTCAGTCCCGCTTGTTTCTCCTCTTCCATCAGATCACGTACCTGTTGAGAACGCTCGTGCAGCTCTTCCTCCGCTCCAGCATAGATACGGATAGAACCACCATGAACAGGAACGTGATCTACGCGATCGATTACGAGCCCAACACTGTCGCAAAGCCTCACTAGTGCTGTGATTGAGAAATAACAAAGATGCTCGTGGTAGATGGTGTCGTACTCTAGTCGCTCGAAGAGGTGGCGAAGGTATGGAACCTCGATCACGACCCTTCCGCCTGGGGCAAGCAGCTCCTTGCATCCAAGCAGAAAGTCTCGGGGTTCATCGACATGAGCTAATACGTTGTTTCCAATTACGGCGCGTGCCGGCACGTATGACTGTTTTAATCGCCGGGCCGTGGTGAGATTGAAGAATTCGTTTACTATCGAAATGCCACTCGCGCGCGCCGCTTCTGCGATGTTTGTGGCGGGCTCAACACCCAGGGTGTTTACGCCCTCGCGTTGAAAACATTTCAAGAGGCTGCCATCGTTGCTCGCGATCTCGATTACGAGATCGTTGGGACCTAACGACAAGAGCTCCACCAGCGTGCGTGCATACTGAACATTATGCGCAGCGATGGTGTCTGAAGTCCCTGTGACGTAGATGTAATGGCGAAACAAGACCTCGGCGTCGATGACATTCATCAGTTGAACGAGCGAGCAGTTCTCACAAACGTACACATCCAGGCAATAACTCTGTTCGTCTGCAAACTCTTCTGGAGAGCGGAGAAACGAATTTGCGAGCGGAGTAGAGCCTAGTGACAGGAACATTCTCAGGTTCCGACTGTCACATGCGCGACACGTCTTCCTCTTGCGATGAACTTGCGATCCGTTTTCCATGGGAAATGAAGCGGTTACTAACTGGTGAGACGATTTTTAAGCGGCAACTCGTGGTTTTGGTGTCTGGAAAGAAACGTTCTTGTGGTCGTTCTTCCAGAGCGATAGCTGGCGTGAGAAGCGAAACACGAGAAGATTCCAAAAGAACTCCCAGCACGACGAGGCGCGAATATGGGACAATCCATTGCTTCTCATTCGTGCGAAGACATTGAACTCGAGGACCCGCAGTCCCATGTAGTGGGCCTTTATCATGATCTCCGGATCCAGGAACCAGCCTTTGGACTGTAAATTCATCGCCTCAAACACTTCTGAGGGGATGATTTTTGGATTTCCATTTATGTCAATTGACTGGATTTTGGGCCAAAGCATTCTCACAAATAAGTTGTAGGACACTGACACCATTTTGCGCAGTGGACCATCCATTCGAAATCGCCGCCGCACTTTTCCGAAAGTATTGCCATTGGTGACAGAGACCGTCTCATAAAGGCGAACGATATCTTCGGCATCCACCTGTCCATCAGCCGGAATGATCCCAACCCATGGAGCGGTGCAGTGCTTGAAACCACTCAAGACTCCGTTGCCGAAGCCTTCATTGACCTCGACACGATGGTAAACAACAGAGGAGCTGCGCGCGCACCAAGTCTTTATGATCTCGGCAGTTCTGTCTGACGAGCCGTTGTCAACGGCGATCAGCTCGAGCCGAACGCCTGCACGTTCGAACGCCTGGACCATCTTCGGAATCGTGTATCCAACTATCTCCTCCTCGTTGTAGCAAGGCATTATGAAGGAGACATCAGGTCTCGTATAAGCAGAGGTTGAATTGTTATTAGTGTGCATGATCAACTCCAACTGTAACTTTGGCGTTATAAGCAAGCGAAACGAGAACACGGCGGAGGTCTCGCGCAAACATCGTTCGTGTGAATTTGCCCAGACCGGCGGGATGCTCTCCAAAGGTAGCGATGCGATTCTGGATCAACGCTCTCGGTTCGTCTTCGACAATTGCAGCAAAGGTTTTTGGCTCGGGATAAGTGTAGTCTTCAAGATGTCTGGCATAACCTTCATTTCGCCATTTCTCGAGATCGTAGATTGTGGTCCAGTAGCGGGTCTCTGAAACTGTTTCGGCGAATGGAGTATGAAGAAGCACACTGCGCATGTACTCCATCACAGTCTCGAGGAGTACGATGCTGTCTGCGGTGGCCGCGTCTCCCATAGCCGCGACGATTCCTGCTTCTAGAAAGTCCAGTGCTTCCTGCATCGCGTAGAACCGTCCCAGCATTGAGTATTTGCTCAGCAGGTTTCCACCGAGGCTCCCATCGACCAGACCCTCAAAATGTTCTCTGGCCCACTCAACGCACTCTTCTCGCGTGTCAAACAACTCTTCCTGACTCTCTTTGAGAAAATCATCGATGACCGATTTGAAGCCCAGCGGTGCATCGGGAAGCATGGATTGCAATCGCACGATCAAGTCGTAAGGTCTGATGCCTTGCTGTCGTGCAAACTGGAACGCTTCCTCAAAGTTACCTTCGTAGTAGAAGATCGTCAGCAACAAATGAAACACGCGAGTTTCGAGGTAGTCGTCGAAGGAAAATGTCTGAGTCTCGACTACCATCTCCTCAGTCTCGATGACGGGTTCGCCCGTGTAGTTCCCGATGTTCCGAGCCACTACACGAAAGCGAGTCCTAAATCCGTATCGTTCTCGACTATCAGGATTGCTGAGCGGAGCGCCGTGCAAGAGCATCAGTTGATGCGCAGAAATTCTTTGCACACCTGCTTCCAACAGATCCTCAATAGACTTCATGAATGTAGCTTTCGTCTCACCTGGCAACGCGATGATTAGCTCGCCATACGACTGCATGCCCTGGGCCTGGACCTCTTTTTGAATGTCGGCATAAGCGTCAAGGCTGATGTTCGAACGCTTGATGTTGGCCAGGACCTGGGGGTTCATTGATTGGACCGCAGCTGTCATCGGTAACGCGCCGCGAATCTTTCGCATTACCCGGATGATGCGTTCGGCGCGGTTCTTGCCAGTTGTTGTGCGGATGTAGTGAGGCCAGCCAAACTTATCCTGGAGGTATGCGATGTAGTCAACAACCTCTTCGTCTAATGGGTACATCCCAAAATTGTCATCAGCGAAGCACAGCGGGGCCTCACGACGGATTCGCTCGGCAATGTAAAGCAGGTCAGCCCGCATGTTCTCAGCCGAGTGGCTATAGATCCGGCTGTTGGATTGGACACTCGAATTACAGAACGTACAGCTGAAAGGACATCCTCGAGCGATCTGCAGCATCGGGAAGTAACCAGTTGAAAAATACGGATCCATCAAACCCGCGAGATAGGGTGACGGTATCTCATCAAGATCGCGAATGCGCTCTAACTCAGGGCCCGCCACAAATTCGCCGGTGCGTCGGTTAATCCAGAGATTTCCCGGCACAGCTTCTTCTTGTAACCCCTCGAGCGAATGGCCAACCTCGGAATAACGTTTGATGATGTTAAGAAACGCGCGCTCACCTTCGTACGTCGGTCCCCGCGTAGCAACATCTATCTCAGTCATCGATCGGAGAAATGATTCTTGCTCGACAGCGGTAAGCGGAAAATTCGGACCTCCCATCAAGGTTAAAACTTTTGGGTTGCGCGCCCTGGCATAGCGAGCCAAGTTCAGAGAGAGATAGTGGTTCCAGGAGTAGCTACTCAGCCCAAGCACATCCGGAGCACAACTATCGAGCGCCGCTTTTAAATCTTCCGGTTCGCGGAAGAGTGAAATATCTAGAGGCTCGTCCAGTTCGAATCCCGATTGCACGTAGGTTGCGAGATTTGCAATACCCAACGGGTAGACGTCTGAGCTAATCGTCAGTTGATTGTGACCAAGGTCAGCGAGATAGATACGCATCGGCAACCTCCCGGAGCATCAAGTCCTAAACTGTTACTGAAATCTCGTTAAAGAAACCGTTATTGTTAAAATCAAAGTCAGATCGGCGCCTGCGAGCCTGTTCGGCAACCAGGGTTAGTGCTTTTTCATTGATTGGCCGGGCATGAAACTTTTTGGCGTAAACTTCCGGACCGTCGTAACCGATCTGGGTGTTAGTGAACTCGTTAAGGTAGTTCAACGCTTCATTGAGCTCGCCACGTAGCGCGTGATACAGGTAGTTGGTCCAATTCAACGGACTCAGTGCCGGCACATTCTTCTGAAGCGTCCCGCGGCCCAGCAGCACCTCGGCCTCCCGCAGCGGTGATTGCAGCGTCGGACCATAAGCACGAGTCAACCCGCTCTCAATAGCGTTCCAGGGATCCTCATGCAACAAATGCACTTTTGACGGCAGGAATCCACAGAGCGGAAAGAAGCGGATGTCGCAGCTCACACGTCTGCGTGGACCAGGGCCGCTCGTACCATGAAGCATCAGCGCATTGAATAAAACACCAGTACCCAGGTTCGCCTGAACATCTATAGGACCTTCCAGAGCACTCAGTCGTTCATCATCGAGTTTAAGGAAATCGTTACACAGCAAACCTTGTCGATGACTCGCGGGGTAGAACCGCACAGTCCAGTCAGGACAGGAATTAATACTCACCCACAGAGTGACGGCGCTGGGACTTGTCGGCAAACTTGCACCGGTAAAGTCCTGGTGCAAGAGATATGGTCGATGCACTTCCATGTAATCTGCCGTGTAGCCACCATAACCAACCTGTTGCGGAGCTCCTCCTTTGAATTGACCATGGAAAGTGCTACTGACTTGAGTAAACGGTCCTATTAGCCGAAGCAGCACCGTTCTCAGAACGCTTAGCAGCGATTGTCCAAGTTCCGCGGGTGTATCGATTCGTCCAACTCGTTTGCGAATTTCACAAGGAAAGATTGGATCAGGATTCTCGGGGTCAATAATCAAAGACAATTCATCGTCACTCACACCCATTCGGTCGCAAAATACTTTCCTGAAATGGGGAACGACAGAATCCTCTAAGCCCTCGAGGAAAATGTAACCGCGTTCCTCGTAGTGTTTCGCGGCCGCATCAAGATCTGAATTGTTGAAAGATCGGAGATCAAGTTTCATGGTTTTATGGACCAGGAAGTAGAAGTACTGTTTAGATTAAGAAGATATCGGAGGGTTGAATGATTTAGTGATGCACGAGGTGACACTCAAACTCAGCCGTTCGCAGAATCCCGTCTGATATAGAAAGGGTCGGAATCCAGCTAACCAGCTTGCGCAGGCGCTCGACCGTTACGTCGGAGTGGTTCATTTCCTCGGCACGCTGCGGGATGGCTCCAAAATTCAGTTTCTCGGCTGGAATACTCAAGACGGTCGCCGCCGTATCGACGAAGGAACGTACTGATTTCAACTTGCCCGTCGCGATATTCACGATCTTGTCATCTCCGGCTGGCGTAAGGCCGAGGCGAAGTAGTCCTTCCGTCGCTTCTTCGACATAAGTGAAGTCTCGCTTCTGTTGACCGGGAGTAAGCTGAAGCGAACCGCCGTTCTTAGCAGTGGCTAAAAGCGAGGGCAGGAGCCGGCCATCGTGTTCGCCTGGACCATAGACCGTAAACAACCTCGCCGTCAGTCCTTTTAATCCTGTACCTCGACTGTATTGGGCCAAAGAACGAGTACCGGCGAGTTTCGATATTCCATACAGCGTAGTCGGACTTGGTTCAGTGGCTTCGTCCAAATTGCCGTTTACGGTTCCATACTCGAGAGCCGAGCCCACGTGAACTAGATCCTGACCCATCCAATTTGTATCGCGGATCTTACTTACAGCGCGACATATGGTCTTTACCAATTCTGCGTTGATCTGGTGGGCAGTCTTTTCGTCGCGCTCTGTCGGGTCCACGCCGTACCCGGCAAGGTTGAACGTGATTGAAGGCTGAACTCGCTCAAACAACTGCTCGACCGCCTCGGCATACCTCAAGTCGACTTCCCATATTTCGCCATCTATCTCGTAGTCGGCAAATATCTCTCGCGCCCTGACGCCGTCTCTAACAACCAAGTGAACATCTGCCTGCTCTGCACACAAGTAACGCGCGACCCAGCGTCCGATGAATCCTGAGGCCCCGGTTACGAGCGCCCTTACGCCGCGGTAGTCGGAAAAATCTGATGTCGTTGTTGTCATTGAGATCTAACGAACTTCAGCGCTAATTTGCGGCTGGGCCAACAGGTATTGCGCCGAAACTGGTCCGCCTACTACCTTAAATCCGGAATGCGTAACGGATGGACCATCGATTAGCCATACAGGCCGATCGGCATATGCCTTAAGCACAGCATTGCGAGCTTCAGTATTGCGATCCCAGGCGTAGATCGGAAGATCGGCATGAAGGTCTAATGGATTGTAGGTAGCTGCGGAAAAGTAATCAGGGTGTGCAGGACCTCGTATCAATACCAGGCTGCGTCCAAAATTGTATTCCCTGGCCAGGTAGCGGATATCGGGTCGCATGTTCAGGTAATCGTGATATTTGTCGATGGCGCGCCAGGGAAAGTAGTTGATTAAAGCCATGGCACACAGAGCCAGAACAATTAAGGACACTCGTGATCCCTGGCCTGAGCTCGAACTCTCGGTCTCACCGTCTAACCTTTGCTCGAGTACTTCAATTCCTCTGACAGTTAAGACCAGTAGGGGAATCACCATCAGGTACCAGTAACGTGCTCCGAAGTCTGGCCCTCCGCTGAACCAATAGAAGAAGTGAACGGCGTAGATGGCGACGACTACCGCGAGCATCAGGTAGTCGCTCCTGCCCTTCTTTCCTGAGATTAGGAATAGTGAAACGAGCAGCAGTGAGCCGAGGCTCCACCCTAACAGTTCAATGTTCAATGAAAAGACATTGAGATTAGAGTTCACCAGAGCGCCTAATGGGCTATGACCGCGAAAGGGCTGCAACTGCCAGCCGATGCCTCTATCTGGTCCAAATCCCAGAGCATTTGAATTTGGTCCAAAGTATTTATCGCTGTAAGCAATCAGCGGAAACACTCGCGGATTGCCGGTGAGGAATTTGTTATAGGGCAATACGAGACCGCCAATCAGAACAGAACCAAGCACGAACGCGAGAATCGATGTCACCTTCAAGCGTCGACCGCCAAGACCCAACGTCCATAGTCCCAGCAGGGCAGCAACAACCAAGCCCTCGAGCGGGCGAATCAAACTTCCCATCCCTACGAGGGCTCCAGCGATCCACGCCCATCGCGCGTGTCCAGTCGTTCGGGCCCACACGATTCCCAACGCGGCTCCCAGAGCGCAGGCGAGAGTAAGCGTATGAGTCATGTAGTTCATCGCCATGAAGACAAACCATGGCGACACGCACAATAGTAGTACTAACAATCGGGCAGTGCGGCGGTTGTAGATCTCGGCGACAAAAAGATATGCAAGCAGAACACAAAGGGCTGCGAGTATCGGATTAACCATCCAGGGAGCACCAACGATGACGCCAATCGCAAGCACAGCGGGCCATCCGGGCGGAGGCACGGCGTACCAACGATTACTGTCACGCTCCATCAAGAAGAGATCAAAAGCCTCAGGAGCTGGAGGTACTGGCAAACTGAGATTTCCGGTAGCCAGATAGCGCGCATGGTTGAGGTAGATCACCTCATCAGGAATATGCGGATGCCGTTCGTATGAATAGACGCTCAGAACTGTTGCTAACAAGAGCACCCAGCCCGCCGCCAGCAGAGCAAATTTGTCAATGCCTGGCCCGGACTCGTCTCCGCCTTTTGGTCCTAATACTCTCTCGATCTTTAGTTTGAAGTTAGGAATGACGCCGTTAGGGATGGCCAGTGCCATCAGCAGGATGCTACCGAGGTTTACTGTTTGCACAAACGCGGCAAAGAAAACTTCAGCTACATAAAACGACGGGTCCCGAGACAAAGCAGCGCTCGCCAGGAAGAAAATCATTGCTACGCTGAACAATTGCCAGACTCGAAAGTGTTGTTTCAGCCAGACGTGAAACTTGGACCAATGCTTGATAGTGTTTCCGGCAACGACCAGAGTCTGCGCTAATAGCAGAACGAGGAGGAGCGGATGGTCAGCCATCAGCTGGACAAGCGGTTTGTAGTGCTGGTACCGAATAAACTTCCCGGCATCTATCAGCTGAAGCGCCACCGCTTGTCCAACGAGTGAAGCCGAGAACCAGAGGGCAAACTTCTGCCATTGCGTGGCCGTGGCCCAGGCGACAACGGCCAACGCAATTGTTCCTGAAATCGGAAGGCAGATTTGACCGTTGGGGAAGCCATCAAATTCACGGAACCTTGGGTCGAGAACTGCCCACACTGCCAGAGCAGCCGCGATGACCAGCAGGATTACCTTGCAGACTTTAACGGCTAGCGATCGCCTGCGATCTTCTGATCCTGGTACGTTAAGCGCAGGCTGATCAAGTCTGAGATCTGAATACATCTTCGTTTTCGAGAGCTGTTACGAGAGAGTCTTACACCGAAGGAGAGGCAACTCCAGGCATTCTTGATGGGACCTCAACAGCATCACGAGCTCGTCCCATTTTCACAAGCGAGAGGAAATAGAGTAGCCCAGCCATAATCACCAGGAACTTGATTCCCACGAGGAACGAGAAAGACTCCAGCAAGCCTCCGACCAACGCGCCGAGAAGGTTCGAACCAAAGGCTTCGGCTCGAAATCCTGCTTCTCGGAAACTGGAGATGAACACCAATCCCGCAAAAAATACAGGTGAGCAGTACAGCGCAGTTGCAACTGCACCACGAACGAAGAGCGACTCAAAGAAGAGCGAGTTGCTGGGAATCAGGTAGCCGAGCAAGAGTGTCCCAAAGAGTCCCACATAGGCGAATCGCGTCGGGAACTTCGGAACGAAAGACACCACGAGATTGGCCAGCAGAATGAACAGTAGCAGACTTGTAATCACAATCGAGTTCACCAGCCATGTAGTGCCAAACAGCAGCGCGGTCTTACTGATGATCTGGACTTCAAGCAGCATGAACGCGGCTCCCAGAAAGAAGAAATGCCACTGAATTTTCTCTCCTGAACCCTTTACTTTGTTGAATGTCAGCCAGCAGATTCCTATTAGCCCGATTGACAACAGCCAGACAATCAGGGGAATGCCGCGATACTGTTGATACAAGTACGGCCAATCGTCTGTGATCAACGATGCTTCTTCCTCACGAATGTGAGATAGACTCACAAAGTTACGGAGCTCCGAGTCACTGGCCATCACTTTTTCAACTCGATCATTGTTTCCAACAACAAAGAACGATACACCCGAATTAAAAAGCAAAGGCTTCTTACCAAATGCCAATGTGGCGACATCTGTTAGCCGTTTGGTGAACCAGGGCTTTTCATCTGAGAACGACATCACGAAAAGACCATCAGGATTCAGCAGCTTCTTTGTCGCTTCCATCGATTCAAGTGTATAGACGTAGTTGTCCAAGCGAATATTGGTGTAATGCGAGGCTGTTGTGTGTGAATCAAGGATGGAGAAGACAATGAGGTCGTACTTCTCCTTACAGTTTTGCACAAAGCTTCTTGCGTCGTCGATGTAGACTTTGACGCGATCGGACTGGTAGGGATGTTCAAAGTGCAGTGCTTTGCCCGTTGCCTGGATCAAGGGGTCAATCTCAACTGCTGTCACCGAGCCCGCCCCGTTACGCAATGCGGCCGCAACATCATTACCCATTCCAGCGCCCGCAATTAACACCTTCGGTGGATTCTTGTAGAACCGGAAGGGCAGGTTGTATTGATGGAATTGTATTGGAGTCTCGACATACATTTCAGGGTGTTTGGCGACCGCTGAGTCGGAGAGATCCATTATCTGTTGGAACCACGTGTCGTTTGTATTAAGGACATATCTTACAGTTTCATCACCCTTCTTCAGTGGGACGATGGTGAGCTTTTGATATGGCGACCAGATGGTCTTGGACGGACCGGGTTTTAGCTGATTTTCCGCCGACATCGCTCCCCTCCAACTATCCTCGCCCCACCACCGTCCTTTTTGCGTGTTTACGATGAAGAGAACAAGGATGATGGCCATTGAAGCGATCACCATTGTTCGGATTCGAGGCAAGGGCCAGAAGAAGATAACGAGTCCGAGTCCCATCACAGCAAACCAGACAATCGGCTCGGTCGAGAAGAAACAGAGCATCGTGTAGAGCCATATTCCGGTGATGCTGGCCACGACGTTCACTGAGTAAGCGACGACCCCCTTTTTGGAATTCTCGAGATACCAGCCAACTAGTTGCCCCAGCGGGATAAATGTAATGGCGATTAGACCAAACAACGGAATCACAATAGAGACTGCAACACCTGCCGAGATTAGCCCCCAGAGAAAGTTGTCAGCGAAGTAAGCGCGGGCCCACATGTGCATGTCTGAGAACCAGCCAATGAATCCTGATAGGCTGGTAATCAATTTGCGCAGCGGTGTCCACGGCACTTCAATCAGCAGCACGAGAACGATTAGAGGCATAATCGTGTAACTGACACGAATCTTTTTCCTGGTCAGATAGCAACCCAGACCAAATCCAAGGAAGCAGGAGATCAAGACAAGCGACTTGAAATATGCAAAGACGCGAATCTCTGAAGCAACCCAGCGAATCAAAAGCAACTCGAGGAAAAGGCTGATTAAACTGATCAGCATCAACGAACGCCAGCGAAAACCGCCAAGCGAATCAATTTCGATGCTGTCCCAATTCTCGAGTGCGCGCTGGTATTTACCGAGACCGGGCAACTTGGTCATTCCAAGAGCCCAGTAAGTCCCATAAATAACTACCCAAACTGCGATCAATGCCGGAGCGTGAGCCAATGCTTGTGTGAAGATATTCATCTTGCCTCCTTTGCAGAGGGTTGGATTGAGACATTACGAAGTGGTTAGGTGGACTAAGATCGAGCGAAGATGATTGGAACTTGCCTGAGAAGCTAAGGTAAGAGTTTGGTTTGGGCTTGACTCGAAGTGCGACTGAAGTTCTCCATGGCTACTCTGAACGACTCGAGATCTTCTGGAGGATTTCCTGATTGAACAAGGTCACTCTTTTGAAGTGGATCATTTTCCACGTCATAGAGCTCTTCGTGCCCATCGCCATTCTTTATGTAATAGAACCGCCCCATCAATAGCGATCTCATGTTTCCTTTAGAGACCGGATATCGTTGGGGTAAGTTGGGCGCGAACTCGAGTTCGAAGAGCAACGGCTTCTTCTCCGCGTTCGCGGAATCGCGCGTAGGATCCCAATAACGCGCAAGCGTGGTTCCCGGGAAATGAGTTTCCCTATCGATCCCAAGTAGGTCAGCGACGGTTGCAGGAATATCAGCAAGGCTAACCGGATCTGGCACAGCCTGGCCCTGTGGTATGCGAGTTGGGAACGTGATTAGCAGCGGCACATGTAGGGATTGTAAGTAAAGACTACTTCCATGGCCCATCACGCCATGTTCTCCGAACTCCTCCCCATGGTCCGCGGTTAAGATAATGAGCGTATTTTCAAACACACCCCGCTTCTGTAGTTCGTCAAAAAGTAAGCCCAACTGATGGTCCAGCTCCGCAATTGCACCTTCATAAGCGTTGAGCTCAGCCTGAATATCCTGAGGAGACCATTTCCACTCGGTGTATAGCCACGGGTTTCGGCGGGCCTCAGCTGCGGCGAACTTCATGCTGAACGGTTCGGATGGAAGATACGGAGCATGAGCGTCGTAGTAATTGAGAAACGCAAAAAAAGGACGGCCTTTTACACCGGATGCCCAACGAAGGAAACTACTATTCAACTCAGGTGCCTTTTTGCGATTAAGGAGCTCATAGTTACCGAGAACATGCCGCAACGAATAGCTGTTGGCGATGGCTCTCGTAATTGACGAACTTTCAAGGAGCTGGCCCAGCGAGACCTCGTAATCCTCATAACGCGCGAACCCTCGATCCAGACCATGCTCATAACTGCAGTACAAATGATTCGCGGCGAAACCCGCCGTTGCGTAACCTTGTGCGCTCAAACTCTCCGCCAAAGTTTGGTACTTCACTCCCAGAGGAGCGTCTTCCCACGTGACTGACAATTCGCGCGGCAAGTGACCGGTAAACATGCTCGCATGTGAAGGCAAGGTCCACGGCGCGGGTGACAGCGCCTGCTGAAAAAGAACTCCTCGTTTTGCGAGCCGCTCAAGGTTCGGCGTGGTTTGACGCGAGTGACCGTAGAGGCTCAGGCTCGTTGCTCGAACAGTGTCAAGAGTGATCAAAATCACGTTAGGAGCATTTGAGGCGGCCGCAGGCAGATTCGACATCGCAGTGTGTTCTCTAAGAATCTGATGTCCTCGCACCGCGAGCCCCATCGTCAGAACCAGTCCTGCCATAACAATCGCCGTGCGCGGGACCAGCGCTTGAAACTTTTTCAGTTGCGGTGTCAGAAGGCGAGCAGCTTGGACTGCGACACCGGCAGCGAGTAACAGTTTCGCGTACAAGTGCAGCGGCGGGTACATCAGCAGCAAGCTAAGAAAGCTCAGAAACGTGAAGACAAACACCACGACACGCGAGGAGACGAGCTTGGGCAAGCGCGACGCCAAGAGCGAAAGAACGATTCCGACTGCGGCGAAGAACAGCAAGTCCGCTAGTGGACTCATCCAAACCACGTCCCGACTCAATCCGATCATTCGGTGCAAAAGGAACTTCTTGGCGGCAAGCAGAGAGAGCTCCGCCAGACCGGTGAGCAACCCAAACCAAGCTGCCAGGGATAGAATTCTCATCGGTCCAGACCTTCTCAAGATATATAGCCGAGCCCACTGAGACGGTCGCGGATAATCGCTTCTTGATCTGCCGACAGGTCACTGTCCGGAACTGTGCTGAGCGACTGGCCCGCCACTAAAGATTTTCCTTGCATTGAACTGGGAATGTCGTAGCCACCCAGCTCCAACAGCGTGGGCGACATATCCATGATGTGCGCTCCTTCAATCTCTCCTTTGAGCGGACTATTGGAGGCTGCCAGAATGAAACTCCCGTGTTGCGCATGGTTGCAATCGTCCGGTCCCGTATCGTTCTCCTGAATGTGCAGGCCGGGGTAGCCAACACCACCAATCGAGCGCCAGTAGAGCTCCCCAAAATGGACAATTAAATCCGGAGCGACGTTGCGAACACTTCTGTAGATTTCGTCTGGTCTGAAGACGAGCGAGTTCAGCGGTTCGCCCTTGTCATCTAATAGTGTTTCAAATTTCGCCTTCATCTCATCGCGAAACTTTTCGTAATCCGCCTTTTCGATCACGCCATTTGGCTCGCGTCCCTTGACGTTAAAGAAGACTCGCGCGTAATACCCGCCTTCGCTCCAGACCCGGGTCTGTTCCCAGTTAACGCTTAGCTTGCTGAAAGGTGTGATCTCTTTCGGATACTCGTTCAGCACGAGGAGACCTTCCTTAACGAGCCATTCGTTGACACAAAAGCCACCGTTAAGACGCTGCGAACCGTGATCAGACATGACGAGAATGGCAGTGTCGTCGGTCAGCACATCGAAAATTCTTCCGAGCTCATCATCAAGATAAAGATAGTAATCGCGGATAACTTCTTCGTAAGGATTTCCAGGCGTATGAAGGACGTGCTCAGGATCGTGAAATTTCCAAAAGCCATGTTGAAGCCGGTCAAGGCCAATTTCAACAAATTGGAAATAGTCCCAATCACCCTGCTGTAACTGATGCCGCACAACCTCGAAATGCTTGCGGCTCATGTCATAGATCTCATCCTTGAGCCAGTCTTTTTTCTCAGTGCGGAAGCCTTTGACGTCTACTGAATAGTCACCGACAAGCTTGATGATCTCTTCTTTTACTTGGGGCGGATGTGTGTAGGTGTCCTTCTTTGTATCCGGTGTCATAAAGCAGCCGATGCAGACGCCGTTCACTTTGCGCGGTGGGTAAGAAGGAGGCACACCGATAATCTTAGCCCGTTTGCCCTCGCGAGCGACCTGGTCCCAGATCGTCAGTTCCTGAATTGCTTTTGAGTTCACAATTCCCAGACCATCGTAAGAATGGTCCGTCCTATTGCGAAAACCATAAACTCCCAATGATCCAGGGTCCTGACTTGTCGCCATGCACATCCACGCCGGAACAGTAATGGGTGGCACGATGCTCTCGAGCCGTCCGTAACAGCCGCCTTCCATTAATCTTCGGAAGTTTGTGAGGCGTTCGTCCTGGAACAATATTTCCGGGGCGGCCGAGTCTAAACCAATCACGAGGGTCTTCATGTTAATAGTGACTCTCCTTCCATCGCCTGGCCGTTCGGTAAGCCGAGGGCTTCGAGAATCGTTGGCGCCATGTCCAACAGGCTGGCACGCTCAACGTCGAATGCACGATTCATAAAAAGCACTCCAGGAACGAGGGCAGGGTCGATAATGTGATCCCCACCCCACTTTTTCTCATTGTCCTCGAAGTGTCCTGATGGTATGCCGCCGAGAGCGGTGGGCCACGAGACTCGGTAACCTTCGTTGAAGTTGACGAGGAGATCAGGTGACTCCTGGGCGTAGGCGCCGCTGTATACTTCTTCTCTCATCGACACGCGACGAACGGCAGTTTTGCCATAATGTGGATCCGGCAAGCCGGCCAATTCCTTCGCTATCGAAGCCTTTAGTGCCTCGGCCTCGGTAACATCGACAATTCCTCGCTCCTCACGTCCTTTGAGGTTGAGGTAGATTCCACTTAAGCCCAGAGCGTAGGCTTTGGTGCGGCTCCAGTCGACGTGGCGAAAGAAATCTCCAGCTTCTTCCCCAGGACCAATTCCTTCATTCAAAGCCAACAGTCCTTGATCGTGAAGCCAGGTGTTTAAATGCACACCACGTTGAAAGCTGTTCATGCCGTGGTCGCTGAGAGCAACGAAGAGCGTTTCATCATCGACGTATCCGAGTGCCTTACCGATCATCTCGTCACACTTGCGATAGTGCTCTTCGATCGCTCGTTCCATCTCCGGCTCCACGTGTCCGTGGTTAGCCGGGTGCTGCTGTTCCCCGAAGCGCCAAAACATGTGCTGAACTCTGTCGGGCGTGTCAAAGAGACAGAAGAAGAAACCCTCATCCATCCGATCCAATTCAAACAGCATCATTCGTTCACGTTCGCGAAACGCATCCTGGCACTGATCCAAATACGCCGCTTCACTGAAGCGTCCATTATTCAACCCGCCGTGATCTTCAACCATGCCCGTTGTGTAAAACGTCCCGATCTCTTTCGCCAACTCACTTGCGTACTCGGGAGGTGAGCTGAGCGGAAACATTGGTGCGTCGGGATCAAAGTTGACGGGGGAGCAGTAGAGTTCGAACACGGGGGCTACTTGGACCAGGTGAAAGCGCACCATGCCTTTCACGGATTGAAGCATTCCGGTTTTGAATTTAACCTTCAGCCACTCACTCCACTGGCCCTCACGGATCTCGAGTGCCCGCGGTTGTCCTTCGGAGATGATGGTGACTTTCTTCCCAGGTTCATCAATTTTCACCGTAATCTCGAACTGAAAGTCTAAACGAGTTTTAGGATTTCGCGGCCCGATGATGTGTGTCTTGACGACGTTACCTGATGGTTGCACTCGCAAGACGTTCTCACTCTCCTGGGCATGAACGTCTTCCGCCGAAGTGTAGAAAGACGAAGTTCCGAGTCCACCCCTCAGATCTGGAACTCCCATTCCCGCAAGCATCCGTCCTTGGATGTTGTCGGGTGGATAAGTGCAAGGAAAACGCACGATGCTCGACGGGATTCCGGCGGCCGAGAGCAACACCCATAACGGCGTGCCCTGCCGGAGATTCACCGCCTTGGGTGGAAGGAACGAATTCTTCTGTTCGTAGCGATTCATCGACAAATCCGGCAGATATGTCTTTGGATCGCGGCGAATAAAATCAAAGATCCCATGTCCGCCAGGGTTCGTTCCGGTTGCGAATGTGGACCACGCTACTGGTGTCTGAGCCGGAAAGGTCGTGCGAATGCGCGAAAAACCACCTTGCTTGCTCACTCGTGCAAGGTTCGGCAGCTCGCCGCCCTTGAGCATAGGTTCAACTATCTTTGGTTCGAACCCATCCAGACCGATGACAATAACTTTTTTCATGATCGATTCTTGAAACGGTTACTTCCTGGAAGGCTGAAACTTCGCCGTGACGAACCTGAAAGCCTTTCGCACGAACATCACCAGACGTTGCCATCCGATTAGCAAAATGCCGATAAGTCCGCCGAGGAATGACACTAGTGGCAGGAGCTGATCCGGTCCAGCATAAAGAAACAGAACCGGCAGCCAACGAACAGAGATCAGCAATAACGTTAGATTGTCAGCGTCCATCTTAGTACCTTCTTAAATTTGTGGAGATTAGGGCGACGCCCCAGCGTTGGCCGTTACCGGAATGGTCCATCAGGCCTTGGCTTTATGAGGCAGAAAGTGTTTTTGGCTGGTCGGTGTCCGTCCGCCCACGATCCCCAACCACGTGGGAGTGATCTCGTACGAAACCACGTTGAATCAAACACTGAAGAATCGCCTGCGCGTTTTCTTCCGGTGTATGTAACACGGTATCGAGTGTCAACTCGGCATGCTGCGGTGCTTCGTATGGATCGTCAATTCCGGTAAAGCCTTTGATCTCACCTCGTCGAGCCTTCGCATACATGCCCTTGATGTCACGACGCTCGCATTCCTCTAAAGGCGTGTCGACGAAGACTTCTATGAACTGGTCCGTGCCCACCATATTTCTTACATCATTGCGAGTCGCGCGGTAGGGACTCACTGCCGCGCATATAGCCACGCCACCATGCCGCACGATCTCGGCGGAGACGAATCCGATACGCCTGATATTTGTATCGCGATCTTCTTTGCTGAAGCCCAGCCCTTTGGAGAGGTGGGTGCGTACGACATCTCCATCGAGGACGGTTACCTGGCGACCATGCTCGAGTAAAAGAATGGTTAGAATTTCGGCGGTCGTTGACTTACCTGCCCCACTCAGACCAGTGAACCAAACGCACACGCCTTGACGATGCCTGGGCGGATAGGCTTCAGCCAGGATTCCCGCAACTTCCGGCCGGGTAAACCAATCCGGAAGATCAATGCCGTTGCTCAAATACCTCTCGCGCACTTGCGTGCCGGAGATGGATAGAGTTGGAGTTTCAGCGGAGATATTCGAAACCTCTTCATAATGGCCTTTTTCGGGGAGGTAAACGAGCTCAGCGAATGGCACCACACCCACGCCTAATTCTTCACTGAACTGCTGCACTAATTCCTGAGCCTCGTAGGCTCCGTAAAAAGGCTTGCCGGTTGAATCGACACCCGGACTTGCGTGATCGCGCCCTACAATCAGATGGTTGGCTCCGTAGTTGCGACGAATTATTGCGTGCCACAAGGCTTCACGTGGA
The DNA here is from genome assembly GCA_046726175.1 of Acidobacteriota bacterium. GTDB lineage: Bacteria > Acidobacteriota > Blastocatellia > Pyrinomonadales > Pyrinomonadaceae > PSRF01. The sequence continues at coordinate 21,116 of JBKPAC010000030.1, forward strand.
CCAGCCATCCGCATCGCCAATGGCAACAAGGACAGAAGAATGCGATCAGGGTCATAGTGCCGATCTGCGAGCGCCTTATACGTTCGCACGCGGCTGAAGTGATCGACATCGCCCGGTTTTGTGAGTCCGACGACCGGATGAAGCAACAAGACACCATCCTTCTCCTGGATAGCGCGCTTTGTCAGTTCCTCGTGTGCTCGGTGCAATGGGTTTCGCGTCTGGAAAGCAATCACGTTTGGCCGCGCAAAGTTCTCGAGTCGGGCTCGGGCCTCGGCAGGCGTGAAGCGAAGATCTTGAAAGTCATAATGACGTGGCAGTTGTGTTACTCGAAGACGACCCGAGATGTTCAGTTTTCCCCACTGGTGCATTTCTGCCACCAGCGGGTGCCGGACGTCCTTTGAGCCGAAAACTTTCACCGCAGTTTCTTCCAGACTCCATTCATAAACTTCTTCAATGGTCATTACCGCCAACAACTCGTTCTTGCTGTTGCGCAGTGCGATTTCCTGATCAAGGCGAATATTGGAATCCGGCTTCACCGGTAACGACACCGGGATAGAGAAGACGTGTCCGCTGGCGAGGCGCATCTGGTCCAGAACGCTCTGGTAATCATCCTGTCCCATGAATCGATCCAGGGGAGAAAATGCGCCTACAGCAAGCAGTTCCAGGTCGCATACCGAGCGCTCTGAGATTTGCAATGAGGGTAGCGAACCTGCTCGGGCTTTCAGATCCTCGAGTTCCTCAAACGGAACCAGCAGATTCACTAACTTGCCTCCATATGGAGGAATAAGGATAGAAGGTATAGTTTCTGTCGACACTAATTTAAGCTCCGATCGTTCTGACTAATAGACGAACTCCAAAGTTCTTCAATCTTCAACGACATGCTTCGCAAACTCTGCTCGGTAAGCCTGCCAACGTTCGTTGTCAAACACTCCTGAAACTTGCAAGCAGTCAACTGCCGCGTATGCCATCGCCAGCGCATGATGAGTGTTGTCATGAGCAAATAAACCTTGACGACCGAATGTGAGAAGCCGCTCCTGGCGCGTCGCCCATTCATCAACGAGTGCGAAGTGTTTTTCGTAGCCTTGACGGTAGATTGGATAGGCAAACTGCAGACGCTTCGTCATGACTTTCAGAATTGGGACATTGATTCGCAGTCCACATTTCGCCACAGCTTCCCGAACTAGCAGGCCCAGTTCCTCATCTGTCGATTGCCAGGTCTTATCGTCAACTGTACAAGGCAGCTCGGCACAAAGAACGGTGCGATCCGAAGGCTCGTTGCGCGCGCTGTAATTCTTCGGTTCGGAAAGACGGGTTATCGGAATGTGGGTTTCTGGAAAGTAATGAGCGTCGAATGGAGTCCACTGCGGTTGCTCAAGAGTAAGGTAGATCAGAATCATTGCCCGGTATGTGATCTGCTCACTGGCTTTGAGCACGTCCGCAGGCGCGCTCGGTCGGGCAAGTCGCGAAAGCAACGTGACCGGAATCGTCGACCATATGTGATCGGCTTCGATGGTGTTGAGTTGCCCTTTACAATCGATCTCTATGCGATGCGGCTGCCCCAAATCTATTCTTCGAACAGCGGAGCCGAGTCTTATGTCTGCTCCTAACGCGCAAGCAGCCTGTGCAAGTGAATGACTAATCTGACCGTAGCCTTGTCGTGGATAGAAAAAATGCCCAGCTCCCGGCTTTTTGAATCCGGGCAGAAGGCCAACCGCCTTGCGCGCCATCTTGCTCAGCGAGTTGGCTGAGACCCTTCGTTGCGCCTGGGTTGCTGACAGTGCGTCCGGCTCCACCCCCCAAATCTTCCTCGCATAAGGAAAGTAGAAGTCATGACAAATAGTGGATCCGAGACTCTTTTCAAGTACGCTGGCGAACGTCTCGGGTTGATGACCGTTGCCGTTCTTTCCTGACGCCGCTGTGGCTTTTCGCAGTACATCAAGCGAGACGCCGGCTGAAAAAGAGATGGGGAGACGCATTACCAGGTCGTGCGGCTTCAGCGGAAAGTGAATCCACCGCCTGCGAAGGCGAATTCGCCCATGCCGTGGCCGATCGAGCAAGTCACCTTTTAAAAGATCTTTCAAATCCGCGAGGATCTGTGGCTGGCAAGCAGGATGCAAACGATGGCTACCATAATCAACCGGTATTCCACTTACTTCGAAGCTGCCAGCGTTGCCGCCGACATCCTGGCGCTGCTCGAGAACAGTCACGTCTGCTTTGCTGGCCTTAAGTAGTTGCCACGCGGCGCCAAGACCAGCAGGACCAGCTCCGAGAATCGCTACACGAGTTCGCATCGTTTGTTGCTTTCGATAACTGTTAAGTACTTAAGGCTTGCGGTATCAAACAATGAAAGGGATGAACCGTTTGGTCTGCGAACAGTAAATCCTGTACCCGGGTAACTCGTTAATAAGCATGTTCTCTTCCCTGACAGCCTTCCAGAGGACAACCGGGGAAAGTACGATGACGGCCAACACCAGCCATGAATTCAGGCTCAGTTCCAGACCCGCCAGCAAGAGCAAGTCGCCGACGTAAATAGGATGCCGCACGTAACCGTAAATCCCCTTTGAAACCACGCTTTGCCTTTGGAGTACCGTTCCACTTTCGATGTCAGACCAGTTACTTCCCAGATGAAGTCGACTGAGAACTGCCATTAGCAAACCGGATGTATATAAAAGGACACCCACGATACGCAGTGCAAAAGGGTCGTCGGTGATCGGCAAAATTTCCGGCAAAACCGTCTGCGCCATGATCCCAAAAAGAATTGCGATCTTCACAGCTTTTACAAGCACTAACGAAACAGGCTGTGGCGGACGCCGTTCTGCTGTTTTGCTGTCCTGACGGCGCTTCAGTATCTCCCATACGAGCTTGTGCAACAACAAGCCCGTCAGCAAGTAAACTCGCAGGATAATCATCTCAGTTCTTTGCGATCGAATAGACCAAAGCGGGCTTGGCAGGGCCTTCACTTATTGCGTCAACATCTCCCGCAGGTTGGTTGGATAGTTCTATGAACTCTTTTGGACGAACACTTAGGATTGCCTGATGGTTCAAGCGACCGAGGCGAGTGGCAATTGCGTCGCCCAGCATTCCGATGAGAGTGATGAGGAGTGCGCTCATCATCGAGAATATTGCCGAAGCCGAAATGTTCGGATCGTGCGTCAAATCAATGCTCATCTTGACGACACCGTAAAGAAGCGCAGCGAGAGCAAGCGGGAGAAAAACTCGCAATGGTCTAAACAACATCGCCATCCTTAAAATCAGAATAGCGAAACTTCCGGCATCCCACGGCACGATCTTGGAACGGCCCTGGCGCTTGCGATAATCAATTGGAACATAAACCACTGCATAGTTGTCACACAGCATTGCCAAGGTGATTGTCGTCGTAAAACTAAAATAGTTTGGCAGGATCGGAAAGTACTGCATCGCTATATCGCGACGAAACACTCGCAAGCCGCTGTTCAAGTCAGGAATCTTCGAACTTGAGACGTAGTTTGCCAGATGTTTTAAAAACCACTTAGCCGGCCGTCGAATCAGGGGAATGTGAATATTGTTTCCGGTGCGCGAGCCGACAACCATGTCCGAGTGCTCCAATTCAATTAGCAACTGCGGAAGGTATCGCGCTGGATAGGTGCCATCAGCGTCGATGATCGCGATCGTGTCGTGCGAGGCTGCGGCAATGCCTGTCTTAAGCGCCGCACCGTAGCCACGATTGCTCCGATGTTGTAACACACGAGCACCTGCAAAGTGCGCGGCTGAGGCGGTGTTATCTGTCGAGCCATCATCGACGACGATGATCTCAACACGGGTGACGTACTGCCGAAGCAAATCGCCCACTTCAGTCACTACGGACTGAATTGATTCCTCTTCGTTGATCGCCGGGATAATTACACTAACGCCCTTCATCATGTCTTACCTCTTTTGGTTGGTTTCGCAGTGGCTACTGCTAATCAGGTGTTATTGAAAAGACTTAACGTGCTAGCGAGAGATTGCTTCCCGAGGGCTGTGTCCTGATCGCAGATCGCTGGCGGCATACGTAAACTCCACCGCCGCCTAATGTGCCAGGAAAGACTTCCACAATCTGAAACTTGTTTTGAATGGTATTCCAAATGTCGGCTCGATACGCCTTGAGCTGAATGGGTAGGATGTAGACTAACCAGACATTCGAGCGGTTGCTCATGACCGCATCCAATTCGGCTTGGGATTGGGCCACAGACCAGGTTGGCGCGAAGTAGCGTCCGTAGGCTATCCCTGCTAAACCAACGGCGACGACGGTATCACCGGGCTCGCGAGATCGCTCCACCCAGTCTCGAGCTCCCGTGAAGTCCTGTTTTGGAAGTGCATAAACTTTGGGTAGCGTAAAGATTGAAGCAGCAATCAAGATAGAGGCGAGCACCACCCCCGCGGTTTGCCACAAGTGTTGGCGAGAGGGCCGAAACGCGAAGGCGCCGACGAGTGATGGAAGAGTCACTGCGCCATGGATGGCAATCAGCATCGCAAAACCCATGGAAAAGAAAAAGAATCGCGGCCAGATGTAATGACCAAGAAGCAGCATCGTTACGCCACCGAGTACTGCCGGTAACACCAGAGCAACACCTGCAAATGCATTGCGTTTTAGAATGCTCAGATAACCCACCCCGAGCATCACTATTCCAAACAACAGAACCACAACTCCGGAAAAGCCGACCTTCAAACTTCGTAGACTCTCAAGAATGATCCACCACGGACTGGACCACTCAGAAGGTAGTGATTCCATATGCAATGCTGAACTGAGGAACTCGGGCAATGCCAGCGCATGTAGTTGCAGCGTAATGGTGACGCATAACAACCACGCAACTAGTGGTTTCCAGCTAAAGCGAAAAGATTGGTGCGGACGAGAATTCGCAAACATTCGCCCCAAACCAAGCCATGTGAGCCAGAGCAGTCCGTGAGCTGCAACCACAAATGCCATCGTCATGTGCACCCACATGCCGAGAGCAATTGCGACCGCGTAACTAATCCAGTATCCCCAGCTGTTTCGTGTCAGTGCTTCGAGCAGTAACCAAGTGGCCAGGGTGGCAAGGAATAATAGTCCCATGTAGCCACGAGCATTCTGTGAGAACCAGATGTGGTGATAGGAAACGGTCGTCAAGGCGCACGCAAGTAATGATTCCCTGACCCCAATCAGGCTACGGCCCAACAGAAAGAGCGCCCATAAACTTGCCACCCCAAACAGCACCGAAGGGAGACGGACAGCTGCAGCACTTTCACCAAAGATCCCGATCGAGCCGTGAGCAAGAATCGAATAGAACATGTGCTGATTCTGTGAGGAGAAACTGGTGACGATTTCGCCCAGCGGCGGGCGTATAAAGTTCAGTAGCGAGATCAGCTCGTCGTACCACAAATCAGAATTCAGGTGCCACAGTCTCAGAATAAGCGCCAAGCCACTCAATCCGGCCAGAATCAGCCATTCGGTCTTTGTAGTTTGCGCGGAACAGTCGACGCTCTCTTTTCGAGCTGTCGCTCGAGCACTCCTGGCTCTCAACCAGGCAAAGCCTACAAAAATCAAAGCCAGTGCATGACCAACAAGCAAAGCACGGAAGAGCGTTGGGCCCCATGACAGCGAGCCGTCGCTGCGCCCCAGCAGAGCACGTTCAATTGCACTGTTCGATGTCACGAGGGCTGCCGCAGCCATGAGGCTGCCTACCCCGATCGCACCGAGGCTCGAGATTCTTATTCGAAAGTTATTCATTGAGGTTGAGATGCTTCAGAGGTATTGCGATTGAAGCGCACTTTCCAAAGGGTCCAGATCATAACTGCGCTTAAAAGTAAAAGTGGTAAGGCTGACCTTCCGTCAGTGAGGTATCCCATATTCTGCAAGGTGGTCATCCAGGGAAGTCGCAAGCCGTTAAGCGTAATTTGCCTGAAAGCCTCAAACACTCCTAAGCCCTGCTCGACATCTCGATACATCGCCAGGCACCAGGACCAATACGTCGTGAAGATACCTACAAGCACTGCAACGAGCGGTCGCATGCGCAGCAAAACTCCCGAGACTATCAGGAATAGAAACGGAACCACCGGCACGATATATCGCACGCCACTGTTGAACTGAAGGCGGCCATACTGATTCGCAGCGCAAAAGAGAAAGAAGGTCAGAGTGAAGATGCCGATAAATAATGTCTCGCGATTACCAACGATCCTCATCTGCTTTCTGAACCACGCGGGTATATACAAAGCCACGAGGAGCAACGGCGCGGACGCAAAGAGGCCGAAACGAAATCCAAAAGCTGTATCCCAAAGTAAGTCGAGCTGAGGCCAATCCATTCCGTGATAACCATACCCAGAGTACTTTGTGGGCGGCATGTAACGCTGCGCGGGCGAGAGTGGACTGCCGAAAGCCATCCACTGGTAGGTCATTAGAATCGCGGCACAGATCGCCAGTCCCGCAATGAAATACGCGAAGTCCAACGGTGACTTTTCGTGTGCGGGAAGAGATTTTCTGCGAACGAGACCGTAAATACTAAGAACGAGAACGACGACAACTCCGCTGTAATCAAGAACGACCGCCCATCCGCACAACAGTCCTGCAAGCAAATAATTCGGACGTCGCGCACCGTTTTGAGTGTCCCAGGGCCTCCATAGGAGCGCGAAGGCGAAAAGCGCGCAATGTGCAACAAGGACATTCTGATTCAATTGAGCTGTCCGGTAGAAGATCGGAGTTGCGAACGCATAAAGTAGAGCCAGCAACAGCGCCTTTTTTGTCGAACTTGTCAGGCTTAGCAGTATGAAAAACATCACGACGACACTTAGTGCCGAAAGTGGGGCCATTGCAAACGCCTGGATAACTCCTGAAGCGAGTCCCAGCTTCACATCCAAACCACGCTCGCGCGCCTTGCGATAAAACTCTTGGGCCAGCTGATACGGGCTTTTGTATTCATTTGCCGGCGCTTGGGTCGATTGACTGCGCGCGTTCTGCACTCTTCGCACAATCGGATCAAGTACCGGTCGCGAAAGCGCGTACGGAATTGCTCCGATGATAGATGCACCTGGGTTGTTGTTTATGTAAGCTCCACGGCCGGGAATCACAAAGATGTCGGAATGCAATCCTGCGTACTCAGAAACATCAAAGCTGAAGTGATCGCCGAGGCTTAATGCGGGATAAATCTCGCGGACTGTGTTGGTCGCGAAATGTAGCCCGTAGATCAGCCAGCAAGTAAAGAACAAACGAAATGCCACGCCACGCATAGTCAGCGCGGAGTTATTCCACTTCAGAATCCTACGCGGGTCTCGAGCAACGCTCGCTCTAGAACTCACGCTTCGAGCAGCGGGAACCTTGATATCGATCTCCATGACGTTTTATTCGAGCGTTGGCTGTTCTCGCGGGGGACCTGCAAGCTGTGACTTGACGACGTACAAAAGTGAGCGAACTTCTTTTTGGCCCAGTAAAAACAATGTGCCGAAATAGACGACGAGTCCGAAAGTCATCCTCGCTGCCCAATACCAGGATTGAGAGAGGAATAGGAACAGAGCCATTACGACTGCAGCCATCACTGGCTGAAGCAGCAGCGAAAACAGTTTGACGCGCGCAATGTGGTGATGGAAATAGTAGTAAGCTATCGAGAACCAGAGCACTTCCGAGAGCAAAGTTGCTGTAGCCGACCCAATAATCCCATAACGTGGAATAAGCAAGACGTTCAGAACAATGTTGAATAAAACTGAAGCAGCGGCGCATCGCAAATCAAGTCCGGCTCTGCCTGCCGCATTCAAGGATTGTCGAAAGGTTCCGCGGAGTATGACCAGGACAGCCGACCAGGAAAGTATTTGTAGAACGGGCGCGGCATTCGCGTAAGCTGGTCCAAAGAGAAAACTCATTATCGAGCCGGCGAGAAAGAGGCCTCCAATTCCAAGAGGGACTGCACAGACTGCCGCGAATCCGAATGACGTCGTTGCGATTTCCCGGAAGGTATCGCGATCCAGCGAGTAGGCGCGCGAGAGAGCTGGAAAAAGTCCGATGAAGTAGGTGACCGGCATCGCGAGCACAACTGTGACGGGCTTGTAGGCCGCATTGTAAAAGCCGACGGCTACCGGCGTTAGCAACATGCCCAACAGAATTGTGTCGAAGTTGTAGTTCATCAACGCCAGACCATGAGAAGCACCCAAAGTAAGTGCTGGTCGTAAGGTAGTTCCTGGTTGGCGCAGAGTGAACTTCAAACGCAGATCGCCGTGAGTCTTGACAAAGATCGCCCCGAAAAAGAGACATATCGCGATCTCGCTAACTAGTCGGAATATGGGTATCCACACAAGTGCTCGCGAACTGTGCACGGATACAAAGATCGCTGCGGCAAAAACAATTTGAGCAATCACGAGCCCAGCCGCAACACGCGTCATCTTCTGCTGGCCCATGAACACCCATTTCAAATTGATCGCCTGACTAAAGAGCACGAGTCCGAACAAGATCAAGACCGTTCGCAGGCCAGGGTACTGAGGTAGGAAAAGTAAGAACACAAGCAGCAAACAAAACGAGCAGACCGCAAGAAGGAACCGAAGCGGTACAACTCGGGCCACCAAATCACGCATGTTCTGGCCACTTGCTGCCTCGCGAGTGGCCCAAAGCTCCAAACCTCCATCGGCGAAGAGTAAGAAATAGGCAAGAATCGAGAGCGCAAACTCCAGTACTCCATAACTTTCCACACCCAGCACCCGCGCGAGGTAGACAAAGGCCAGGAAGTTCAGAGTCTTCGCAACGAAGTCGCCAACAGAAAGGCGAAAAATGTTTCTAAAAGCATCCATGGATGAATTTGGTTTAGGTCTGGAGAGACGCTGCGTATGCTCTTTGTTAGGTTCGGGCGCCTGCGGAGCGTACTTGCTTTTCGGCCACAGCATGCAGCAGTGGGCCGATCAATTGCAGGCACTGTCGGCTCAACGGTATCCGCTTCGCTGCTTGATAGACATCGATGAGTAGCTGAATGGACGCACCGAAGTGGCTGCGTTGTTGTCTTGATATGTCCGGCAGGGTGACCTGCGGTTTCTCGAAGCCGGCATGGCGAATCATCGCCGCAAGCTTCCATGCAGAAAGCAGGTTCCGTTTGGGAGGGATTCCACCTTGTCTACGGACATAGGCCGCCAACCAACGCTCGGGCAGGAGACTGCCGCTCCAAAGTCCTACTTGTGGGTCTGGTCCCAAACTGAATCGATTTGGTGTCGAAACAAAAAGGTAGCCACCCGACGTCATCACGCGATGACACTCATCCAAGGAACGGCGCTGATCCGTCACGTGTTCCAACGCTGAATCTGCCACCACGCGATCAAAAGCGTCATCTCGGAACGGTAACGCTTCGGCACAAGCACAAATTAAAGGAAGATCAAGGCCGGCATCCATTAGTCGTCTTTTGGCAACGACCAACCAACGGAAAGCAATATCAACTCCAACGACCTGCTTGAATGAACGCGCTGCAACAACCATCAAAGGTGCCGTGCCGCAGCCTATTTCCAGCAAGGTCGTCGCTCGTGACTCTCCAGCCACAGACTTTTCCCAGGACGCCAGCGAGGCCTCTGCTCGCGGCACAGCGGCCATAAGTCCGGCCGTGTAGCGCTTTGCATGAGCAGGCGGCACGACTGAAGTGATGCTGTAATAGAACTCAACGAGAGAAGCAAAGTCTGTGTTATTGATGCGGCTTGCAACCTGCAACCCCTTAGCGCAATCGGCATCTCTCTCAATATAAGGATCCGGAAATACTCGCAGATCCGGGATATCAAAAACGACCGGAAAGGTCCGATCGCATGAGTCGCAGACGAATGTTTTGTCTGGACCAGTAACTTCATGAAGATCGCCCTTGCAATAAGGGCAGCAGAGTTCGACGCCCTTAAAAATCATATGATGGCCTCGTGGCCGCGTTGCGTCGCGGGCTCTCTTCTCACGCGGTTGGGAGTCAAAGACTCTCCAGCAGTTCCGGTCATATAACCGAGAGACTCGCCTGCTGCCCAAACTGTCGAGATGAGTATCAGATAAGGTAGAGCTTTCACGAACTCACCAATGTGCCGGCGTTTGCGAACGATGTGACCCGTCACACGTGCAACGAGAACAACCGGAAGTGACATGGCGAGCAACGAGTAGAGCAAACGGCGAGCAGGAGTTAAGTTGTCGAAGTGAGTACTGGCGAACAAGCGGCCGAAGGTATAACGATCGCGAATTGCTGCTCGCAGGCTGAGATCTCGCAGCTGAAAAACCTCAATCTGCGGCTCCAGCCACAAAGACTCGCCATTAGCGCGCAGTGCTCCATGTACCGTTGGTTCGTGAAATTCTTGTTCCCATTCGGTAGCAATAACGTCAAGGGCGGTTCGTTTGTAAGACACATTGCAGTCCGTCAAGTTTTGTGCGGGCCCAGCGGCGATCGGATTCATGTAACGCAGGTAGTCCGCCAGATAGAACGCCCAATTAAGAGACGAGTCCGGGACTTTCTTTTCAACGGAACCTCCGACAGCAGCGTGCGGTGCGTCGTGCGCCCGTAAGATTTGCCGGCACCAGTCAGGGCTCGGAATGCAGTGATCTTCCGTGATGGCGACGATTCTTCCGCTTGACTTCCTTATCCCTATTGCACGTAATTCGGCGTACGTTAGCCTTGCTCCCTTCAACTTCAAGAACTGCACTTGTGGAAATTCACCGCTCATTGAAACGAGATGCAGAGCACTCTCATCGCACGGCACAATGATTTCCGTTGATTGAGGATTGCATTGCTCGGTCAGCGATGTGAGGCAGCGACTAAGGTAGTCTTTACCGCCGGTCAGAATCACGACCACGATCGAAAGCTCAGGCTTCGACAGTTTCTGATAATGATTAATGGTTTCCATGCGCTGCCACTGATCCAAAGACCAACCCGGTTGTGCCGACAAATTCTTGCGCGTCGATGTTGAACCCCATCGCTCGAAGGTAGCTCATTGCTTCATCGTGGCGCGACGCGCCGTGGGTTTCCATTGCGACGCGACACGTCCGTTTCAATGTCTCTTGACCGCCTTGCAGCACATCTGTCTCCATCCCTTCGACGTCTATCTTCAGAAGGGCAATCTGCTCGATATTGTGCTGCGAAGTGAACTCATCAAGGGGCACCATCTCAAATTCATGATCTGAAGTGTCCCACCAGCAAGGGATCTTCGAGGCCATTACACTATCCGGATCGACATGCAATTTGACTCGACCATGGTGAGCCCCGACTGCCACTTGCTCCACCGTGGCTGGAGGGCAATTCAGATGTATTAACGCAACGTTCGCTTCGAGTGGTTCAAAGCAATAGATGCATCTGCCGGGATTGTGGAGCGCGAACCAGGCGGCAGCCAGTCCAATGTTGGCGCCGACATCCAGAATTACTCCGTCTTCGGCCAGAGTCTTTGACCTGTATACATTTTGCAGGAAAAGATCGGGAAGGTTTGTGATATCACCGAAGTTGTCTCTAAAGTACAGTGGACCATAGATCGTTTGTACCGTGTAGACTTTCTTCGGGTGGTACGCACCCAGACCCAACCGAACTCTCAGGTTCTTGGTTTCGTGCCAAAAGATGGAACACGACTCTATCGGAGTCGCTCCCAAATCATTAGCACAGTCGACATAAGTTTTCAGACGCTCATAGGAGTGAAACATAACACTGAATCCTTTTCGCTGTTGCTTGGGAACAGCTGAGCGGTCGCACTCTCTGCAATTTGCAGAGCCCGCAAACCGTCGTAGCCAGTAGCGATGTTTGTCGCTTCGCCCTTTATGGCCCGGGTGAAAGCTTCAAACTCGCGAACAAAGCTCTGGGTTACGATGGAACGATAGGAATACAGATGTTCGCGTAAATGTACCAGAGGAAACAGATAAGACTTGCGTCGTGTCGGGCCGCCAAGTTCTGTCATCGAAATTAGTTGCGTCATCATCGGGAAACATGATGCTCGGATACAGCCACGTGTTCCGTAAAGCTCGATTAGAAAACGATAGCCTCTCCACTCTGTCCAGCTCGCTTGCAGCGAAGCAACGATCCCGGCCTCACTGCGTAACAGTGCGAACCCATTGCCCTCGCAGCCCGCAAAATCCCAAACCTTATCAGTTGCAAACCCCTTGATCTCTTTTACGTCCCCCAGGAAGTAATGTGTTAGATCAATAAGATGAATCCCGTTATCCCTTAATGCTCCACCACCCATGACATCGACATCGTGCAGCCACGGATGATTGTGGTCTTTGGCGGAGTACCCTGAATAACTCCGAATATGGTCCAGTTTTCCGATAACGCCCGAATCGAGCAGCGCGCGGGCTTTTTCAATTGACGGGTAGAAGCGATAGTTGAATCCGGTGGCCACGAACCGTTCGTTCTGTTCGGCCACGGCGAGTATTGGGCGGCATTCGTCTGCGGTTCGCGCGAGAGGTTTCTCGCACAGCACATGTTTACCGGATTCCAGGGCCTCCATACACATTTCTGCGTGGAGGTGGGGCGGTGTTGAGATGACGACTACATCCACATCCCCGAGTTGGACCAGTTTGCGCCAGTCTGGCACTATCCTCCCTCCGCAATTCGCTGCAACGGCTCGGGTCCGTTCTGGATCGACGTCACTGATTGCTGTCAGTTGCGCGCCAGGCAAACGCTTGAGGGCTTCTGCCCGCAGTTTGCCAATTTCCCCGCAGCCAATCAGACCGAATCTGGTTTTCGGTTTCATCATTTCACCGCCATCAATAAGATCATCGGCTAGCTCACGATCATGCGACGCACAATTCGACCGAGGCGACGGAAATTCAAATACCAATCCATCTGCCCATCGAGTAGCCGCTGAAGCATGCGCTGAGTCCGCAGGTAGTACATATCGATCCGGGGAAGGCTGTGCAGGGCTTTGCCATTCGCCCGTTGCAGTACCGTCGTGCAAGCCGCTTGAAATTCCTTCTTCACGTACTCTTTTGCGATAGCGTTGGTTTCGCCAAACGGGTAAGCAAAACTCACAACTTCCTGACCCAAATGATCCTCGATCTTCATGCGAGACCCCGCAATCTCTCGCTGCGCTTCGCTGTCAGACACGCGTCGCAGATCGGGATGTGTGCTGGTATGAGACCCGATCTCAATGCCGTTCCGCGCGAGTTCACCTGCCTGCTGCCACGTTAAAAGATCTCGTACACCAAGACCTGCGGGTGGGACTTCCCAGTCGTTGCGGCGGCCTATGTAATCACTAACGATGAAGACAGTTGCCGAGAAGCCATTCTCAGTCAGGACCGGCATAGCCTCGTCATAGAAATTCCTGAACCCATCATCGAAAGTCAGAACGACACTCCGGTTGGGCCAAGTGCCAGTGGCCTCGCGATGAGCGATTGCTTCGCGTAATGCGATTCCGCGATAACCGGCTTCAGCAATAGTGGCGATTTGGCGAGCAAAAACTTTCGGCTCGACCGACACCACTGATCCGCTCGTATCCAGCGAGTGATAAGTAAGGATCGAGAGCACTCTTATTACCCGGCCTTTGTCATGCGTTGAGGTGTGGAGACTGCGCTTTCCAGGTAGTGACTGAACGTCCCCCAGGCGAAACTGAAACCGCAGTACAAGAAGTAAAGCCAGTGCAACGGTAAGACTCGCATCGCAAACCATAAACCAGAACGGCTTGCGAAGAATCGGTAGAAGTCGAAATTCAAAATAGTGACCGCCAGCGCAAGTAGGCCAACCAACAACCACGCCTGGGACCAGAAGAGTGCTATCACAGCCAGGATCAGCGTTAAGTAAACCAATGCGACGCTTATTCTCTGCGTAGGCTTGACGTTGAGTGTGTTGGCCAGCGCTCCCGCACGAAGCATAAGCCGAGTCCACGGAATGCCGCGATCGAAGATGTCGGTCTTAAGCAGATTCCGGAGCGTCCACCGTTTCAGATGCTTTCCTCTGATTCGTGAATCCAGGACGATCCTATGTCCGGCCGCACTAAGCCAGGTTCCCAATTCGATGTCTTCAATGGCCGGACGCCTATAGCGTTCCTCATCAAATCCACCGAAAGCCAAGAACACCTCTCGTTTTATCGCTCCACAGCCAGTCCAGAAGGTCTTTATCTCACCGTCTGAATTGTGATGGACGTAGTGATGAAACAGATTTTTGTATTGAGAGAGAAAATTCGGTTTCGCAGGAGCATCATCATAAGATCCGATCACGGCATCAATTGTCTGGTCTGAAGTGAATGCCGTTGCGAATCGCGTAAGCGTATCCTTGTGAACGCAGACATCAGCGTCAACAAAGACAACATAAGGACTATTCACGTGCGCCACGCCACGATTGCGCGCGCGGGCTGGGCCTCCAGGCCCTGCTATCCGTAGATATGAGAACCCATGCTCATCGACCACAGGCTTAACGACTTCGGTTGAGCCATCGTCGACGACCAACACCTGAAAGTCTCTGAAGTCAGAGGCAGCCAGGGCAGCTAGACATTGTTTGAGATCGGCCGTCGAATTGTAGACAGGCACGACCACTGTCAAAGCCGGATGAGCCTGGTTCTCTTCCTTCACCATTAGACTAACCTTTGAGGCCTTCCATCCTTTGCGTGTCGCAAGGTCACAACTTTGTTGTAGATGCTGCTGATGGACCAGCCAACCACGCCTCCAACCAGGGCACCGTAAGTCAGGCCAATCACACTGCCCGGCCAGGTCACGGAATAACCCGGAAAGTAGTGGCCTAACAATCGTAAGTGCGCGCCTACGTTAGGTCCGTCTTTGAGGACAAGCCACGCGGTCATCAGAAATAGACTCAATCCGCCGAGAGTCGCGAATACTACAGTCAGCACTCCTGTCTGAATACGCGCAATGGCCCTGCTCACTTCGTCCATCGCTTGCCGATTGCCGTCGTTGTCTATGTGTGCGCTCATTGTCTTACTCCTTAATCGAGCAAACTACGCTCCGACTCTGCCATGGCCCGGCGTTGTAACAGCCAGGCATAGGCATCAATCCCGACATTTCTTAACGTCGCAAACAAATACCCCAGCATGAAACCACCCACACACGCTTCCACCAGTCCAATTACCGCCCCCGGGACGCTCACCCTGAAACCCAGCAACACGTTGTTCAGCAGAGAGAGAGTTGGTCCAACGACGGGCCCACCTTTAAGCAGCAGAGCGATAGTTGCAATGAACAAAGTCACGCCTGTAACGATCCCTACGGCTACGCCGAGAGCGACGGCATCCAACTTCGCAAACGCGGCTTCGATCAACTCCTCTGGTGTCAAACGACGCGGCACCATCCGATCGCCTGCCGCGGTTACAGGAGATTGTTCCACTATCGGAGGTTTCGACTCGGACACTTTTACTCGTGCTTCCTCGTGGTACTCCATTTCTGTGTTAACGGACCAGACATCGTTTTTCTCGCCGACGATGTTACGTGCCGCATAGACTGCCGTGAGCATCGAATGATCCTGATTGTTGTAGCGATGCAGCCCATTGCGTCCCACCGTCTGAAGATTAGCTATGGTTTCAAGGTAATTTTGAATTGTCGCCAGGCTGTCTTGATAATCCCGGTCGTAAACGGGATAGGCCTTTTTCATCCGAACGACAGTTCCATCTTCGATTTCGTCTCGCTCGATCAGATTAATCTTTGCGCATTCTTCGATACCGAGTTCGACTAACCGATCTCTCGACCAGTTCCACTCTTCGTCTTTGTCCCAAAGGAAATACTCCAAACCGAGCGAACTTTTACTTGGATCTGGAACCATGTATGGGCTCCAGTTTTTGTAGTTCTGAATGCGTCCCATTTTGACTTCTGGCGAATGGATGTAGATCCAGTTGTCTGGGAAAACTTTTTCTCGTTTGGCAATCAGGACCACGGTCAGATAATCCCGATATCGCAATTTGTTTGCGGCCTCGAGCACCTCATCAGGAGCAGCCGGACTCAATACTCGAATCAGGCTGCGCAAAGGCATTGTTGAGATGAACTCGTCGCCGCCAAACTCAACAAACTCTCCTTCATGTGTGCGGCCGTACACGCACTCAACGCGACCGTGTCGGTGGCGTATCTCCTCAACCTTGATGCCGCGGACCGTTTCATTTCCCTTCTCTCTTAGCAGTTCTTCACATCGCTCCCACATCATTCCAGGACCATAGCGTGGGTAATTGAACTGCTCGATCAGGGTTGTAATGATTTCGCCGTTTTTGGCTTTGCCATTACCGAACAGGGCATTTTTAACCGCCTCGGGCAGCGACAAATTCTTGATTCGCTGAGCAGCCCAATCGGCGGAGATTTCATTGCAAGGGATCCCCCAGACCTTCTCGGTATACGTCTTGAAAAAGATTTCATAGAGACGATGTCCGAAACGGTTCGAGACCCATTGCTCGAGATTGGTTTCTTCCGCGTGAGGAAAGAGCTTCGCTTTACCGAAGCTCATGCCAACGATGAGAGCTTCGATTGGCCCCAATCCTGCCAGCGCGTTCGTGGCTTTCAGCGGGTAGTCGAAGAAGTGTCCACGATAATGAATTCGGGAAAGTCGCGGACGTAGTAGGAAGTCCTCACCGAGGATCTCCGTCCAAAGCTCGTTAATCAGCGGCACTTTAGTGAAGAAGCGGTGACCGCCAATATCAAAACGATAGCCACGATAATTGACAGTCCTGGAGAGACCACCAACTTGCCGGTCAGCTTCCAACACAGTCGATCCAATGCCGAGCTTCGATAACTCGTATGCTGCGGTTAGGCCAGCGGGGCCTGCTCCGACGATGACTGCATTTGGCATAATGTGTAACCTCGATCTCGAGGAGGGGAAATAAAAAGGGGCCAGCGTTGAAGCTTGCC
This sequence comes from Acidobacteriota bacterium, assembly GCA_046726175.1. Classification (GTDB taxonomy): domain Bacteria; phylum Acidobacteriota; class Blastocatellia; order Pyrinomonadales; family Pyrinomonadaceae; genus PSRF01. The sequence continues at coordinate 37,842 of JBKPAC010000030.1, forward strand.
CCTGTAATCCAATGAGGTGTCAGCTGCTTGTAAATTCTGAAACGAACTGCGCGCCCTTAAGAGCGCTTTAACTCTCGTCGATTTCTAATCGCCTACTCACCTTTTCTCTGCGACCTGTCCGTCTAATACAAATGGACCTGCTGGAAGATCCGAGACTAGAATCTTCATGCGCTCAGAAGGATCAGAAAAAACGAGTTGTGTCTTATCTGGAATGAAGTCTAGCGGCTCGTCCTCACGAAAAACCCAAAATACCTTGACAGGTCTGCTGGCGTACGCACGTTGCCAAAACTCAGGGTCAGGAACGGCTCTTATACTTCCGGGTGGCGGCATAGATTCAATGCCGTCGTATGTGAACCATTGATATTTGGTGGCGTAAAACAGTGCTTCTGGATTGTCCCGATATAACTGCTCTACTTTCGCTCTCGCATTCTGTCTCGGTGTATAAAGTTCTAACATTCTCGAAGGCGTGAATCCACGCGCATACGTAGCCAGCTCACGTCTTCCATTCTTAGTAGCCGATAATGCCGGCACCGCCACGCAAAGGTACAGTACGAAGAACGCGAGAATTCCTTTGGACGCTATCTTTACTATGGCGAGGGTAGCGCGTCTGGTTGCAAGCTCGTAGCAGATGAAGATCCCGCATAGGCCTATCACCTCATAATATCTTCTGACCATCATGAACCGGATCGTTCCGAAGTAAAATCCGGCAACCATCAGAAAGATCACCAATGAGAACGGAAGAAACGATAGGCTCAGCGCCATGTCATCCTTCAGTTTGAGTGCCCCTTGGGCAGCGCCTCGCCACACAAGAACCGGCATGGCGAGTATTGCTATCACGCAGATGATTCCCAGTGAATAAGTGAGCCAATCTAGTTGCAGTCTATAAACCAACTCTAGTAGCGGATGGCCCATTAACAGGTTGGAGGTGTACAACAGTGTCCGGAAAAAAGCCTTAATCAAATTGGTGTTTGACCAGTAGATGATGTGACTAACTCCGTGACTGACATCTGCAGGGCGTTGAAAATGGAGCATTATGTAGAGCTTCACCGGCAACATTACTGTCGAAGCAGCCAGCAGAAACACTGCAAACCTCGCGATAAAGCTCTTGATGTGTGGATAGCTCACCTGAAACAGAATCAGGAATGCAGCCAACCCAAGGAACAGGCTGGTAAAGCGGATGGCGTACAAAGCTCCAAACAACAATCCAGCGCCAGCGACTGAGACGAGAGAGGGCTGGTTCTTACCAATACCGCGCAGGCCCATAAAGACGAATGGAATGCCAGCCCAAAGAAAAACGTCCGTGCCTTCCCAATCGGGCGTAGTCAACAAAGGAAGCAGTGCGACAATGAATAAGAGAAACCACCAGGCTAGCTTCCGATAAACACCTGGACGAGAAATGAATTTGCCGAAAATTAGCGCCCAGCCGATCCACCCAATCAGAGTTATCGTGCCGTAAATCGTCTTTAATGCGGCCAGCATTGGTAGACCGGTATAGAGAAAAGTTGCAACCAGCACAGAAAATCCCGGCGGCCATTGAGTCAAATGTTTTGGACGCGGAGCAACCAAAATGTCATTAGACTCGCCGGGATACGTTTTTGTCGTTGTGAGGCCCAGGCCCTTAACCAACCGCTGCGCCGCTTCCAGTTGGATGGCTTGATCATCTCCTACCATGAAGGGCGAAATTATTCGCGACCCTGTCAGCAAAAGCGCGAAAATCAGGATCATTAAAACTACAGGCCGATCTTTCGTAAACCTCTTAAGGTGACCTTCTATTTGTTTGAAAAAGCGCAAGAGCATATTCGGTTAATTTGAAGGGTCTTTCCTATATGCGAATCATTGTACGCATGTACGCCGAGGTCTTGAACTCCCTTCATCATTAAGTCCCTTATGGACAAATACTAGATTATGATAAAAGTGCATCTCAACAATGTGCGTGTCAAAATATGTCGGCTCGTGTGAATTTAGTTCTGCGTGGTTCAGACAATCTGTCAATCCCTTAAAGAAGTTCATCATCGTATTCCGATTATTAAGGTTCTCACTATCGCCTCCGTACTTCGGCCAGTAAGAAGTCTGAGTATCTTCGACCGCATAAATACCTCCGTTCTGTAACAGTGGAAACAGAATCTTAAAAGTCCTGATCACGTGATCGTTAATATGGCTTCCATCGTCAATGATAATGTCGAGTGAACTACCCGTCTGCTTGTAAACATCTTTTAGAAACTGTTCATCTACCTGGCTCCCTTGAAATATCTTAATCCGCTTCTGTTCCAATAAATGCTTATCGTGAATGTCTATTGCATAGATATTGGCGTGGGGAAAGTAATGCTTCCACATCCGAAGTGAGTTACCTCCTTTGTGGGGATTCTCATAGCCTCCAACACCTATCTCAAGGAGATTGAGTCTTTTTTGTCTTAAATGATGGAAGTGGCGTTGGTAATGCTGTGTGTACCAATGCTTGTTCCACTTGTCGGTTTCATGTAGTGTGGCCAGCTTGTTGAGATCATTGGAGTAGAATCTTGAGAGAAGATTTTTAACTTCCTGTTGTTGCTTTCGCGTGAGAAGTTTTTTGATGAGGTTCCTCATCCTTACCGCCTGCGTTAGCGATGGCCTCGCGTATCTAACGTTGTTTAATGAAAGTCCAACGTTACGAGACTCATGTTCTTTTGCGTTATTGCTCATCGTTGTCTCGATTGCTATTGCTTCGTGCCGCTTAAAGTCGCAGCAAATTCTTTGAGTGCCGCTATGGTCTCATTATCAAGATCAAGACGTACGAGTGAGGAAAATTGAATCGTGACTGCTCGAGAGTTTGCAATCCGAAGAAAATCCTCAAAAGAAATCTCCGTTATAAGGTCCTCGTAAAATGCGGCAGCGGATGGACTAACCTTTTCCAACTCTCCTTGATAATGACGTGGCAGCGTAATAGCGTAACCATCCGCTAAAATGACCACATCAAAACTAGCCTTGGACCCAGAATCAAATGACGGGATGGGAGAAGGAAAGTGCCAGATCCCTCCGTTAGCCACTTCGTGAGTGAGATCCAAAACTAGTTTTTTCGGCGGTGGACCAACAAGTTTGCACGATCCTGAAATCCCGATCTGAAACAAGTGGCCGCTTTGAACTTCCTGATTGATCAACACCGGCGAATTGACTTTATTCTTCGATAAGGAATAGTGAACCCCATTCTTACCGACAACGATTGTCAGGATTTTTGCGCCGTGGCTGTATTCCACGTTGTAATCGGAAGCCAGGTAATTTCGACGCGAGATTTTTTTGGATTTGGTACATGCCATTGCCACCATCAAACTTGGGATCAGAAGCAATGCAATACCTAACGACTTCCGATTGTTCAGGGCGTTCTTGATCCTCTCTACCACCAGCCTTACCGGACGAAAGATGTAGACGATCGACGAAGACTGCAGAACTAAAGGTAAAGCCTGCCGATCTCTTTCAGTTGGGGTAGTTGCTTTCACCAAGGGAGCGAAAATTCGATAGCCTGCATAGCGAACCTTATCCTGAACACGCTCCCTCATCTCGCAAGAGAATTTGTGGGCCTCAAAGTCCTTGATCAGCCTTGAGTCGCCGTAAAAGAGCTGTTCTTCAATTCGGTCCGCAAGTTTGTTTACGCTCCGGTCGTTCTTAATTCGAGCGCTGATTGCCTCAGGCAGTTCACTTTCAAAGAGGCGCTCAGCGAGGTGCAATCCCAAAAACAACATGCGGCGTATTCCCATGCTCTCAGCACAAGAAACGACTTCGACCCAATCAAGCTCTTTGTATTTCTTTAATAGTTCCGCGATGTCACAAAGCCAAAGTAGGCGTTGCCAGAAATGCTTTGATCCATGCTGACTGAGTACTAGAAGGAGATCCTCAGGCTTTAGATTACAAACCTGACGTCCGCCGAAATTTACGCGCTGCAGGCGCGTTCGAAGCTGTTGATAGTCAAGAATGAAGGAGTTGTATTTCGAGGTAAACTTCCAGTGGAGCTCGACGCGCGATCTTCCATTGGCAGAGGCAAACTTATAATTGTAAGGCTGGCCAGCGTTGAGATAAGCCTCTTCCTGGGTGTCCGTCATTTCATTTGATGGCGCATACCCGATTCCGTAAAAAAGTTTCTTCGCCAATTGAAGATCCTTTTTTGATATCAAGATATCCAGGTCCGAAAACTGCCGAAGAGATAGGTCACCATAAACCGTTGTCGCCAGGAGAGGACCCTTATAAGCAAGCGCAGTAATTCCGCTTTCTTCCATTATGCTTAGTAGCTTCGAAAGTTCACCCGCGAGATAGAGGTTGTTCAGATTATTCTGGACAGTGAATATCCTGAGTCTTTCAAGCACAAGCGAAGGAATATGCTTGTTGTAACGAGCGAGATTCCGAAACAATAAAGGAACTACGCCGTGGGCCGCAGCCGTCGAGATAACCTTATCCCATTTCAATTTTTCATTGAGAAGTTCGACTAGCCGCTTTCCAGCTCGATCGTTGAGTTGAGTTCTGGCTCCGAGCACGACCAACTCGATTTCTGGCGCACGCAGCTCGCTCTTCTCAGCCGCGAGACGGTACTTATGCTGGCTGGACCGCGAAGGCTCAACAGTCTCGTCGAACCTACGAGCCAATTGCTTTTGTGCCAACATGATCAGGAAATCGTTTTGCAGATGCTAAAACCGAACGCTTTCAAGCACTCGGTCGTCGATGTCACTGTCGGAAGGAGTTTCGCCAGCTGCACGCATCTGTGCCTTCCAGGATTGTGCGTAGAGCCCACCCTTCGCCAGCAGTTGATGATGCGAACCAGATTCAACAATCTTGCCGCCATCCATGACGTGAATGATGTCTGCTCGCATGGCGATCGTGAAGCGATGCGTAACCAGGATTCCAGTCCGTCCTTGGGCTAAATCTTTAAAGCGCCGGTACCAATCTGCTTCTCCCCATGAATCAATGAAGCTAGTGGGCTCATCCAGCAGGATTAATGGCGACCGACGCAGGTAAGCTCGGGCAAGGGCTACGCGTTGGTATTCGCCGCCGCTCAATTCCACTCCACCAAATGCTCGGCCGAGCATCGAGTCGTAACCATTTGCCAGCCGCGTTATCGCCTCATCGGCACCGGCAGCTTGTGCGGCCCTCTGAATTTCTTCCATGGTCGGCGACGCCGATATGTCACCGAACGCTATGTTCTGACTTGCCGTGGCGAAAAACCTGAGTGGCTGCTGAAAAAGAATTGTGATCATCCGACGCAGTTCTGCTTTTGTGAATTGTCGGATGTCGATGCCGTCAATTTCTATATTTCCCTTTTGAGGATCGAAAAACCGGCACAACAGTTTGAGCACAGTTGTCTTTCCGGCACCGTTCGCGCCGACGATTGCAGCAATTTCGCCGGCAGAAACAAACAAGTTAAAGTCTTTTAGAGCTGCGCGCTGGCTTCCCGGGTAGGAAAAAGATATGTCATTAAAACCGATGCCAAATCGCAGGACCATTGGAGGAATTTGGGGCAGTGGAGGATCAACCACTTCAGGCTCAAGGTCAAGAAAGGTAAACAAATTGCTTACAAAGAGACTATTAGTGATGATTTGCCCGGCGCTCCCGAGCAGCGAACGCATCAAACCTTGTCCGCGCTGAAAAGCTTGATAGAAGAGTGCCAGGTCCCCCAACGTCCTAATTCCATTAAAAATTCCCCATAGCATCCAGGCCATGGTTAAAGCACCAACGAGAAACGCAAGTGCATTTGCTCCCAGCTTTTCGATGTTCTGTCGCCGAAGTAGGTTAAGTCGTTCGTGTCGGAGAATCTTGCGTGTTTGTTGGAAGCCGTTGCCGAAGTGCGGACTCAGATCAAACATTCTGATTTCGGCGGCAGCATGGGAATCTGTCAGCAACAAGTCGTAATAGTGAGTCAGGCGTCTGTCATATGTACGGCGCTCCCACCATTCGTGATAACGCCGATCAGCATGAATGATGACAACGAAGGCCGGCAGCGTGCCAATAAATAATACGAGCGGCAACCATGCACCGTAAGACGTAAGCAGTGCTGCCATTGCGATCAAAGTGATGGCTGACTGAACTAACTCTCCACTGTTCTCGAGCAAAGCGAGGGAGCGGCTACCAGCTTCATTTCTGGCTCGTTCCATCTTGTCAAAGAAGTCGACTGATTCGAAGAAGGTAAGATCAACACGTGAAGACTGCTCGTGGACAAGCCCTTTGATATGGTCCTGAATTAGCTCAGATTGCGCGGTGCGTGCCCATTCAATTGCGCTGCCCAGGAGTTCAGCCATGAACATTATCGCTGCCGTCGCGATAACGACGGTAAGCACTGGACGGGTATGTGCCCATGGATCGGAGGAACGGATTGCTTGAACAAGAGAATCAATCAGTAATTTGGTGAAATAAACGATGCCTGCGGGCAGGATTCCCCGTACGACAAGCAGTATGGCCCACGCAATCGTCCATCCGGGCGCCACGCGCCATATAAGTTGGAGCGTACGCGGCAGGTAGGACAGCGTAGGCAGCACGTTACGTAAGTTCGGCGTCTTCATCGCTTACGGTTCAAAGCGGAAATGTTTAGTGGCAAATCGTCTGCGGAGGCTAACCTATTGCTGACGCTTTGGCTGGATACGTACCAAATGTTTCTTCTTCAATCGCTTCTGCAACGCTTGCAAGAGATGCGAGGTCATGTGGTCTCTCAATAAGACCTACCGTAATTTGGTTGGCGATGGAGGCACATTGTCTCAGGTTGGAGACAGCGGCACCGCTTGGTAACCACTGCGCACCGAACCGAGCCATGTACGAATTCGCAATCAAAGCCGTGATTGCTTCTTGTGGATTGAGTCGTTTGATCCGCAGTTCGGATGAATACCCAATTGCATAAATTGCAGCCAGCGGTAGCGCACGTGCCGCGAAACACTCATGCACTCGCCTCGAGCGCTTCCCGAAGTTCGACGCGAGCTCCGGCAATTCCTTCGGATCCTCGCGAAGAGCGACAGTAACTGCCTCCGGGTACAGTTTCAGCTGCGGGTATCCCGATAGAACCATTGGAGGACGTCCAACCTCCAAATCTATCGCCACAATGTCATCCGCCACTAATTCATGCCCACGACCGTATAACGCCGCCGCCATTGTGGATTTGCCTGACCGCTTACAGCCAATAAATGCAATCACTCTACCGTCGAGCGCAACAGCGCTGGCATGCAGAACAAGTTTGCCGCGCTGGTGCAAAAGAACAGCAAGAACCGCCCCGAGTAAGGGCAAGCGAAGAACACGATCTTCGATATCTGGTATAGGTTCGGCGATGATCTCGCTACCACCGCGAACAAGAAATGCGCCAATCTCCGAGAAGAAAAGGTAAGTTCCATTCTCGGTGACGTGAAAGGGTTGTTCCGGGCAGAGGCCGGCTTCAGCAGCAAGCTTCTTCACGGCCCCTACCCGGATGGTTACGTCCGCTTTATGCTCGGCCCTCGCCGTTAGCTCAGGCAGAGCAACAGCGGACTGAAAGCCGAGACCATATGCATCATAAGAATGCATGCAATGTCCTCAGCTTGTGCAGGTTAAGTTGGCGAAGTTGGTCCCCGCCGGGAAAGCAGCATCCAGTATATTCCCACACTGCGATCCTAAGGTGATTACTTCTACATCACCATGGAATATAAGTTGTGGGGCTGTATACGGTTTTTTTTCTACTTCCTGATCTTCCATTGTTTTTCTCCTACTGGAGAGTGTTGGTTTCACTCTAGGGTGATTGTGAACGCTACAGATACCTAGAATATGTTCTTTGCCTGCAGCGTTTCGCATGGCTTTACATTGGACTCACCTCCGTTCGCAGGTTTCTCTTGATAATGCCGTCTATTTCGACCATGAAATGAGGTCCGCGGCAGCATCTGGGTTGTAGACCGCTCTTAGATTGTGTTAGCACCGTTTCGACTGGAGTTAACACGTATCTAAGACTTCTGCAAAGTGCTAGTTATTCAGGGCAGAGGTCGGCATCAGCTTCAGCAGCAAGCTTTCTTACCGCCCCTACCCGGATTGTTACGTCCGCTTTGCGCTCGGCCATCGGTATCAGCTCGTGCAGAGCAGAAGCGAACTGGAATCCGAGGCCAGATGCATTATAAGAAATGCATCATGTCCTCAGCTTCCGCAGGTGAATTGAGCGAAGGGTGTCCGGTGAGCTGGGAAAAAACTGTCGATTGCATTCCCACACTGTAGCCCCAAGGTAATTTCTTCTACATCACCGAGGACAGTGAGCTTCGGGGCGGTGTACGCTTTTTTCTCTACTTCCTTTTCTTCCATTGTTGTTTCTCGTAAGGAGAGTGTTAGTTTCCATCTAGGATTATTTGTGAAACCCCACAGACACCTAGAATAGCAGTCTGGTCTGCAGCGTCTTGCATGGCTTTACATTGGAATCACCTCCGTTTGCAGACTCCTGTCTTTTGATAATGCCGTAGATCTGGACCATGATACGAGCGCGGCAACATCCCAGAGCATCCGCGCTGTCGACCGTGCTTCGATGCCATCGTCATCGGTTTGCCGGGAATCAAAGCGTTGAAAAGCCTTCTCTAGAGCACTTTTTTCAAAATAATGACTGATAAATCCGCTATCGCTGAATAAAAATTCTCTTAGACGGCCCCGCTCGCGCGACAATCCGTCCAAAAAGTTCGCCGTGAAGTCAGTTTTGTCCCGGCGCCAACAGGTTTCATTCGGCAGGACTCTATCCATTGCGCGACGCATAACTACGCGATTCCAGCCACGAGAACATTTCTGCTCGCCCGGAAGCGACAAACAGTACTCAATCAATCGTTTGTCCCAGAACGGGTAGCGCGCTTCCAATCCAAAGAAGGCAACCGTCGAGTCGTTCTCCTCGAGCCCGAGCAATTGAACACCGTTTGTGATTGAGCGGTAATGGTCTTCGCGCGCTATGTGCTCCGATTTCCATGGCGTGCGATAAGCGACCTTGTAACGCTCAATCAGGTTCGTGCGCCGCGCGAGATCCTTATTCACCAGTTCACACCGTGCGGCGTGATCCGTCATTTCCCATGATTTGGATTTGGATTTTGTTCGACGAGCAAGCCTGCGTAGGATCTGCTCCGCGCGCATAAGGGTGGGGTGCTTTTGTATCAAGGGTCGCCAACGGTATCGCCACGCGTAAGCCTTAACGATGCTCCACCGTGACATGTGGAAAAATGGACCAAGCTCTTTAGCTTCAGCCGCCAGAGTCAACCAGCAGCCCCGTTTCGCCAGCTCTTCAAGAAAACTGTAGCCATAGGACACAGCGTTGTCGCCGTCGTGCCCGTCAAAGATCACACGCACACCTGATTTCCTGATTAGATCATAAATGCCTCGTGAGGCGGGTAAGCCTGGTGCAATAGACGCTCTGCACTGTTGACCGCAGATAGTCTCGAGTTCATTCAGGGGAGTCAGTTCATCGCCCGATTGGTGGTATGATTCGAACCCGCCTTGGTCCAGCACTGCATTGATATATCGGCGCTCATCACACTCCTTAATACGATCGTAAACGAGCGAGAAGGTGGGAAGCAGTGGGCCGTTTTGTTCCACGAGCAGATTGCGGGCCACGCATGCGATAGAACTCGAATCAAGGCCGCCACTCAAAAAGGAGCCCACTGGCAAAGCGCTGCGCATGCGGCAACGCACCGCCTCGGTAAAAATCTCACGCAACCCTTCGGCATATTCCTCATTTGAGTTCAAACGTAGCTCGCGGGTGGGGTCGAGGGCATAGTAAGAACTCAGCCGTCGTCCCTCGCGCTGCACGGTTAACGAATGTCCGGCCGGCAACCGCAGCAGGTCATGATAAAAAGTCTTTTCTTTGTCCTCAAAATTCTTGACAAAGTGATCGGCAATCGTCGTTTCGTTCACACGACGTGGAACGTATGACAAGCAAAGCAGGGCTTTGAGTTCAGTTGCGAAGGCAAAGCATGTTTCTGAAACGTAGTAATAAAAGGGTTTCACCCCAAAGTGATCGCGCGCGCAAAAGACTCTCTGGTGTTGGTGGTCCCAGATAGCGAATGCAAAATCGCCAAGCAACTTCTTCGGACAGTCGTCGCGCCACTTCGCATAAGCGGCGAGAATCAGCTCGCTATCGCTCACCTCGTCGAGCGGCCGTCGAATCTCAAGCAAAGAATAAAGTTCTTCGCGGTTGTCTATTCTTGCATCCGCCGTAATTGCCAGTCCTGATGATCTTTCCATGAATGGAAGTTGTTCAGTGAGCGATTCCGGAGTGGTCCACAGCATGCTATGGCCCAACCCAACGTTCGGGTCCGCCCACGTGTGGGTACCATCGATGCCACGATGGGCCAGGACGTCGCTCATGATCTGCAGATCCTGGCGGTTTACTGGTCTATGATTGCGATTATATAAGCCGAAGATCGCACTCACTTGGCGGTTTCCTCCAGCCGATTCAAAACTGTATAGCTTCGGAGATCTTTTTGCTGGCCGATGATGATGCGTCCGTTGCTCTCGACCCACGCATGAGCTTTAAGCTCACCTTCCGGTCCTTTTGTCACGCCGATGCGCAGATTTGACACTTGTCCGCGTCTAGCAAGTAAAGATTGAGTTGCCAATGCCTGGGTCAGGCAGGTTGCTGCCGGAACATATCGACTGACCCGACGAACGCTCGAGGCGACCCTTCGAACTACTTCTAAGTTCTGAGTCGCGGGTTGAGCGGAGCTTGAAGTGATCTTTGCTACCCTTTCCCTCAAGACTCCAAAGGGCAACAGCCAGAGACCAAGGCGGACCCACCACACTCGGGCAAGGGCTGCTATCAACAGACGTTGGTCCGAGAAAGAATTCCTGAAGAAGAACATCTTTTAGAACAGAAGTATGTTGGAAGGTCCGGGTTACTAACGGTCGACGAGTTCGGATCGTAGCGGGACATTCATGCGCCGGAGCTCAAATTAGTGTCTGCTGCGAGTACCTTGATAAGACTGTGGGCCTGCAAAGCTTTCAAGAATGACAGAAGATCCGCCTCACACTGGACGCCATCGACGTCGTACTCCTTCATCAGTTCCTGAAGAACATCGCCAACTTTGATGGGTTGCTGAATCAATCTCCAGATGCGTGCCCCAAGCGGGTTCAGGCCAAAATAGGTTCCAGATTGAAGATTGAGGAGCACCGCTTCATCCTGCAATTCGCACGAGAGATTGTCATTTGTGCACACAACGGTTGAGGAGACAGAAATGTCCTTGTGGCCGTTCTTATTTAACCCGTCGAGAACCTCGCCTGGCTCGAAAAACGTTTCCAGCATATTTACCCCACTCTCATTAGTTGACAGTTGAAAGTTGGCCCACAACGCACTCTTTAGATGCCTGCAATGAAAGTAGAAGAAAACCACCAAGCAGTGCGCATTTGTCCACCGTTTGAAGTTTTTCGTCCACGAAAAAGCGCTTGAACCAGCGTCTCTGCCTGCTATTCTGTTTTTGAAGCCTGAGCTCTCAGCTTTTCTTACGCTCGCTTCGATTTCAGTCTCAACTCTTATCAAAGGGTTGCTTGCCCGACACCGTGAAGTGGGAGAAGCGGTTTGTGTGGTTCACCGTTCGGGAAGATGCCACATAGAAACCGAGTACGCGGCGATAAGTTCTATATAGATCCAGTTTTGTTTGACCTGCGCATGCGGAATTCAAGGTCACTGAGGACCACGACCCGAGTCCTCAATAGCCAGCGCCGGCTCACCTTTGTGTGAAGGCTATCGACACTTGAATTCTTGTAAGTAACGGCCATATGCACAAACATCCGTTTCCCCTGCGGGCTCGAATCATATTTCGGTCGAGCGTTCGAGCTGTCCTGACAACGCGCTTCTTTTCATTTCTCCTGATCACGTTTTGTATCGGTCTCTTTCTCGTCATCCATAAACAAGTTGCGACGCAGGCGCAAACAAGCGCCAAGTCGAAGCGTACTTCCCAGCATAAGTCGTCAGCTGAAGTGACCATGCTTCAGACCGAATTGGCAGCGCAACTGGAACCAATCCTGACTGGAGCACTTAAGTCCCACCCCGCACGCTCGTCAAGCATCAGCGCCCCGATTCTATTGATCGAAGATACTGCGACCCGCGCCATCGCGTTGGATTCGGTAACAGGGCTCAGCGAACCATTCCCCATCACCGAGCCGCTTGCGTTTGCATCTGACACTCGCACGCGCATCATGGTATTTGTAGAGAATCTGAATCTGCTGCCGGGAGACCCGCCTTCAGCAGTGACGGCAACTGCTCAGGATGCCCAAAACCTTTTCTATGATTTGACCGTCGAATACGTCGGCCTGCTGCAACTTCAGCAGCCAATCAGCGCGGTAGTCCTTCGGCTCAACGATCAAATGACCGATGACACAGGAGATGTCACACTTCGAATCTATTATCAGGGCCTGGTTAGCAACACGGCAAAGACCAAGATAGGCAGACGTCGTCCAACTCCGACCCCAACGCCAACTCCAACTCCGTCGCCGACTCCATCATCGACCCCAACTCCGACTCCGACGCCAACCCCGACCCCGACGCCAACTCCGACGCCAACCCCGACCCCGACGCCAACTCCGACGCCAACGCCAACTCCGACGCCGACGCCAACTCCGACCCCGACGCCTACTCCGACGCCTACTCCGACGCCTACTCCGACTCCCACACCGACTCCGACGCCATCGCCTACTCCAACGCCGAGCGGAGTGCTTTCTTATCCAAGTGCGGTCGGAAGACTTTCAGTCACACCATCAGAGACGGCGTATTACCGCTTCACAGAAGTATCTGGTACCTCCATCGCCGACTCATCTGGTGGATCGCACACAGGCACTCTGACAGGTAACGTCGCACTGAACCGGCCTTCACTCGTGACTGGCGACTCGAATCCGTCGGCTTTATTCGACGGGGGAAACATGATTTCGAGTAACTTCATGCCGGCTTTGACAAACGGCATTTCAATGGCCTGTCTGTTTCAACCCACCGCCTGGTCGCTTAATTTCCGCTTCTCACTAATTGCCGTTGGATCGCCGAATGTTGGGTACTTTCATCTCTATTACCAGGACGATCCTGGAGTTTTTGGTTATGCGTTTACTACAACAACGGGCGCAACCGAAAAATTCATTTTCCCAACAATGGTGGGCACGCAGCAGCTGAACAGAACCTATCATGTGGCCGTCACTCATGACTTCGCATCCAGGACCGTCAAGTTGTATCTGGATGGAATGCTCATTTCTACGCAGGTGTACACCTCAACGCCAAAAACCGCTGCGAGCCAGCCGGTCCAAGTCGGCTATGACAATGTACATGGTTATATCGACGAGGCTTTCGTTACGGGCGATCGAGTGCTTACTGATACAGAAGTGCGCTCGCTGATGAGGGCATCGGTCGGTGCGGATCAATCAGCAACAGAATTCTTTGTCTCACCCGGCGGCAGTTACCGCAACCCCGGCACCTTAGCGAGCCCGATAGACATCTACACTGCCCTTCGTTCAGGGTTGGCTGGTCCAGGCGAAACCTACAGACTTCGAGGTGGCACTTACAACGCTCCCGCGACGGGCTTCTACTCTTATCTGATCGGCACAAACGCTAATCCGGTGCGAGTAAAGGAAATGCCCGGAGAGCGTGCAATCATTGATGGAGCCAACCTGGCATTCGGCACTCTTGATACGGATGTGGTGCCCCCTAACAACATACTCACAATCTTCGGTGCTGATGCTGAATACTGGGACTTTGAAATCACTGACTCCAATCCCGGAGGCGCTGGTCTGAACAGGAGAGAGCCAAGACCCCCAGTGGAATTCGCAGGAACGAACCTAAAACTCATTGGATTAATCATCTACGACACAGGAAATGTATTTGCCGGCGTCAACGCGGTTGGTTTGCAGGTCCATGGCTGTTTGCTATTCAACAATGGTTGGTGGCCGTTGCTTGGAGGGTCAACGCTCAGGCCGAGCGGCCACAACTTTTACGTGCAGAACAACTCGATTGTAACCCGTAAGCTGATGAGTCGCTCCGTTTCGTGGGGCGCAGCGAACCTCGGTTTTCAGTTATATGGTACCTCAACCAACGAAAAGGGCGTTGACGTTCAGGACTCCGTTTTCTTTATGAACAATGGTTGGCACTCGACGACTTCGGCTAAAGGAGGTGTGTATCTCGGTGGCACGAAGACTATAACTGATGTATCTGTGACTAACAGTGTTTCCTACGGAGAAAATGGAAGAAATGCTTTCGAGCTGGGCGTATTTGGCGACCCTCATGCTAACTTTATCTTCAACAACAACAAGGCGATTGGTGGCGTAACCGTCCGAGATGTAGCGCGACTTATGATGAACAATAACCTTTTCATCGACACTCGTACTGGCTCTCCGACGTGGTTCTTCACGTACATTCGGCCAGCTGATTATCCTGCTGAAGATCCCACGCACGGCTACACCTACAACGGCTTGAAGGGTCAGTGGACAGGATCTGGGAACACTTACGCGGGTGCCAACTACTCTTCGGCGACGAAGATTTGGAACGAAGACACTGTGCAGGACTATAACCTGTCGCAGTGGCAGAGCTTGGTCAACATCGATACCAACGCCACGATCCGCAATACGACGACGAACCCTTTTACTTCACCAATAATTGATTACAAACCGAATCCGTACGCACCGGGAAGAGGTTTCATTTCAGTTTTCAATCCTCAAGCTCTCTCCTCGGTGATCGTTGACCTTTCGTCTTTTGGTTTATCGAACGGGCAACAGTTTTCTATCTACGATGTGCAAAATCCTTTTGGCGCTCCCTTAGTCAGCGCGATTTATAATTCCAGTAACCCCAATGTTGCAGTGTCGATGACTGGCACCATCGTGCGTGCGCCAGTGGGATACTCACCGGTTGGAGGGGCAGCATCGAAAACGTCCTCCCAATTTAAAACCTTCATGCTCGGACCTTAATAGCAGTCTCCTCTGAAGAAGACTAAGAGTATTCTTCACTCCCAAAAGCTTCGCTGCGTGGACTTAACGGGCTTTAACTAGTACGCCGAGGAGGTGTGTGCGAAGGATCGGTACCGCTTCGAGGAATGTTGCCAGAAGCCAGCTTCTCGGAACTACAATTCTTGCCAGCGGCGGAGCCAATGTTACTTTAACAATCGTGCCTCGCAACTCGCCGAATAGGCGTCCAATTTCTCCACGACTTACCTTGCGGACGTTAGGATTGCTGGGATTATTGTATGCAAAGTCATACCAGAGCAGTGCTCCACCCGGGGCCAGCACTCTCACAATTTCCTGTGCGACCCGTTGCCTCATCTCCCGTTGCAGAATTGACGTGAAGACCGTGGATAACACGACGAGTTTAAAGATTCCGCCCTCCCAAGGTAGGGCAGTTGCATCACCGACTCTTAAATCTGCTGCCGGCAAGACTTCACGGGCAATACTCGCGCGCCGCTCGTCGAGTTCAATACCGCATAAGTCCTGTTCCCTTAACCCCCAGGAAATCAGTGTGCCGAGCCATCCCAGTCTGCCATAGCCGACCTCAAGACATTTGTCTCCAGTTTGCGGAAAGCTACCCGCCCGGTTTAGCAACTGCAAAGCTGTACGCTCTCGGCTAGCGCGGATAAATAGTTGTACAGGATCCCAGTTTGCGTAGCGGTTGTTATCCGCTTTCAGCGATCGTCGTTCATATTCCCTGAGGATTCTTTCACGCTCTTCCAAGTAAAGAGCGTTAGCTTGTAAGCCCCCACTATAAAACTTATTGTCAGTCACGGATGCCTTTTTCGATTTTTGAAGGTGTGAGGGTCCAAATTCCGGTTAGGCGATACTATACTTGCTTGGGTTCATTAAAGTAATCTTGACGCCCCGCTGCTTTTCTCAAAGCTCGAAACGACATTTCAAACCAGGAACTCCACGCCTTTTGATTAAACGGATTGTAAGCAATAGCCTGGGCCAGTGTTAGCCAGCCTCTCAATCCTCCCCAATACCTTCCTTCCAAAATTCTTTCAGTCGCCATAGCTCGCCGATAAAGCCAGTAGGTAATGGGTGAGTTCCGATCGTTCCTATACCGTCGGTAGATGACGTCGATGCACCTCTTGGCTTCCCTGAACTGTAGTTCCTTCTGCTTTGTCAGCGATTTGTGGGCGTGACCTCGACGCATGTGGACCAGGACTTCCGGTATGCCGAGAATACGATGCTTATGGGCTACATGCAGGAAAAACTGCCAATCTATTGACATCTTTGCGTGCTCATCGAAAGGTTGATCATCCCCGTCTATGATTTCCCGACGAAACATACAGGCGGCGTTAACGACTTTACATTGCTCAGTGTATAAGTAACTGACCATCTCACGCGTATTCTGCTTGTACTGAGCTCCACTTTGAAGGCTCCCTGGAAAGTAAGCAAACACCTGATCTCTATCGTTCATCCAACCGGATACGCCACTTACCACAGCCACGTCCGGACGAGCGTCTAAAAGATCAACTTCGCTGGCCAGCCTGTGGGTGAGAGATATGTCGTCTTGCTCCTGAATAGCAACATATTTCCCGCGAGCCAATGATAGAAGCCGGTTCATCGTCCTGCCCAGGCCGAGATTTCTATCGTTCTGAACGGTTTTGATTCTTGAGTCATTTGCTGCGAAAGACCGACAAATCTCGAGGGAACGATCTGAGCTTCCGTCATCGCAGATGATCAGCTCCCAGTGGCTAATTGTTTGAGTCCGAATCGATTCAATTGCCTCAGCTACGAATGCCTGGCCGTTAAATACAGGCATAACTACACTGACTAGAGGCGTGGCAGCTAAGGGTTCAACAGCAGCGGTCAACCTGGGCTGTGCTTTCAGGTACAAAGTGTTCTTTTTATCATTCCAACGATTCCAAAACTTAATCAGCCCCACCAAGAAGCCGGATCCATAAGCGAAATGGAGCGTCGCAAATACCACTGGAAGCATAATCATCGATCGCCATTCACTACGTGTGAGAATCGATGCCAGCACAGTGGCAAAGAGGTAGCTGATGACAACTCCTAAAACAATCCAAATGATTATTGGAGAAATTGGAATCATCACCGCTGTCAACACAAATACAAACACAAACAATGGCGGAACAAACTGCCGCAACCGCATCTGACGAGGATGCTTCTGCATTACGCGGACCTTCCAGTACCCGTACTGAAAGTACTGTCGCCAGAGCGAACGGATTGTGGGGCGATTGTAATAACGTGATTTGATTCTGGGACTGAGGAGAATCTTCCCTCCTTGCGACAACAATCGATAATTGAACTCATCGTCTTGATTGCGGACTTGTTCTTCATCGAAGAGGCCTACTCTACTGAATACATCACGCGGCCAGGCACCCAGGTACACTGTATCAACCCATTCCTCGCACTTTGAGTAATGGAAGCGAGCCCCTCCCACGCCGAACGGTGAACTTGTGGCGCATGCCGCGGCTCGGCCAAATCGTCCTTCAGCGACTGCAGTCATTGGGCCACCAACATTACTAGCTTTAGATCGCTCAAGTGCGGCTACACACTCTTTAATGTAGTCTGGAGCGATTATTGTGTGACCATCTACCCGCACGATGACGTCACCACTCGCTTGCTTGATACCAAGATTCATCGCAGTGGGCACGATCTTCGCCGGGTTGTCGATTAGCCGCAGACTCTGATTGCTCGCCTGCAGCTGACGAACAATGTCTCGAGTGCCGTCATCTGACATGCCATCGACGACGATCACTTCCATCAGATGCGCCGGATAGTCCTGTGCTAACGCAGCAGTGAGACTGCGCTTGATAAACGATGCCTCATTGCGAATAGGCATGATTACCGAGACGTTTGGAAGTTTCTGCATGGACATCGGTGTCTTTCAAATCTCGATTACACAGAGCTCGGGTAGGCTCAATTACCTTCGTGGCCCAACGCCGCCCGCTTCTGTTCGGCACTAAGATTGGAGATTACTGCACGAAACTTTCCGCGCTCGGTTCTCGGTAACTCGGCCACCTCTTCGATGACCACATTGACAGTACCTAACCTCTCAGTGAAGCGGCTATGTATCAGGTTCTTGTCACTTTCGCCGAGGCATCCAGTTGTCACGACCTTCACACGAAACCTGTCAATCGCTCCTTGAATGACTTGGCCTTCCAGGACATTTTTCAAGCCAATGAAGATTCCATGAAATCGAACTAACTGGCGTCCACCTGGACCAATGACCAGATCTTCCAAACGGCCAACTAGTTCTTTGATAACGGGGAGATTGCTGCGTCCACAACTGCAGACTGAATCCGACCACATCCCGATATCACCAATTTCGTAGCGAATTAATAGTTGACTGTGGTTAACCAATCCTGTGCATAGAATTCGTCCTTCTCTTCCCGGAGGAACGGGTCGACCTTCGTCATCCACAATCTCAACCACACCAAAGTCCGGACTGATGTGGAGATTTCCTTCCTCGCACTCCGAACCTAATACGCAATTTTCTACAGCACCGTATTCCTCGTACGCTCTTGCTCCAAAAGCCTCGGTGATTACGTCCTTCATTTCGCCGGTCAGTTTTTCACTGCTGAGTATGAGCGCCTGAGGTTTATACGTTAGCCGCTGATTTTGGCTCAGCATCATTCTCGCAAGCAGATAATATGAATACGCATAGCCCGTAAGGACCACCGGTTCATACCTATTCAACCCCTCGACATAGCTGGACACGTTTGCGGGAGTCAGATGGTAGGCTGAAAAGTACACCTGACGTTCGGCGAAGTTATATCGATAAAAAGGCGGTTTAGCGGTTGCGCGCGCCACAACGAGCCGTCCACCCAACATTGCCCTCGGATTTTTTATGCTCGTGCCTGCCCATCCGAAAGAGCGTGCGTCTCTGGCGGCCACAAAGCGCCGGTGATCTCTGGGCGTGCAAATTAAAGTAACGGGAGTGCCTGTGCTGCCGCTGCTATCGTAGCGAAGCAACCTGCCGGATTTTTCGCTGGAACAGACAAACGCATCGGCCGAGCGTCTAAGATCTTCCTTTGTCGTTATTGGTAGATGACGAAGGGTATTGATTGTGACGTTGTCGAAATCAGTCTTAACAGCTCCTGCTTCAGCCCATCGCTTTTGATAAAACGGAACTTCGCTAGCTGCTTTTCTAAGGATCCAGCCGAGCTTTGACTCGACATAATCCATAAAGTTCTGAAAGTCCCACGTCTCCCGCGCACGGAACGCTTGTACGTCCTCATCAAATCCTTTTCCTAATCTTTCGCGACGGTAGGACAGACCGTAGATCGAAATCCCTAGATTCTGCGCCCACAGCGGCACGTGTGGGTAAATGTTTTCGAGAACGTGACTCAATTGGTTATGTGTTGGAGGGCAGTTACAGCAGTTGACGAAGTAGGCGTTCCCACTCTGGCAGGATAATTGACCAGTCGAATCGTTCTGCCTTTTTTCGAGCGTTTGTCGACAGCCGTTCTGCCAAACCGCGCTCAGTCAAGATGCGACGAATTGCAGCTGCCATTACAGGAGCATCGTCTGGCGGAACTAGTAAACCGTCTTGCTCGTGGTCCACGAGATAAGGCATGCCGCCCACATCGGTGCTCACAACGCACAAACCGCACGCCATCGCCTCGAGCACGCTGACCGGCGTATTGTCAACGTTAGCAGTGTTCAGAAAGATATCGCCGCCGTTGATCAATTGGGGTACTTCCGTCTTGGCGACGCCACCGATTATTTTCAGGCGATCAGAAACTCGCAAACTCGCGGCGACTGCAGACGTCTCTTGCAGACTCCCGTCACCTTTGTCCGGCCCAATCATCGTCAGCTGAATGTTGGGAAACTCCTTGACAAGCACTGCCAACACGCGAGGCGCGAAGGATGGGTTGTAGACGTTATGAAAGCTGCGCAACCAGATCAGGCTCGGCTGCGCTTGCACGCGCGGCCGAAATTCGTAGGCAGCGAGATCCAGCGGGTTGGGCAGGAGCGTCAGATCTTCGCGGTAAGGTCGCATCTCTTCAAACAGATACCGCGAAGGCGTCATAACGACCGCTGCTGAATTCAACAAGCCTCGGACCCTCTTGGGCCATCGAGCGGCAAAGGACGGTAGGTTGCCGCCGCGCAGAACCAGAATGTAAGGCTTGCCGGTCCTGCGTAAGGCCCAGCAAACACCTTCACCCCACAGAAACGCTCGTCCGCTGTAAAGATCGACGACAGCTGCCTGGTGTTTGTGTGCGCGAACGAGCGCAGTAGCAATCATGTGAGCAGCGCGCGCTATCCCGCTTCTGTAGTGTGAAGCAGTAGTCAAACTGTAACCAGCCAGTTCAAGCCTCTCTGCGAGGTCCTCCATAACGGAACGACGACCACCGCCTGACGAGAGGAACGTTGCAATAAGCAACAGAGAAGGTCTGGACCTTTCTAGGTCGGTTGCTTCCGGCTGCGCCGGGCTTACCACGAAAGGTTGTATCGTCGCATCCATAGTTCGAGAGAGAGAAGAATGATAATCCGTTGATATAAGCCGACTCGGCTCATCGTACCGTCCCTGCGACTCCGTTTTGCGGAGCTCTTAAATTTTTCGAGCCATCGGGAGGTCACGCCGGAATCAATGAACGACCGAATACGTGAACTGTCTGATAAAAGGTAATCGCGTAACATGACGTGAAAAGGCTCAGTGACCATCACGTCGAGCGGAATGCTGAAACCTTGCTTAGCATGTGTCGTGACCTGCGGGGGTAGCCAGTCAGCGGCGAGCGCGCGTAGGACCAGCTTACCTTCTCTACCGTTCGTCTTGAGCTCGTGCGGTAATGACAGCCCACGCTCAACGACTTGCTCATCCAAGAAAGGTACGCGAACCTCGATGCTCGCCCGCATACTCATCATGTCGACCTTGCGGAGCATGTCGGAAGTCAAGCCAACTCGGAAGAGGTTCTCGGTCATACGTTGCGATAATTCCTCGAGATCCTTAACCCCCGCCGGACTGTAACCATTAAAGTGTCGCTCTACAGATCTCAGATTGTCCCGCGCCTCGCGTGCTACCAACTGCTGCTTCTGCTCTTCGTTCTGATAACTCGATAGCCCTGCCAAAAGAACTGCCGAGTTTTTCCAACCCTGCTGGGCCAAACGAACAGCCTTCTCCAGTTGGCGGCCCCGATCGCGAGTCCACCGAGCGAGACTACTGCCCGTCGATGCGAGTGAGCTCTGAATCCAGAGAGGAAGTTTCGCAAGTGCGGCTAGTTTATTCGCGCGCCAGAATCGAGCGTATCCGCCGAACGCCTCGTCGCCGCCGTCACCCGAGAGTGTGCAAACAATACCGCGCTCACGGATCGCACGAGCCACCCAGTACATCGGGATCAGACTCGTGTCCGCGAACGGTTGGTCGAAATGGCACAACAGGTCAGTTACTGATTCGGGAGTGACGGCCCAGTCGCGTAGGTCGATAGTCTGATGGTCCGTCTCGCAGTGCTGAGCGACTGCCAACGCAACAGCCGTTTCGTCATAACTCTTCTCCGGGAATCGAACGTTGAACGTTTGTGGAGAAACATTCGCTGCCCGTCGATAAGCTGCGACGACGAGCGACGAGTCAATCCCGCCGCTAAGCAGTGCCGCCACCGGAACGTCGGCTACGCTTTGATAGTGCACTGCGTCGAGAAGATCCTCGGATACGGCGCGCGCAGCTTCTTTTATTGTCTTGCCGGCGTTCGGCCGCGCCTCAAGCGTATAGAACTTATTGACGCGATGCCCAGTCGCATCGGCCACGAGCACAGTTCCAGCCGGTAACGCGGTTATGTTTTCGAACCCCGTCGAAGGTTCAGGGATGTAACCCAAGCTCAGGTAGTCGTAACAAGCCTGGCGGTCCAGCGCTGGCTTGAAGGCGCCGAGAGCAGTAATGGCCTTTATCTCGCTGGCAAACACCGTCTGTCCGTCAATTGTTGTGTAATAAAGCGGCTTGATTCCAAAACGGTCGCGAGACAGCAGCAATGTCTTGCGTTTCTTATCGTAAATGCCGAACGCAAACATGCCGCGCAGCCGATTAACCATCTCCGTGCCGAAGTCTTCGTAGAGATGGACCAAAACTTCACTGTCCGCGCTGCTGCGGAATCGATGACCACGCGTTTGCAACTCCGCTCGCAATTCGCGGTGGTTGTAAATCTCGCCGTTGAAAACGACTTGGATAGTGCCGTCTTCATTTGTCATCGGTTGTTGACCCAGCGGCGACAGATCCACGATGGCCAGCCGGCGATGAACCAGTTCACACCAATCGTCGAGATAGTGACCATTCCCGTCTGGTCCGCGATGCGCGAGAAGCGAATCTGCGCGCGTGTGCCACGCGTGATCAGCAGGAAGCGCTGTGGGATGAAATCGTCCGGCGATGCCGCACATCAATATTCACCAGCGAGCGTCTTGCGAGACGCCAAACGTCGGAGAGGAATGTTTCTCTTCCTTGACTGTTGTCTGATCCGAGTGATGTCGATTGCTTTCGTTGTCTGGCGCAAGCAGCAGAACGTGAGACCGAACATTAGAGACGGCGCTACTACCCGCATGCCTGCATTGAGCATGTAGACGAGGGTCCACCCGCTGAGTGCCGCCATGAAAGCCCGATGTTCATATGAACGCTGCTTCAGAACATTCCCGGCGAGCGCTGTGAGAAAAACCAACAGTGCTGCAAGACCAAATATTCCATGCTCAGCAAGAAGTCTTGTGAACTCAGTGTGCGCCATCGCCTTAAAACCCATTCCGGCGTGATACCACGGAGCAAGGCCCGGTCCCACTCCGAGGATCGGATTATTGTAGAAGATGTCCAAATCCATCTGAGCTAGTTGCTCGCGACCCGTGGTGGTTGTTGCTTCAAAGCGCGCTGTCAGTGCTCCACCGGTGAACGCATCCAATCGTGGCAGAACCAGGAAGTAGGCCGTACCGACGAGAAGGACAGCCACCATGAGAAACTGAAATCGAGTCCGCGGATCTTTTAATAGGAACAATGAAGCTAAGAGGATGGCCCCTGCAGCGTTATATAGGCCACCTCTCGAAAAGGTCAGTGCGCTCTGAGCGGAAAAAAACACGATCAAGAGACCGCTCACAATCCGTAGTTTGAGATTAGCTTTACGATCAACTAACAACAGGAAGGAGATCAGCGCTCCCAGGCCAAGGATTGAAGAAACCTGGTTTGGACCAAAGCCGCCACTCGTAACAAGGCTCGACGAGCGACCGAAAGAGATTTTTTCCGCAGTCACTATCTCGAACAAGGCAACTGCGCCGATTCCGATGATCGGACCAAT
The DNA here is from genome assembly GCA_046726175.1 of Acidobacteriota bacterium. Classification (GTDB taxonomy): domain Bacteria; phylum Acidobacteriota; class Blastocatellia; order Pyrinomonadales; family Pyrinomonadaceae; genus PSRF01. Next base: position 60,980 of record JBKPAC010000030.1, read on the forward strand.
TAGCATTAGAAATGCTTTGTGCAGTTGTTGCCGCGACAGAGTTACTTGGGAGAAGAAACATCCAGCAATCATCAACGAAAAGGGACCTGATAAGTTAGTGCTAAAAGCGTCCCTCCATCCGCCGCCCGGCAACGTCCAGAGCGTCAAGAGAGCCGAGGGCACCAGCAGTGCAAAATACAAAACCGGAGAAATCGCTGGTTTTAGCCGCCTATGACGGATCATTGCGACAATGAAAACTGCGGCCACCGCGTACTTGCCACCCTCCCAAAAAGAGTAAGAGCCCGTCATACGCCATAAGACTTCGGCACCGGTTATATACGTGGCCGCATAAACCACGCTTTCAATCTTCTTTGAGGAAGCGGCATAACACAGCGATCCAACGATGGTCACGATCGCGTGAATCGTTGCCACGATCACGCTGTGGCTCATTAAGAGGGCCAGAACCACATTAGCAACAAAGAACAACAGGACCGGAGATAGCCGCAGCTTTTCTACTTTTCGAGACGCTAGCCCTCTAAGGGAAGGAGCGAGTCGTTGCCGGCGTCGTAAATCGATGATTGCTTCTGATCGGTACACGATAAAGCGAGTGACTGTCTAAACGTGGCCTAAGCAACCCGATTGGGTTGAAACACTTCAGAGCGGGCTTGTGATACTGGGCGAATCTCTGAGGGAAGCCTGAGGAGTTTTTGGACGGCTTTCAGATAATTATCGTAGCCGAATAATTCAGCTGCTCTCTGGCCGTTTTCAGATTCTCTTTTCCACTCCTCAGGATGTTTTAAATAAGATCCGATTGCGTCTGCAAAAGAAGTGATGTTCTCGGGATCCAAAGATTTACCACAATCAAACCTCTCGAGATACTGAGGAATGCTGCTGACATTACTGGCCAGGGGCACAACGCCAAAAGCCATCGCCTCGCTTAACACTTTCGGCCAGCCCTCGCTATTGCTGGGAAGCAGAATAAAGTGCGCGCGCGAATAAAGTTGGCCCATAGCGGAACGAGGCTGCCAACCGAGAAACCTGACTTGACTTTCGATCCCTAGTGAGCAGGCCAACTGCTCAAACTTTGATCTTTCTTTCCCATCGCCGACCAGATCCAGAGTGGCGTCAACTCCGAGCTCATTTAACCGCGCTATGATCATCAAGATACGACCAACGCCTTTGGTCGTCTCTAGCTGTCCCGCGAATATCAAACGCACAGGCGTACCAAGCTGACGAGCAATGCCGAGCTGGCGCCCTTCTAACAACTCGTCGTGATTCAGGCAGGGATTTAGAAACGTATGAACGAATGACGGTTGATCCGGCCACTCGCCGTTCACAGTCACAACGCCGCGATGCCATCGCCTTCGCAGCAACCATCGCTGGAATCTGTAGGAAAGCGCTTCGCTGCCTTCAGGTTTCCAGTTGCCGGCATACTTGATCCAACGTTTACGCGGATAAGGCAGAAGGCTTAGCAAGAACAGAGCAATCAAGCTTATGTTTGCAGGACAGCGCACGTGCACAACGTCGGCCTTCCTCAATTCTGCAAGCATTGCTTGCAGGTAACTGGGAATCGCGATCAGTATTGACAACTTATCGCGAAATCGGACTCCGCCCGCGGCTCTCACCGGTCTCATCCGGACGCGACGCGAAGCGTAAGGAACAGCACTCGCCGGCGCTTTCTCCACCTGTAATGGTGCGAGATGAACAACCGAATCAAATATTTCTCCGAGTTGATCGATCTCGCGTACCGTTGCGCCCCATCCGACCAGTTCTCCATCTCGCAAATAGTGCGGCGTATGCGACACGATCAGCAGATTCATGAAAACTTCAGAAGGCCCGTTAATGTCGAGCGGCTAATAGGACTGGACGGAGGGGACGACACGTCGAAGGACCGTGTCATACTGTTTAGCAGCTTGCTCCCAGGTTTGCCTCGCACGCGCTCTCTTTCGCGCCGCATTACCCATCTGTTCGCGCCGCTCTCTGTTATTCAATAGACTGACAATCGCATTGGCGGTGGCCTGTACGTCGTTTTGAGGGACAACGATCCCGGTTTCGCCGTCAATCACAGCCTCTGACAACCCTGAATTTCCGGAAACGACGGCGGGCTTTCCACACAGTGCTGCTTCTACTGCAGCAATCCCAAACCCTTCAGAGTCACCCTCGCTGGTAAAGCGGCTGGTCATTACAAACACATCAGCGCAGTTCAGCAATGACACCAGATGTCCATTCTCAACCCGGCCAAGAAAGTGAACATGATCACCAACCCCAAGGCTTTCGGCAATTCTCATCAACTCCTCTTTCCGAGTTGGCAATCCCACCATGAGGTAATGTGTATTTGGAGCTTTCGCCAGAATTTGTGGCAAAGCCCGGATCACCAGGTCCTGCCCCTTTCGCTCGGTAACATTTCCGACGGTTATCAGTAATCGCGCGTTCTCGAATCCCATGCTTTTTCGCGTTGCCGAAACCCCGTCGGCGGGCAGCACGTCGAAGCGGATCTCGTCAGCGCCGTTTGTAATCACTTGAACCGTTTGAGGTTGAATACCCGCCGCCAGCATCTTGCGCCGAGTGTGCTCACTGACGCAGACAACAAGAGAAGCTTGTTGAAATGCCCACCGTGTAAGCTTGTTATTCCACTGCCCAACAATTCCAAACTCGAAGCCGTGACCTACGATTATCAGCGGCAACTTGCCTGTGAGAGTGGTAGCTATCCAGGCTGATCGCTGGCCACTCGCGATAACTGCATCAGGATTCCACTGTTTGATCCACCTGCGAGTTGTCTGACGGCGGAAGATCGCCTTTGTGGCAGAAGCGCCCTTCGACCTCAGCCGAACAATTGGAAACGGCTGAGCACTGTTGAACTCGCTTATCTCTTGCTCTTCGGCATGATCCTGGGGTGTGACGACAGAAACATCCCACTCCAACCGCTGAAGGTGCCTTGCTAATTCGTAAGCGTGTGTCGCGATTCCGCCCGGTCCGGGTGGAAATTCGGATGACAGTATGAGGAGTCGCATTTATCGATTGTGGCAATAACGAATTGCTTGAGATTTAGAGGTTACCTGAATAACTCTTGGCTAAACTACCTCGAGCGGGAACGTGGACCGGCACCATTGCGGCTATTACGTTGGGCGGCCAGGAAAGTGGATTCACCGGATTGCCACTCATGTCCAGGATATATTCGTAACCCGCATCAACCAACAGGTTGTAGATTTCGGATTCGTTATTTGTCATCTCAACGATCACCACAGGGTGAAATTTCTTCAGGACGCTTTGTGCTCCCAGCAACACTCCATAGTCATCGCCATCAACATCAATCTTGATCAGTTCCACAACCTCGGATCGGTTGCGCATAAGTTCGTCGATTGTGATCAACCAGGCTGATGGAATCGCTTCGTGATGTTCACCTGCTTCATACTCCGCGACCACGGCTGCTTCGTAGAGCGAACATACATTCTTAAGACTATTATCAGAAATATTTTTCTCGAGGACACGGAAGACAAATGGGTCCGGTTCGAAAGAGAAAACGGTGCCAGCAGGAGCTACTGCCAGCGACATCATGATTGAGAGAAAACCATAGTTCGCGCCAACGTCGATGCAGCAAGCACCGGCTTGGCAATTCGCCAGGATTAAGCGAGATAGCCGAGATTCAATTCCGGATTTGGCCCGAGCTAGTACCTGGTATGGCGCCGAGAATTGAAACGTCCGCCCCTCAAACTCAATCGTATCGGTGGCGATGTTGGGGGATCCTGCACTCCGGAAAAAGTTGTCGCGGAGGGGCCGCAAATATCTCGATTCACCTAATCTTTGCTGGGTGCTCCTCGGAACCACATTGTTGAGGAGTTCATAAAGATGAAATTTGAGCTGACTCATGACTTAGCTAATCCATCAAGCTGGAAATGCGCGGAAACTCTGTGCACATCGCGTGAGCTTGTACGTGTTCTCTGCGAATTCTCCTGATGGTATCCGGCAGACAAGCGACACCCGCGAAAAACTTTAGCAACCTCTTCCCTCTGTGCCCCCTGATACTAAAAGTGCCGAATGTGCGAAGCCAGAGCATCTCCCTCAACTGCCGCGGAGTGAAGTAACGGAGAGCAAGATACAGTTCTGTGACGCTCGGGAGGTGTCGCAAATTCAGCTTCTGGCGGCTGCTCGCATAAGTGATCACTCTGGCCTGGTGAGCACGAAGTCCACCGGCCGGAGCACGATGATGAAGAACAGAGATCTCATGATTCAGCACCATCAACATTCCGGTGAGGTAAATGCGCATGCCCAAATCATGATCTGCACGTTGTCCACGCTCAAACGCGAGATCGAACAGACCAGATTTTTGAAGTGCTTCTATTCTTACGAGTGAATTGTTAGTTGGAAATACATCGCTGACTCGTGTAAACGTAAACTCCTCAGGCAGAGGTCCTGCGCCATTCTCTCTCGCAACGCCGCAAGAAACGTCAGCCCTAAAATTCTTTAAGCTTCGTAAATGGGCTTCGATTAAGTCGGGTGGAACCTCGTCGTCATCATCAATGAAAAGAACGTAGTCTCCGCTGGTCTCTTTGAGACCCGCATTGCGAGAAGAGCACTGGCCGGGTTGATCCAGGTGAAGGATTTTCAGAGGTAAAACAGCAAAATCCGATGCCAGACGTATATCCCGATCCTCAACGGGCGTTTGGTCCACAACGATTATCTCAAACGGCTTGATAGTCTGATAACGCAATTGGTCCAACAGCTTTCGCAGATACTGCTGCCTGCTCAGTGTTGGAATTAGCACGCTGACCTTTGCCTCGAAGTCCACATCAATAGACTCTGTGAGTGCATGCTTAAACGGAGAGGGGCATGAGGGTACCGAGGCCTTAAAGACTTCTCGACTGGAAGTTAGTGCCTTGATAACCGACACGTACCGGGTTAGGACTGCTCGACCCAGCGCCCATTTGCTCCAGAACCTTCCAAACCGATAGTAAGCAAATCGCAGTTCATCTTCGAACGGAAGTACTGCCGCATTCGACGACTCACTCGAGACCAATTGATCGGTGTGTCTAGTGATAACGCCGCGAGCGACCAGGCGATGGCCAAGTTCAAGGGAGGCAGCATCAAGAGTGTCGAACTCGGGTCGAATACTACCCATCTGACGTAGCACATCAGTGCGCATGAGGCAGGCGCGTAGCGAAAGGCGCCATGACGTGGCTACGATGTTCTCATCGGGGTCGCGATTTAGCATCCATGTGGGCGCGATGAAGTCGATGATGCCCGGCAAACCACGGGTGCCGAGCTTTAATCCTGCATGCCACACCTGGCCCGGCAGATCCAGGAGTTTCGTCACTAGAAGAGGATCCGGCAATCCCAATGCGCTGTCCCAAAACAGCCAGGCCCGCGCATTAGTCGTGCTCAATCGTTCGTTAACGATCGCGTGTACCGCGACAGGTGTTGGTTCGACGCCCACGACATCACCCAACTCCCACATTGGGGCATTCGCCGCGCTGCTTAGCCAGATTAAATCAACACCGGCCGTTGCGACTTGTGTTCGTTTCGCCCCAGCGTTGATCATTGCGTTTGCTGTACCGCCGGCAGATTGTTTACCGCCTCGCGCCGACCATTCCCAGACGGAAGAAGCTTCTCGTACATAGCCAGAAACTGGTCGATCTGTCCTTCGCTCCCAAACCGCTCTGTTACACGAGCCCGGCCCGCTTGGCCCATGCTCCGTCTTAAGACAGCGTCACGCGCCAATACCTCCAACTTATCGGCGATCCTGAGTGCGCTGCGGCGGGGAACAACAAAACCAGTCGAACCGTGAGCGACATTTTCGGGTAGGCCTCCTGCATCGGTGCAAACCACGGGAAGTTCCATGCATTGAGCCTCGAGCACGGCATTACAGAATCCTTCCGAAACCGCAGGGTGAAGTAGTACATCGGCCCACACCATTTGCTCTCGAACGTCGGTCTGCGAACACGCACCAAGAAAACTTACAGTTCGAGCCAAATCCAACTGGTGATGGACAAAACTTAGCTCTTCCGTGTCACTTCCCTTACCGACAATTCGGTACTCACACTCGATGCCTCTCTCCAGCAACAGTCTTACAGCCTCGAGCGCATACTCATAACCTTTCTTCCACTCCAATCGTCCCACACTCAGAATGCGGAAGGGTCTGGCGTGTGTTCCAACTTTTGGCGAGATCTGTCTGGCGCAGTGGAAGAACGTGGCATCGACGGCAGGCGGTATCAGGACTTTAGGTTTATCAGCCGGACATCCTCGCTGCCTTGCGCGTTGCCACAAGGCCTCTCCTAGAAAATGGAAGGCGTCCGCTTTCGCCCAAACATCGTGGTAGAAATCCGGCTGCTCAACACCGACGAAGTTAAGGTCATATCCTCGAAAACTAACCGCCAACTTACAGTTCAAAAGGTCCGCCAGGTATGTGCGCCCGGCAGCCAGGGCGCCGAATTCAAAGTGGACCACCTCCGGACTGAGAAGGATCAGTTCGCTGTTCAAATAGAAGCTACGGAGAATCTTTAATCCGAGCAGCTGGTAACCGCGTTTCAGAAACTTCGCTGTCGCGCACGGTTGAAAGAAAAGAGAGCGCAGCAGGATTATTGGAAGCAGTAGAATCGCAAGCCACAAGGGTCGATGGGGCCATGAAACGTGAACGCGGCTTCTGAGTTCCTGGTTCTGCTGTAGGAGAGGAAACTTTTCCCACATCTCCCGCTCACTCTGGGTACAAACTACATGTACATCCAACCCACGTTCATGCAATCCTCGAAACTTGTTAACGATGAAAGTTTCCGAGAGCTGAGGAAAGACCTCAACAAAGAGAACGATTCTTCCGCGCTTGCTCATTGCGACCTGACCTGTGCAGTCTGTTCGCACAGTGAAAGAAATTGCTGAACCTGCCTAGTTAAAGAAAACGACTTCTCGACGCACTGCCGACCTGCGTTACCCATTCGCTTTCGAAGTTGTGGATTCTGACACAACGTGTGGAGCGCCTCGCTCATGGCCTCGACATCGTTCACAGGAACAACGAAACCTTCGACACCATCGGTCACCGCCTCGCGCATCCCTCCGCAATCTGTGGTCACAACCGGGAGACCGCAGGCCATCGCTTCGAGCACTGCGTTTGAAATCCCTTCGGTCAAACTCGACAGGAGGAACACGTCACTATTTCTTAAGACCTCACGAACCTTTTCCGGAGAATTCTGCCCATGCAGTTGGACAACATCGTTCAGCTCCAGATCGTGAATAGTGAAAACTACGCGATCTCGCTCGGGACCATCACCGAGAATGTTGAATTGAAGATTGATTCCTCGATCTTTCAGAACGCGGATACTTTGAAGCGCATATTCATAACCCTTTTTCCAAATCAAGGCTCCGGTAGTGGTAATCCGAAAAGTGTCCCTCTGGTTTGAGTCTTCTGCAGGTGGGGAGAAAAACTCGGGATCGACAGCCGGTCGAATAACGGTGGCCTTTTGCGGGTTTAAGCCATACTTGGTGGCTTCATTCAAAATGGCTTCTGAGACACAGTGAGTTGCAGCGGCCTTCCGAAATGTCTTTGATAGGTCTTTTTTGAGCTCCGACCCTTGCGGACCGAGTGGCGCTACATTTACCTGCGAGCCACGGCAGCTCAAGACTACCGGGAAACCCAAATCGAAGAGCGGCAGATATGAAATGGCAGCGGAGTTCCAGGGAAAGTAGATAATGTCGGACCGAAGCCCTGCGAACGGTAGCAACTGGTGCCAGTTCTGAACTCGTTTACGCCAGCTTTCCGATTGCCGAACGTGAGTTTTGAACAGGCGAACATCGCTCGATCCTGCAGTCAGAGATCTTATTCTCATTCGGCCCGTCCGCAGCAACCGGGCTAAGATCGAGCCCCGCCACGCTGGCGCATATAGCCATTTCAACTGACTATGTGGTAACCAACTTGCTTCCGGTCTTCTTTCGCAAGCAACGGTAACTTCCGCTCCGGCCTGGACCAGTCCTTTTATCAGCCTTTCAATGAAAGTCTCAGGAGGCCAGGAGGTTCCTATAATCGTTATTTTGAGGTGACCCCCAGCGCCGTTCGAGCAGTTGCCTGAGCCACTCTTATCCATGCTTCTCCAACCATGCACTTAGCGTTAATAGCATCGAGACGGTGTAGCCACGCTTTTCCGCATAGGGATCAGTATAGAACTGGTCCAACAAACCCCTGATCTTCTCACGCGCAACAAACTCATGTATTCGAAGACTGGGTTTCATCAACTTTGACTCAAGCTCTACACGTCCCTCCGGGCCATACAGCTGTATCTCCCAATTGCGTTCGATCAGCTTTTTTCGCGTGAACAGTCGCCAAACTTTCTTGGCAGCACGTTTGGGCAGGACCTTTGATTTAGTTTGATAATCGAAAAGGTTGGCGTCATGAGCCTGCCAGGTGATTTTCGCAAGATCTGGGGCGAACCGTTTCAAGTAATCAATCTGCAATCGTCGGCCATTATGGAATTCGGACGGAACAGTACAAAAGAAATCGGTTAGCCGAGAGTCATAGAAAGGAAGACGAGGAAAAGCCGCGGGCTGAAACATCCGCAGACTTGTCGTAGTCCAACGAAATGACCAATTATCAGTTTTTAATGCCTTCACTCGAAAATCGGGGCATCCGATCTGTTTCAACTTGAACAGCTCAGCATTGACAGCGTCATGCATTAGCTCTTCGGCACTGTGTCTATGTAAATGCGGGCTCGCTACATTATCCAGCAGCCACTGCCGTCCGCCCTTGATGATCTTCTTGATTGTGTGGTCGACAATACTCTTCTCATCACTACACGCGGTTGTTCCATTCTTTGAGTTTGCTAAGCCCATCGTGTCCATCCAAACATCACCCCAATGAGCTGCAATCACGTAATCCGCGTTGCACGCAATTTCATTTAGAACAGCAGCTTGACGACACAACGTGATGTCCTGAAACCCTTCGACACTGTCGAGCACCAGATCAAGTTTCGGAAACAGATACGGTCTGATAGTGAAGGAGTGAAATGGCAGACTGCGAGAGCTTGCTACGCAACGAGCGATAGTAGTTTCGGGCGAATTCGCGGTGTAACCATATGAATATGCCCACACATTCCCGCGTAAATCGGCCGCTTGGCCACCATCGTAAATACTTGTAGTTGCGCGTGAATCGAGACCACCGGAAATCGGGACCGCTACTCGCCCTTGACGGGTATGATCCTGCATAACTTCTCGGAAGATTCCCGCAAACTCATCCACCGTCTCGTCATATGAGCGATTCCACTTTGGCTGATGCCACCAATTCCAATAGCGAGTCTGCTGAAGGAGTCTGCCGGCCTCATCAAAAACATAATGAGAGGCAGGTTGCAGAATCTGAACATCGGTAAAGAACGTCGTCGTGCGTGGAAAAAATCCCTGTGCAAAGAATGCAGCGAGCGCCGACCAGTCGAGCTGTTTTCTAGAAGCCACGGCGGCAACTGCCGGAGAAAAAGTCCCCAGCGCACATCGCCATCCATCCGAGCCATAGTACGCATGAAGAGTTCCAAATCGATCTGTAAACACATGCCAGCGACGGTCCTTTTGGTTGTAAGCGAGAAATAGAAAGTGGCCGTTTAAGAGTTCACCACTTTTTGTTCCGGAGACAATGGAATGAAGAAGGCCTGGGAAGTTGTGTAAGTTCCGGTCCGGACCATTGAACTCTCCGAGCAAAAGAAAGTTCCACTCGAGTGCGTTCCCAACAGCCAGAGGATATCCTTTCCACGTGGGCCCGATGTCATCGAGCAGTAGTTGCCATCCGTCACCGGTGAGATTGTTTGTCCAACTATTGTGACCATAGCGACTAGGAATGAGGCTGTCCATCTCCTGAAATGTCAATAACAGATCACCACAGCGACTAGTTGGCTGCGCTAAAATTTCTGTTTGTTGAGTCTCTGAGGAGAATTTTGTTGTCAGCGCACTCTGAATCATCACATCGACTGAAGTTGGTCGGAGAGCTCCGTCCTTATCGCGCCTGGGTTGGAGCGTTTAATGCGAGGGAAAATTCCGGCGTAAAGGTCTTCGTGATCCGCCACCTCTCTTTCAATACTAAATCTCTCCTCGATCCGCTTTCTTGCTGCCACTCCGAACGAGCTGCGCAGCTCGGGTGAAGAGGACAGACGGTCAATCGCCTCAGCAAGCGCCGCAACATTCTCCGGCGGCACCAATAAGCCATTCTTGCCGTCTTCAATAATGTCTCTTACTCCCGGAATGTCCGTAGCGATGCAAGCCTTGCCGCAGGACATTGCCTCAAGCAGTGCGACCGGGCAACCTTCCATTCGCCACCGACCCCACGTCGGGAGCACAAAAAAATCCGTTCGGGTTAAAAGATTCGGAACATTGCTGACTCCCCCCAAAAACCGAACTCGATTCTCAATCTGCAGCTTTGCGGTTAGATCCGCCAAAGATGAAGCATAATCCCTGTCCAGCGGTTCGCCGGCAATGAGAAGCTCGACACCGGAGACGCGGGCCATCGCATTGAGGAGAGTAGGATGTCCCTTTACCGGCACGAGTTGAGCAACACAACTTGCGACCGTGAGGTCAGCCATGGCCCGGTTGCGCGCGACGTTCCCCTCTGATATCGCGCCATTGCAAAATCGGCTAGTGTCAACGCCGCGCTGCACAAGCCTTGCTTTTCGGCAGGTCAGTGGGCTCGCAAAGAACTCTCGCAGCATATCGGTGTTCTGGGCAGCAATCCTCGTAGCAAATAGGGTCCGCAAATGCCAAGAGCGACGGCCCCAGTTCATGTTCTTCTTCGTGTAAACCCAGGCTCTGGCGCCAGACATACGGGCAATAATCGGCTCGGTGTAGTCGTCCGAGTAATGAAATGAGTGCCAAAGATCAAAACGAAAAGGTCGGAACACTCGTGATGCCTTCCATGCACGTAAGGGCAATGAGGCGTAGGGAAGTGCAGGAACTGTGAAGTCTGCCTCGAGGAACGGTATGCCCATCGCTGCAACTTGCTTGTCAAGACTTCCGCCTTTTCGCATCACACATACTGCCGGCGCAAATCTGTCTTTATCGAGCCTCTCGATAATATTCAACATTGCACGGCCAGAGCCCGCGGTGATGAAATTCGGGATGGTAAAAAGAACGCGAACTGCTTCACGCATAACTCGGCGTCTTTACGTTCAGATGCTTTGTGGCCCACCACTGCAGCGTCAGAAGAGTCCAGATACCCCATTTCAGATCTCGACCGCCAGACAGATGTTGATGGCAGTATTTTTGGACGGCTTTGCGATCGAACACGCCTGTGGGATAAAGGTCGCCGCTGAGCAATGTATCTTCGGCAAGCTGGCGCAAAGGGCCACGCAGCCAATCGCCCAAGGGCACAGCAAACCCAAGCTTCGGCGTCGGAATCGCCTCTGCCGGAATGAACCGCGAAAGCAGGTGTCTGAGAATGCTCTTACGAACGCCACCGCGCATACACTCGAACGGATCAATACGCAAGCTCTGCTCGATGACTTCACGATCCAGCAGAGGCACACGGACTTCGAGGCTGCTATGCATCGAAGCCATATCTACTTTTTTAAGACCTCGCTGGAGTTGGCCGTAGAACTCTACATGCCGCGAATAGTTAGCCAGGTCCAGCGGCTTGCGCGTGCCGTTCGATTTGTACAGATCGAAGCTCGTCGGAAATGACTTAAGCCCCGGAGCCATCCGCCTGAGATCATCCTCATTCAAACGACAATTGACCTCGAAGTAATAATGACCCGGCGTTCTGGCGACAATCACATCGGAACGCTTCGTGCCAACTCCGTACTTCCCTGCCGTAAACAGTGCCACCCGAATTGGCCAGGGTCTGCTAAAGTCGTTACCGCTCTTTAGCAACGACAAAGGTCGCTCATAACCGAAAAAGAGTTCATCACCACCATCACCACTGAGCGCGACCGTGATCTTGTTTTTGGCGAACCGGCTAATTAGAAGCGTCGGAATAATTGAAAAGTCGGCGAACGGTTCGTGCTGAGCGTCAATTACGTCATCAATTGTCTGTAGCGCCTCATTACCGCCTGTGGAATGCACGTAATGATCTACGTCCAGCAGTTGTGCAAACACCTTAGCCGTCTCGGATTCATCCTGGCGCCAGCCGGGGTTGCCAATTGTGAAGGCCTTAAGTTCGCTGCTCATTTGCTGTCTGGCGACCGCGGTAACTAATGGTGAATCTACGCCACCAGAGAGAAAGACTCCGAGCGGAACGTCAGCAATCCTTTGCCGCCTGACCGCTTCGTCGATCGCTTTTGCAGTGGCTTCCAAAGCTCGTTGCCCGGAGAGATCCGTGTCGAACTCGGAAGGCAACGTCCACCAGGATTTTTTGTTGATCGAACCATCTGGTCGCACCACCAGATAATGACCCGGTTCTAGTTGGAACGTATTCTCCAATAAGCCGAACGGAGCAGGAATGTGGTGCAACCTTAAAAAGAGTCGCAGGACATCTTCTCGGATTGGACCAGGCTCTCCCCAATGCGTATGAAGTAAGGCATTGAACTGTGAAGAAAACGCGAGGCCCTGCGGATGTGTGAAGTAGTAAAGTGGTTTTATTCCTGCATGATCTCGCGCCAGAATGAGTGTCCGGTTTGTTGTGTCGTACCACGCGAACGCAAACATTCCGTTAAGGCGAGGAATTGCAGTAACTCCCCAAAGGTTCAACGCCTCAAGCAGTACCTCAGTGTCGCTGCGCGATCGAAAACGAACACCATTTTGTTCCAGCTGAGCACGAAGCTCCGGAAAGTTGTATATCTCACCGTTGAAGACGATTACCGATCGGCCGTCGGCTGCCACCATGGGTTGGTGCCCGCTCTGCGTCGTGTCCAGAATAGCCAAACGGCGAAACCCTAAGTAAACGTGTCCGCTGGTATCCGACCAGAATCCTTCATCATCCGGTCCTCTTCTCGCCATGAGACGCGTCATGCGCACGACTGACTGTCTGACAGTCGGGTACAGCGCTGTATCGGTTGTTGTAAAGATTCCGGCGATACCACACATGAGAACTACGATCCAGACCTAAGTGGCTTTCCACCGAAAGAAAAAGCGTTGGCTATCATTCCAGAATCCGAAAGCGCGTTACCGGTACCGTACGAACGTACCTTATAAGAACATCCAGAAAACTTGTCGCGAGAATATACGTTACTGAGCGATGCGCAGAATGTTTCGATGACTGAAGCCGATATTCGTCGTGAGAGTTTTCAGCAAGAAATGTGAGTTAAGTTCATCGAGACGTAGCGATGTAAATCCTCACTCACTCGGTCGATTCTGTCGTGGCGGGCGAACAGACGGCCGAAGACTTCGATAGAAACCAACTTGCCTACGTAGTACTGCGGCGAACGGTCGAGCATGTGAAGCTCTCCTCGACTCGTCAGGCTGCAAATGTCCCCCACAAAACCGGTGGAGAAGAACCCGGGTTTAACTTTCAATATCTGATGAGCTTTAATGCCAAAACCCCACTTCTTCTTTTGCACTAATTTATCCGGCAGCATTTTAGCCGCTACGTCACGCACCGGAGCCTTATCAACCATGAATGGATGTTTGTAGTTGTGCAATCGACGGGTTTTTCTTTGCTTGAACTTCACCGGGAGATTGATCCCAAACCGGACCGTATCCTCATCTAAAAACGGAAATCTCGATTCAATTGAAGCAAGCATTCCCATCCGATCATTTCTATGGAGAAGTCCGATTAGATGTTCATTGAACAGATTAATCGTTGTGAAATACGGTTCGAGTTCATCGGACCTGAGGAAGTCAGAATGGGCGCGGAATGCTCGTCTGTCCGCCTGACGCTGAAAATCCTTTGAGAGCAGTCCGAGAAAATCATTCTGACTAAGCTTCCCGTTGACGTTCACATAATCAGCTAACCCAGGAACGGCCTTGTAGAACCTCGTTACGGTATTAAGTGGCAGACGTACGAGGCTATCGAACTTTCGAGCAAGGAGGCGCGGATACCCGTGAAAGAGCTCATCTGAACCTTCTCCCGTAAGTACGGCTTTCACAGAGTTCTGCCGGGCAAGCTTGGCTACATTCAAAAAAGGAACTGCGTTTACGAAGGAAACGACGGGACATTCGTAATGATACGTGGCAAGGCTAAGGTCCCGTAAAAACATCTGCGATTCAAAAGGATAGACATGCAAATCGGCACCGAGTGATTTTGACAGTGAACGGGCGGCTTCAGACTCTGAGTATTCTCCGAGGATATCAGCAGTAAAGAGGTCAAGACTCTTCTTCTTTACAGCGATTGCAGCTACTAAACTGGAATCTATACCGCCGCTCACAAAAACACCCATTGGGGCATCCGACATGAGCATGCTTTCAACACTCTGAGACAAGAGGTCTTTGAAGAGCTCGGTTATGTCCGCTCTGCTCATTCGTGCAAGCTGCTCCACATACTGCCTATCAACTTGTTCGGTTAAGCTGTAGTAAATCGATTCGTGCGGAGTACCTACAGGATCCACGGTGAGATACGTACCGGGCTTGACAGGCTTGACTCCTCTAAACATAGACGACGTCAAGTTCGCTTCGCTGCCCCCCGTTAAACTGAAAAGAACCCGAACAGGGTCGACGTCTAGTGAGGTTACCGCCGCAATCGCTTTTATCTCCGACGAAAAGTAAAACTGCTGCTTGTTTTCATGCCAATACAGAGGCTTGATGCCGAATCTATCTCGAGCAATTATTAATCTTCGTGTGACTTTGTCGAAGAAACCGAAAGCATACATGCCTTTCAAAGCTGTGAGGGTCTTATCGATGCCAAACTGGATCAAGTAATGGAACAGAACCTCGGTATCAGATGTGGACTTGAACGTTACGTTAAAGGCCTCAAGCTGTTTCTTAAGGCTCAGGTAGTTATAAATCTCTCCGTTGAATACCAGCGCATAACGATCATTGGTGAATGGTTGGTTTCCTGATGGAGTAAGGTCGAGGATACTCAATCTGTTATGAGCGAGTGCAACATCGCGATCCATCCACACCGCGAAATTGTCAGGACCGCGGTGATCGAGCGTCCGGCCCATGCAGACGATGCGAGCCTCATCAACTTCGCTGTTGGTCCTGTCGTAAATGCCGGCTATTCCGCACATGTGGTGAATTCACCCGTTACGGCTATAGGCTTTCGCCGACCGCCTCAGGTTTCTTTTTTCCTACAATGACGATGTGGAGACCATAACCGAGAAAACTACGAAGAGAATTGAATGCCGGTAAGAGACCGAGGGTTGCGAGGAAACTTCTCAAGCGTTCGGAATTAGCGATGCGGTATAACCCCAACGTTCCCACATTCAGAACTATAGTGGTTAGGCTGACTATCTCAAATCGGTCTTCCAGCAATGACCTGAGCTGACTGGTAGTCAGCCAGTTTTCAATTGGTTGGTTTGACCAGGCCTTGCGATCTTCCTCAGACATCGCGTGCATTGTTCGGGCGTTCGGCGTTGTCAGAATCAGATAACCACGGTCACTTAGTAAGCCATGAGCGACATCGATGTATCGTTTTTGATCTTCGATGTGTTCAATGATTTCCTGACTAATCACAATGTCAAACGAGTTTTTTGGATACTTCCAATCTAAAACGTCGGCTTCTATGAATTTGACATAAGGATATTTGACAGCTGCATCAGCAATCGCCTTGTACGATAGATCGACTCCAGTAGTAGGGCCGAAGTTCCCGACGATACCCGACAACCATCCCGCACCACATCCGAGATCTACAATAGACGGTTCGAAAAGTTTTGTGCTTGCTAGCGCACTTAGAATCGCACGACAGCGCTCAAGCTTTAACCGGTTCGCGTAGACAAAACCGGTCCACCTTTGATCGTAAAACGCGGCCTCTTTCTCAACTGTGTTCGCACTCATGTGCTTATGATTCAACCAATCGTAGTCAGGAAAATTAGTTTCCAGCCTAACCGAATTCTATTTGAGTTTACGTTATTGTTCCGGTGTCAGTCGGAGCGTCAATTTTGTAGAGACTCATCAGGACAGATTGCAGATGAGCCGTGGGAGAAGAAATGGATTTGTATCTCCCTGGACGGTTCCGGCGTTCATTGTGAATGCCAACTCGTATCCCGCAGCCCGGGTTTCTGCCGGCGACAAGTCATGAAAGGTGCCATTGGGGTAGGCGAAGTGTTTGCAGGGTCGTGTGAGTTTTTCTTCCAGTTCGCGCTTTGATTGTTCCAGTTCAACTTTTCGTACGTCCAAATTCTGCTTCTCGTGATGAAGCTCATGAGCTACGCCATGACTCCCAACTATAACCTTCGAGGCATTCAAACTTCGCAGCTGATCCCAGGTAAGCATCTGAAACGAGGGGAACCTCTTAAGTAACAACTGACTCTCGCCTTCGGGAAACTGTTGTCTTATCTGTTCCATGTACCTGGTTCTTGCGTGCGATGGCATTTCTTTGAGCGGATATCGAATTTCCTGAAACGTTGTTTCGCGCTCGGCTCGGGTTTCCAGGGACCATTTTTTACCAAACAGTTCGAGGTGTTTCGCCCGCCCGTGCAGAATAAGGAGGGAGAGTTCGATGCCGCCTATAATCCCAGAGGGCGCGATGGCCCCTGTAGTTACGAAAAGTGACCATGGTAGACCAACCTTTTCCAACACTTCTGCAGCCATTAAGTTGTTAGCGTAACCATCGTCGAAGGTGATCGCCACGACAGGCTTTCGTCTGGGTAATGACGACTTTAAAACTTCGAAGATTTGATCAATTCCAATCACATCAAAGCGCCGAAAAAAATCCACATGCCTTTTGAAGTCGGAAAGAAGGTGAAAATTTCTTTCTAATCGATCATCAACCCTGCGTTCTACCACACCGTGGTAGCAAAAGACCTGGATGCCAGCGGGTGGCCTTCCCTTTAATCGTCCGAGCATACTTCCAATTTTTGACATTGCTGATTAGATTCTACGATCCGGTAGTGCCATCATTTTCCAGGAGAGATCGCCTGTGTAGTGAGTTGTGGCACCCGCCAATCGTGCTGCGCGGCGAACAGCATGCGGGAACACTCGGGTGGCCGGCCGAGTTCGAACACGTCGCGTCCATGAATACGAAATGCTGAGAGGTTGGTTTCTCGCCACAGCCAATGACTATTGGATAGAGACAGCCCCGCGCCAAAAAAATACTCACCCGCGGAGAGGGGGAATCTGGGAATGAAACAATCTACGAAGTTGTTTCCCTGCCGAATAGGTGTCGATAGGCCGGAATCCAATACCAGTAGTCGCTGTTGTTTGTAGTCAAAAACATCCAGGATAAATGACCCATTCTTGATAGTCTCGTCCGAGTGATAATGGACGCGTAAAGTAATGTCGTCCCAGGTACTGATTGTCGGCTTCGGCTCACCAAGTGAGTCCAACACTTCAACACGCGTGATACACGGGCCTTGCGAATTACCATTGCCGTTCATTTGAAACAGTTCGTGTGCGCTTGTACGCTTCGCCTCACTTGAATAAGCATCGAAATACAACCGGACTGCATGTTCGGACTTCCCAGTGAAAACAAGTTTTCCTTCGTCAAGCACCAGGCTTGTCGGGCAGAGATTCAGTACTGCTTCCATGTTATGACTAACGAAAAGAACTGTCCGGCCCTCGGTGGCCACTTCTCCAATTTTGCCAAGACATTTCTTTTGGAAAGATGCGTCGCCTACGGCTAACACCTCATCTACCACGAGAACTTCCGGATCGAGATGGGCCGCAACAGCAAAGGCCAACCGCAAGTACATTCCGCTGGAGTAGTGTTTGACCGGCGTATCAACAAATTTTTCAATTTCGGCAAAGGCGACGATTTCGTCAAACTTTTCGTCGATCTCCTTTCGACCCATTCCTAAAATAGCGCCATTCAGGTACATGTTCTCGCGGCCAGTCAATTCGGGGTGAAAGCCGGTGCCTACCTCCAACAGCGAACCAACCCTGCCATATATATCCGCCAGGCCTTCCGTTGGATCGGTGATCCTGGAGAGGATCTTCAAGAGAGTGCTCTTGCCCGCGCCATTTCGGCCAATTACACCAACCACATCACCGCGCTTGATCTCAAACGAAATATCCTTCAGCGCCCAAATGTAATCGGATTTTTTCGTATGTCCGTTTCGTTGGGACAACGAGCGAATAGCACGGACCGGCATTGTCAGCGCAGATGAAACCGAATCTCGGAACGTTCGGTATTTTTCCTGCCGAGCCCCTATCCGGTAACGTTTACCCAGAGCTTCAACTTTGATAGCGACGTCGCTCATGAGTTACACAATATCCGCGAAGGTTTTTTCCATCCGGCGGAAATAGAAAGCTCCTCCAAAAAGAATAGCTACGGCTGTTATTGAAGAGACAGCAATCATCGCCCCAGGTCGCGTTCCCGCTCCGAGGAGCGCCCAGCGAAATCCTTCAATGACTCCGACCATCGGGTTAATTGCATAGAGAGTGTGCCACGGTTCGCGCAATAGACTGCTTGGGTAGGCTATGGGAGTAGCGAAGAGCCAGAACTGCGTAAGGAACGGCACCACGTACTTTATGTCTCGGTACTCTACATTTAGTGCTGACAACCAGAGGCTTACACCAAGTGAAGTGACGAGCGCGAGAAGCAAAAAGGCAGGAAGCCAAACGATATTCACACCGGGAAAAATGTGATAATAAGCCATCATTATCAGCAATACGCAGAACGCCAGAATAAAATCCACTATGCCGGATGCCACCGCCGCGACCGGTATCGAAAGTCGTGGGAAGTAGATCTTTGTAATCAGGGCCGCACTAGCCACCATACTGTTTGAACCCTGAGTTAGACCATTAGCAAAAAAGGTCCACGGTACCAGGGCAGCGAAGCTGAAGATGGGATATGGGATGCCGTCAGAAGGTATCTTTCCGAGCTTCCCGAAGAACAAGCTGAAAACGACCATGGTCATCACGGGCTGAAGTATGGCCCATGAGGCGCCCAATGCAGTTTGCTTATACCGTACTTTGATGTCGCGCCAGATGAGGAAGTAGAGTAGTTCGCGATACTCCCACAGATCTCGAAGTTTCAGTGAGACCCATCCGTTAGATGGGCGGATCCGCACGACCGGTAAGTTTGATTCAATGCCGAAATTTTCTTCTCGAAGAGCCATACTTTTCAAAGCACGCTTTCCGACAGTCTGACGGTTTGTTCGATTTCTGAGTTACTTGGAATGGGAGCGGTACGCGGAAAAACTACGGCAACAAATGTCTCGAACAGGATTTTCAAATCAATCCAACTACTTCGTTTACTCAAATAGTCGAGGTAACCCAGAAGCTTGTAAGGCTGCAGTACTTTTAAGTAATAGTCTTCGGGTTCATCTTTCACTTGCGCTAACAGAACCTCTTCATTCCGAAGTTTTAGGGTGACTGGATCGGTGATTCCGGGTCTTGCCTCCAGCACCTTTTTCCAGAGCGGGTTTTCCAGGTCGACATACCGCGGAACTTCTGGCCTCGGTCCGACGAGCGAAAGATCTCCTTTCAACACGTTCCACAACTCGGGCAATTCATCAATCTTTGTGCGACGCAAAATGCGTCCGATCGGGGTGATTCGGGAATCGTTCGCGGCGGTTACTTGTAGACCATCAGATGAAACCCTCATCGTTCGGAGTTTAATTAGATTGAAAACTCGCCCTCGCTGGCCCACGCGCTCTTGGCGAAAAAAGATAGGACCTGGTGAAGATAACCAAATGAGAAACGCAGCTAGAAGACTAGCGGGTGCTGTAACTGTGATTACAAGCAACGCAATCGATGCTTCAAAATATCGCGGCAGCCCGGGCATCTTTGTCGTCTTTAGGCCATCACCGGTTGGGCGATTGAATGTTCAGCACAAACATTCCGTACAACTTCTATGACGTTGCTGATTTCGCGTTCAGTCATTCCGGGAAATATGGGAAGGCTAATTAGACGTTGCCATTCCGCTGTAGCAACTGGGAAATCATGACTCTGCCAGCCAAAGGCCTGCTCGTAGTAAGGATGTAAATGCAGCGGCCTCCAGTGAACAGAGCAACCTATGCCTGCTTTCTTCAGCTCGTGCATAAAAGCGTCTCTATCAATCGACAACAACTCGAGCCGAAGCTTGATCGGAAACAAATGCCACGAGTGGATTCGGTTTGGATCAACTGGCGGCAGCTCAATCTCTTCGACATCGGCCCACTGTTGAAGGTAGTGTTGCGCGATCGTCTCCCGCTCAATACGCATCTGCTCGGCTTTTCCAAGCTGGCCGATCCCGATGCAAGCTGCTATGTCGGTAAGGTTGTACTTAAAGCCAGGCGCAATTATGCGGTAGTCCCATGAGTTCCCTCCGGAATACCGGCCCCACGCGTCATGGGAGAGACCGTGAAGCGACATCAGCCGCATTCGGTCTGCAAGATGAGAATCGTCGGTGGTTGCCATGCCGCCTTCGCCCGTTGTTATCGTCTTGTTTGCGTAGAATGAAAAGCAGGACACTCGAGCTGTGTTTTCGCCGCATTTTTTCCAAACACCTTCAGGGTGCGGGCGCCAGGCAGCCGGAAAGGCGTGGGCCGCATCCTCCACGACCCACAGATCATTTCTCGCAGCAAACTCTTGAATTGCATCCACATCCATCATCAACCCGCCGACGTGCACAGGGATGAGACCGACGACGCGCGAGACAGCCGGTAATGTAGCTTTCAGCTTCCCTGCCCTCAATTGATCCAGCTTTAACTCTGCATCATCCAGATCCATGTTGTGCGTGATCGGATCGCAATCAACTAAGATCGGGATGCCGCCAGAGTAGCGAATGACCTCTGCTGTGGCCGCAAAGGTCATAGTAGGAACAAGCACACCTTCTCCGGCTCTCAAGTTCAACGCTTCAACAGCGAGATGCAGCGCGGCAGTACATGAATTCAGTGCAACAGCGTGTTTCGCATTCACTGCCGCTGCGAATTCCGACTCGAACCGCTTCACTTTCGGGCCGCTCGTTAGCCAGCCCGAGCGTAAGGTATCCAAAACCTCTGAGATCTCTTCGTCACCTAAATTCGGACGAAGAAATGGAACACTTAATTGGGTTGACATTGGCAGATTCCCTGATGGTGACTGCTGGTCCAAAGATCCTGGCGACCAGAAAGAATCAATTACATTTCATCATTATTGCTCGACCGTAATACTGGTAACTTACATATG
>JBKPAC010000031.1:0-73512 GCA_046726175.1 Acidobacteriota bacterium
TAATCGACGCTGGCTACGAAGCGGCACGCTCGAAGATTGGTGAAATCAAGAAGCTGATCGACGAGCGCATTGCGTCAACAACTCTCTGGTACCGCCTTCGCCACCGCAAACAACAATTAGCGCCGGAGAATTAGCCGCGGATGAACACGGATAAAACGCAGATCTGAACTAGAACGTTAGCGGCTCAAATTCTGTCTTCAGATCAGCGTTCTATCCTTGTTCATCCGCGGCTAATTCTTTCCCCTTCATCCGCGGCTAAATTTTTCCTTTCGTCCCACATCAATCTAGAATTTATCCATCATTCGGCGTCTATTAACCTCATATTCAAACACTGAAAGGTGCTCGGCGGGCGGGCTCGGCCCCCTGCTACCTTTTTAATGACGATTGAGGTCACATCCGTCGCGGACAAGCGCTGGACGTTTCACCCATTTAAACTGACCCGCAGCTTTCGCTTCCTGATTCGCGCGCTTACCGTCGTTGTCATAGCGGGAATTCTCTTTACCGCGTTCTCTTTACGCCGCTCTTACAAGTATTACGCAGGAATTGTCAATGGCCGGTTGGCTAATGGTTATTTGACCAGCCGTCCCGGGCTCTACGCTGCGCCTGCTACGATTAGCACGGGACAAGCGCTTTCACCAGATGATCTGATTGTGAAGCTGCGACGCGCCGGCTACCTCGAGTCACAAAGTAGCCAAGCTTGGAGCGGCAGCTTCACGAGGCGCGGCACAATTGTCGAGATTCATCCCACGCCCACGCTCGCTTCACCGATGCAAACGCCGGTGCAGGCAGTGTTTGAGCAGTCCAGGATTCAAGCGTTAACGGTCGACGGCATCTCTGTCGATTCCTTCACACTCGAGCCAGAGGTTTTGACGAATGACGTTCTGATTAAGCCAGGAGGGCGTCATGCGCTTTCTTACGCTGAGCTTCCTCCGGTGTTGGTCCAGGCGATCCTGGCAATTGAGGACCGTCGCTTTTTCCAACATTCCGGTCTTGATCCTTTCGGTGTATTTCGCGCTCTCCTCCGAAATGCGGGTAGCGAGCGTATCGGTCAGGGTGGATCGACAATCACTCAGCAGCTTGTCAAGAATACTTACCTCTCGTCGGAACGAACGTTTCGTCGAAAGTATGCTGAAGCGATGCTTGCCATTGCGCTCGAGCACCGGCTTTCAAAACAGGACATCTTCGCGTTGTATTGCAACGAAATCTATCTCGGCCAACGAGGAGCAATCGCAATACGAGGCGTAGAGCAGGCCGCTAAAATCTATTTCGATAAAGAGCCGAAACAGTTATCACTCGGAGAAGCAGCGACAATCGCCGGCATTATTCAGGGGCCCGGCAGATATTCGCCGGTGAGAAATCCATCGGCAGCGACTGAACGAAGAAATGTAGTTCTCCAGGCAATGGTTCGTGACAGCTGGATCACAAAGGATCAGGCCACTGCAGCGAGTGCAGAACCGCTGAGTCTGGCGCCCATGAAAGGAGAGAGTTCACTCGCTCCGTACTTTATCGACTACGTCAACCGAGTCGCTGAAGCCAAGCTTGTCTATGGCGATAACCAGCGACTTTACACAACAATCGATCTCGATCTTCAGGCGCTCGCCGAAGCGGCGCTAAAACGACAACTGGTCCGGCTCGACAAAATTTATGATAAAACCAGCAATCGGCCGCAGGGAGCTTTGGTGGCCTTGGATCCACACACCGGGAATGTGCTGGCAATGGTTGGCGGGCGAGACTACGCAACGTCTCAGTTGAATCGGGCTACAGATGCGCAAAGACAACCGGGCTCGACTTTCAAGCCTTTCGTGTACGCCGCGGCGCTCGAGGATGGAATGTCCCCTGTGACGATGTTCCCCGATGCCCCGCGCGAGTTCGTTTTTGATCGAAACAAGATTTACCGGCCCGCAAACTACGGCGGTGGCTATTCAATGCGCGATGTGACAATGCGAACCGCGCTAGTGAATTCTCTTAACACCGTGACCGTTGCAGTGGCTATGCAAACGGGACTTGCTCGAATCGCAAATTTATCCGAAAGATTTGGCCTGCCCAGACCGGAACGATATCCATCTCTGGCATTAGGAACCAGCCTGGCAACACCGCTCGAGCTCGCAACTGCGTACGCGGTATTCGTGAATGGTGGTCGCAAAGTGGAACCGAAAGTAATCGCGCGTCTTTCCGAGGAACCCAGTGCGGAAGATAACGGGATGTCGGAACAAGTCATTGATCCAACAACCGCGTACATGATCACCAACATGCTTTCCGCGTCGATTGACCATGGAACTGCACGGGCGGCTCGGGGAGCGATCAAAGCCACGGCTATCGCCGGAAAGACTGGAACGTCGCGTGACGGTTGGTTCGTCGGCTATACACCGAATCTGGTCTGCGTCGTTTGGATTGGCTTTGACGACAACAAACAACTTGGATTAACGGGAGCTACAGCTGCTCTGCCCGCGTGGACCGAGTTCATGAAGAACGCGATTGCTCGTCGACCGGATTTAGGTGGTAAGAACTTCGGTTGTCCCGAAGGAATCAAGTTTGTCGAAATCGACAACAATACCGGACTCCTCTCGACATTGACATGTCCGAATCGTGAGCTGATTGCGGTTACTGAAAACCTCGCGCCGTATTCAGAGTGCTTCCTACACGGCAACCTTCCTCCTACCGTGCCTCAAGAAGCTCCAATACCAGCATTTCCAATTGCGGTTGCCACTCGTACACCTTTCAAGCCGGATTCATTTCTGATCCTACCGGGCGCTACTCGGGTCGACGTTGATGCCCGCGGCCGTCGGACCCTAGTAAACGATATGCGCTAGAAATCGGTTTCAGCTTGCCTCTCCGATAAGGACGTGCGTTTTCGTGTGATTTCGTGGATCGGCCCGCCTACACTAACTGCTGATCCACGAAATTACACGAACCATGAACGAAACAACACGAACCGCGGACGCCAAGTCCTAAGTCTTTTCGAGAACGACCTGCGCTATCGCATGTTCAGTCGTGTGTGAAAGTGAAAGGTGTGCCGCCGTCGCACCCGACTTTTCGAAAAGCTGCTGGATCACACCATGAAAGATCAAATAGGGTGCACCTGATTCTCTTGCCGCAACCTCCACGTCCTGCCAGCTAATCCCGCCTCGCCAACCCGTCTGGAATGCTTTGAAAGCTGCTTCTTTGGCAGCAAAGCGCGCAGCGTAATGTTGTGCGGCAACCACACCCCAGCTGTCGCAGTAGGCTCGCTCGGCCGCGGTAAATACCCTTTCAGAGAAGCGTGGCGTTCGTATCAGCACTTCCCGAACTCGAGCGACTTCGATAATGTCTATACCGATGGAGATGATCATAAGCGAAACTGAACTGGAGCGCGCCGGGTTCTACTGGCGCGAAAACGACGGCGTACAGGCATTGGTCTGTGGTCCACTGGAAGACGAAGGTTTCATAAACGGTTTTTCAACTCGGATGGGTGGCGTTAGTCCGATGCCGCAAAACTCGCTGAATCTCGCCGGCTTTAATGAAGATGAAGCAGGAAACATTCTGGAGAATCGGCGTCGCTTTCTCAAGCTTTTTCCGGGCAACTGGAGTATAGCGGGTTGCTGGCAGGTGCATGGAGCGGATGTCAGGGTCGTCAATGATAAGGCTGAGGCCAAACCTGCTGAGAACGCTACCGGAGATACGATTTATTGCGATGCGATTGTCAGTCAAGCGGAACACGTTCTCGCTGGTGTAAAGACTGCGGACTGCGTACCGATCCTGATTGGAGATCCCGCTCGCGGCACCTTTGCAGCGGTACACGCCGGCTGGCGCGGAACGCTTGCGGGAATCGTTGGCATTGCGTTGGACCGGATGAAAAACGAGTACGAGAGCCGCGCTCAGGATTTGCGGGTCGCGATTGGACCTTCAGCCGCGTCGTGTTGTTACGAGGTAGGGAGTGATGTGATTGATAGATTCAAAGCCCGCTTCCCGGATTGCAATGCTCTGTTCAGTCCCACCAAACCCGGCCACGCTCGAATTGATCTGCTGACAGCGAACCGTGAACAACTGCTTGGCGCCGGTGTTTTGCCTACCCACATTCACACGGCGCCTCTTTGCACAATGTGCAGCACCGATCTTTTCTTCTCCTATCGTCAGGAAAAGAAGTTGAGAGGAAAAGTCGGCCGGCTGTTGTCGGTGATTGGGAAAAAAGATTAGCCGCGGATGAACGCGGATAGGCGCGGATCTCATTCAAGACGTTGCTGCGTTCTTGCTGCTTATCCGCGTGTATCCGCGGCTTCCGCGGTCGCCTCCTAATTTATTGCGAGTGACAGGCTGACCTCTTTAGTCTGCGGCGGAAAGCATGACTCCTCGTTGCAACTCTGGTATCGCAAGCGAGCCTTCAGTTCAGCGGAGCCTTGAGAATATCCGGCAGGGACGGTGACGTTGAAACGCATGGTCGCGCGTCCTTCGTAAACTGACACTTTGTTTTTCGAAAACTTGAAGCTACGCAGCACAGCTCGCGGGTAGGTTACTGGTCCAACTCGAATTCCTTTTGGCGCTTCAACCTGCAGCTGAGTTGGTACAAGGAACTTCTCAAGTGGTCTGCTTGAGTTGACGTGGAAGCCGGCGGGAATATCCATCACCAGCGTGGCCTGGACGCTGCGTCCCCGGCGTACTGAACTGTTGGCGAAATTTCCACTAACTGCAATGTTCGGCGCCGACTGCGGTGAGACGTTCGCGTGGAAACTTGTTGGTAATAGCAACAGGCCCAGCGCGATTGCTCCGAGGGCAAAATACCGGGCGACTTTGTATGAGTTGTTCATCTTCCTTTGTGTAATCCTCAACCTTATTCTTTCTTATTCTAATCCGCGTTCAAACTGCGGCTTAAGTTTTCTAACTTCTCAACTGCACCAGATTCGTTTCATTGCGCGCGGCTAGTTGTCCACACGCTGCGAAGATATCGCGACCACGCGGTTTGCGAATGAACGTATGAATCCCGCGGCTTTCGAGAACCTCTCGAAAACTATCAACTCGCTCGTCCGGCGACGGTTGGTACGGAAGCGGATCAGCCGGGTTATGGGGAATTAAATTCACTTTGGCGCGCAGCTCGTAACGGTTTAGCAGATTCGCCAGCTGACGGGCCTGTTCATCTGAGTCATTGATTCCGTCAAGCATGACGTATTCGAATGTCATCAGCTCACCCGGCTTCAGAGTCTTCTCGAATTCCTTACACGCTGCGAGCAGCTGGTTCAATGGCCACTTCTTGTTAATGGGCATCAACTCATTCCTGAGTGTGTCAGTCGGCGCTGCAAGAGAGATAGCGAGGTGCGGCCGATCGGTCAGCGTCGCAAGCTCGCGAATGCGCGGCACGATTCCAGCCGTCGAAATCGTAACGCGCCGCGGCACGATGTGAAGTCCCTTTGGATCAGCCATGATCCGCAGAGCCTTCATTAACGAATCGAAATTCAGGAACGGTTCGCCTGCACCCATGCCGACGAGGTTAGTTCCCTTAGGAGGCTTAGCTCCGACACCGTACGCGTCATTGAGCGCGACTATGATCTGTTCGACGATCTCTCCTGGCTCGAGCGAGCGAAGGAGACCCAGTTGCGCCGTCAGACAAAACGTACACTGCAAAGGGCAGCCGGATTGTGAAGAGAAACAGATGGTGTCGCGACGTTCTTCAGGGATGAAAACAGTCTCGACGGGTAGACCGTCGCGCGTCTTCATCAGGTAACGCCGCGTGCCATCAGCCGAGATATAACGTGATTGGACAGTTAGTGTGGCCGCTGTAGCACGACTCTCGAGCTGTGCTCGGAAATCCTTCGGGAGATCGCTCATTTCCCCGAACGAACGCAGCCGGCGATGTTGTAGCGACGAAAAGATCTGCCTGCCACGATAGGCAGGTTGCCCAATTTGCTCGCTAAAGGAGACAAGCTCAACCTGCGTCAATCCGGTGAGATGTACTTGCTCGATCATTGCAGAATTATCCTAGCATCAGTCGACGAGACATTCACTTCTGCAAGTCGCTTGACTCCTTCCGAAAAACTCACGAACGCATCACAACGTTAATGAATGGTGGCGCTCAACGAGGTTGATATAAGATGAAATTCAGGCGCGAGAGTTTGGTCGGGATCTCTGTTGCTCTCGTGTTTTTGTTCGCCGTGACTCTTATTGGCCTCCGCTGGTTAGAGAGTGCGATCGCTTTCCGCCCCGTTCGGTATGCTGCCGGTGCGGAGTGGGTCGTGCCTTCCCGGGCGCAGGATGTCTGGTTCGAAACCGCTGATGGAATTTCGCTGCACGGCTGGTTTTTTGACCCGGATCGGAAGCCGGCAAATGCAACGATCATTTACTTTCACGGTAACGGCGGAAACATCACAAACGTCGCCTGGGTAGGCGAAGACCTTTCAGATCGAGGATTCGCAGTTTTGTTGTTTGATTATCGTGGCTACGGTCGGAGCGAAGGCAAAGTCATTGACGAACAGGGAATCTACAAGGATGCTGACGCTGCGTATGCCTTTGTAACCCGGCAGAAAGGGGCTGGCCCACTGGTCCTTTACGGCCAATCGCTCGGAACCGCGGCGGTGGTGGATCTTGCTTCGCGAGAACCTTGTAGCGCAATAATTCTGGAATCAGGCTTGAGCTCAGCAAGCGATATAGCGTCGAGCGTGTTGCCATGGTTCCCTCAGCAGCTCCATTTTCTTCTGCACAATCGTTTCGAGTCTGCGAAGAAGCTCCGCCAGGTGCATAGGCCGGTTTTAATTACTCACGGCGATCCGGATCCGGTGATTCCAACTATCCACAGCCAGGCGCTCTTCACCGCTGCAAACGAACCTAAGAAGTTGTTAATCTTCCCTGGTGCCGGGCACAATGTGTTTGGGTCAGTTGGACCGCGTTACCTGGACCTCGTCTCGCAGTTCATTGAGGATTCGCTCAACCAACGGCGGTGAGTAAAAACTGAATGTCTAACGTTGCGAATGTCGAAAGGAAAATACGACGCATCGAAGGCTTTCGCGTTCGCGTGCTCCACTTGCGCGGTGCCGATGTTCGCAGTGATCGACAAGGGATGCCGCAATATGGCTATCACCGGGCGGCCGACAACAATATCACCGTCGAAACCTGGAAAGCTACCAGGTTCCGTTCCTCATATCCTGGTTTTGAAGTCGACGTCCTCGACGCAAGAGGCAACTCAGTGCAAGGGAATACAAAGCTGGAAACAGTGCGTGAAACATATGAGAGAAGATAGAGATGCCTGCGGCTTGTCCGCAGGAGCCTCACGCTCGCTGCTACTGTGACCCCGCATGATTGAGCAACAATCGTGAAACTCCTGCGGGCAAGCCGCGGGCATGTTGGAAGGTGCTGAGCGTGGAGAGTAGCAGCAAACGTGAGACACCTGCGGGCAAGCCGCAGGCGTCTCGTTTAGATCAACGAACAATCCTGAACCTGGCTGACGGTGTCAGCTGCTGACCCGTCACGTGATCGCGGATGCGTACGAACACTTCATACTCGCCCGGCTCAAGATTGCGAGTGTCAATCAGCCGAGTCAACGTGAGACGTGGACCAGGATCCGCAGCGCCTGTCCAATCTTCCTTATGCACCTGAACGCCTTTTCCGTTTCGAGAAACAACGTACTCGATGTCCACAGCGGGTTGCAGTGTGGTCTGATCAATCCCCACGTTGTAAACCTGAAGATAAACGCCTACGGGTTGTCCGCGCTCATAGTCTCCCGAAAGGTTCGGTATGACCTTGTTTTGTCCAATCACGAACTGCGTCGCACCGGGCTTACCGTGCATGCTCTCGAGTTTCGCTGCGAGCACTACGCTCGAGGCCGCGAGTTGTTGCTCGTCATAACGCGGCACGACGAAACCGATATGTTGTATACCGGCAGCGCCTGAATTTACATCTCGCACCATCACATCCAAACGATATCTTCCTGGCGGAAGAATTACGGCCTTGCCATAGGCAAATCGTTTCTTCTGTGTCTCGAGGAGTTCCTGCGGGAATGCAGTCGCGACAACAGCGTCTTCGAATCCTCGGAAACGCCGCTCAGTTATGGTGGTGATTCTTGCAACGATGTTCAGCGTTGCAGTTTGTAGACCACCGCTGTCTTTGAACGAGAGATCCTTGTTCTCGGTTTGAATGGTAAACGCAGTCAGAACTTTACCGTCCGACTGCTTGAAAAAGTTCGCCGCTACCTCGAAGTTGAGAGGGTTATCATCAATCTTGGGCGTGCCGGTAATTGTGTCCGGGAAGTAGTTTCGTTTATTGTTCGGAATTTTTTCGAGGCTTGCGAGTAAGTCTAGCACTTCAAACGGAGCGTCCTGCGCTCGTCTGTAGTTTGACATGCCAAAACTGCCGACCCCCGCAATTCTGTCAGCGCGAGTTTCCAATCCAATCCGTTCTGCGAGCGTTGGACCTGCGCCGGGTACGTACAGTAGCGCGTCCTTTTCATTTGGATTGTGCGCGATCCGATACTCGCCCGTGCCTGTTGGATCGACGAACTCAAGTTCTACACCGCTCCGAACGCCATCGATGTAGCGGTAAAACCATTTTTCGAACGGGTAAGTGCTGGTCGAACCTCCACCTTCGTACCACTCGCGTTCGTATAGTCCGCCTGCAGGATGCGATTCGATACTGTCAGGCTTCCCAAACTTGATGTAAATGCGCCCGCGATCGGTCAGTCGGCCGGGCTTGCCAGATGTGAAGTGTTCATCCGCGTAAGCAAGTCGCTCGTAGAATTCATCCTTGAATTCATTCTCTTCGGTGTCAGGAGACGGATCGCGCATGGCCCAAAAGCTGGTAATAAATTGTTCACGTTCTTCGTCCGTTTGTAGCTTTTCATAAGCATTGAGCTCGTCCTTCGAAATTATTAAGGCCACATCAGTCTTGGGCCAGTCTTTGTAGACCCGATTAGGTTCAGGCTTACTTTTTCGAGGTTTCTGCTCAGGAGATTGAGCGGCCGGCTTGGATTGCGCGAGACCGACTGCGAACGTCAAAAAGAGAACTGGCAGGACAGAAGGTAGACGATGGGAGAGATGAATGCACTTCAGCATGACAGGTCACCTCGAACAGAGTGTTGCGCAGTAGCTGCTGCAGTGAAACGTCTGGAGAATCGGGGAGACCTATCAATTGGAAAGGGGCGCCTGGCAGCGCCCCTCGAAGAGTATTTATTGAACTACCGTGAATTTCGCTCCGGGCGCCAGGCTCTGTCCGGAAACGCGGTCGCGGATCCGGATTGCGATTTCATACTCACCCGGCGGTAGCGAACGCGTGTCGATCAATCGCGCCAGCGTTAATCTCTGACCGGAATCGCTCATACCGCGCCAGTCCTCGGCCTGTTTGCCAAGTTCCTTTCCATCTTTGAGCAGTGCATATTCGACATCGACCGAAGGACGGAGCGTTGTTTGATCGATACCGGCATTGTAGACCTGCATGAAAAGACCCACTGGCTGTCCCTGTTTGTAAATTCCAGACACGTTGGGAATCACTTTAGTTGTGCCGATAACAAACTGGCCCACCGCAGGCTTGTCAATCAAACTTTCAAGCTTGGCTGCGAGTACCAACGTAGAAGTTGATAGCTTTTGCTGATCGTACTTGGGTACGGTGAAGCCAACGTGTCGAATGCCGGTCGCTCCTGACGCGACATCGCGCACGATAACATCAACCTTGTACGTCCCCGGTGGTAGAGGTACTGCTTTTTGATACGCCGACTTGCGATCTTTCGCTTCGCTGAGTTCAGTCGGTGTGGCTGTAGTGATTACCGGATCCTCGAAGATGCTTACGCGCCGGCCTGCGACCGAAGTGATCCTGCCGAAGATGTTCATGCGAGCCTGCTGCAAGCCACCGCTGTCCTGAAAAACGAGATCTTTGTTTTCAGCCTGGATTGTGAACGCTGTGATCACGCGTTCATCTGATTGGCGGAAGAAGTCCACGCGAATATCAAAGTTCAGCGGGTTCTCTTCAACGACCCCCGTGTTGACCGCAGTCGCGAGGTCATTGAACTTAACCTGCGGCGGACGGCTCAAATCTGCGAGCAATTGGAGTCGTGAGAATGGACTATCCTGTTCGCGCTGGTAGTTCGGATTACCGATGCCGCCAATGCTCGAAACGCGGTCGGACTTGTCTGATAAGCCTAACTGTTCCGACAACGTGAGACCAGCGCCGGGAACCATCAGCAGTGCGTCTTTCTCATACGGATTGCGAGCAATCCGGTACTCGCCGCTGCCGGTTGGATCCACAAATTCAATTTCAACACCGGAACCGACGCCTGCAATATACCGATAGAACCAGATTTCGAACGGATAGGTCGAAGTCGAGCCGCCACCTTCGTAAGAGGGTCGCTCGTAAGCGCCTCCCATCGGGTGAGTTTCACGCTCGTCGGGCTTGCCGTACATGATCCAGATTCGGCCGCGGTCGGTTTTCCATCCGGGGATCCCAGAACTGAAGTGTTCGTTCGCGTAGGCTACGCGCTCGTAGTACTCCTCTTTGAATTCATTCTCATCGGTGTCTGGATCTGGGTCACGTCGCCGCCAGAATTCTTCGATGAACCGCTCGCGCTCGTCATCTGTCTGTAGCTTCTTAAACGCCTTCCGCTCCTCGTCAGTAATGACGTAAGCCACATCTTTTTCAAGCCAATCCTTATAAGCTTTCTTGAGTTCCGGCTTCACATTGCGCGGTTTCTCGGTTGGATCCTGCGTCTTTTGTTGCTGGGAGATGGCCGTTAAAGCAACTACGGTCATTGTTGACAGCAGAATTGCCAGACGGAAGGACAGTTTCAGGTAAGACATGCGGAACTCCTATAAGGCTTTGTATTACTTTAACTTAGAATCGGCAACGGCACCGCAAACGCAAGAAGAAAATGAATTCTAAAGGCTCGTCTGGAACACAGTCAAGATGCCCTAAAGCCGCCACGCAGTTGCCCGTTATCCGGATTCTCAGCCGTGTTCAAATGTCAGGAGGTCGTTCTAGGTTTGCTGAAGATCCACGCAACGAAGATTGAGACGACGTACAGGATCAGCATCGGTGCCGCAAAGAGCATCATGTTCGGAATGTCATTAGTCGGCGATAGCACGGCTGCCGCAATCAGGATCACAATGATGGCCGTTCTCCAGATACGAAGTAGAAACCCTGCTGTTACAAGTCCGATGCGCGCTAATACGTAGGTCACTGCGGGCATTTGAAAAACGACACCCATGCCCAGCATCACGATGATGATGAAGTCGAAATAGTCATCGGCCTTGAGCAGCAGCCTGAAGTCCTGGCCCAGGCCCAGTAGGTATTTTGCCGCCGGCGGAAAAATGATCTTGTAGGCGAAGATGGCCCCGAGAACGAATGAGATCGATGACAAGGCGATGAATGGTGTTACATAAGCACGCTCGTGCGGGTAAAGCCCGGGAGAAACAAACGCCCAGATCTGAAACAGAAGAAACGGAACTGATAACGAGACTGCCGCGTAGAGCGACACTTTTATGTAGAGCGAGAACGGTTCAAGCGCCGTAGTCACGATCAGTTTGTCGTTAACACCCGCGTATGGTTGCGGCAGAGAGGAAAAGTCGACCGGCAGACGAATACCTTTCGGGACAACGGTGTTTCCCGAGTAGAGCGCTTCATCAGTGAAAAGACCCAATTGACCCGCTGAATCTTTTATCACGCGAGCCATTACCGAAGCGCCAACCGGAATGACACTCGGGCCGAGCTTCGTCTCCTCGGCGAATACGTAACGACCCGTGTCCCCCTCTTTCAGAGTGCTCAGCGAAGTTATGGCTTGACCACTGATCGTGGCAAATGGAGCTTCGCGACGTTGTGCCTCAGCCAACGCTTTCTCGACTGGTATCGCGAGAAAACTATAGATGCGATCGGATACAAACCAGCACGCCGTCGTAGCTAGAAAAACGAAAACAATCGAACGGATAAGGCGCCGTCGCAGCTCGTCCAGATGTTCCAGGAACGACATCTGGCCGCCGAGCTCTTGTTCAGTTTCTTTTGGAATCGAACGTGGTCTTAAAAAAGTAGACATCAGGCGCAGGAGAACTCTTTAAAGCCAATCCCGCTTTGCCAGCGGTTGATCATTAGTTGCATCGGTTGCGGGTTGAGAGACGTTGGCAGGCTCAGCATGTGACTCACCGAAGCTCGACTGGCGTGGCATGACGTGCTCAGCGGGAATAGGCGCCACGGACGGCTGCTCCAGTTCGACTGGCGTACTGCTCGTTTCAAGAATCGATCGCTCTTCGGAAAATGTTGAGTTGTCGGTTCGGGCAGTTTCCAGCGCGACTTCTCGTTCCCAGGTACGTTTGAAATCTTCAGACGCTCGACGGAACTCGGCCAGACTTTTTCCAAGCGACCGACTTAGCTGGGGAAGTTTGCGCGGACCAAAAAAGATTAGAGCTATGATCAGGATGAAAAGTAGCTCGGTACTACCGAATGATTCCAGTATTAAAGCAAACACCAGCTGACCAGCCTTCCTAACTTCTCAGAGCATTTAACCTTTCAAGCCCTCGTAGGCTCGAGGGCTCTCTGGTGCGTAACTGCAGCGATTGTAGCGCGTCGCAAGGCAAAGCAGAAGGCGGGCCAACAGCAGCACCCACATTCATGGGATGTTTGCCTGGCTGCGATTCTTGACACCAGCCGAAGGGTGAGGCAAACCTTCTGTCGAGGCAGCAAAACATTGGATATAAATAACGACGAAACGAATCAGGTAGCCCTAGGAAATAATGCCGACCGACACCTGTTAGAGCATTTTTCTCAAGTCGCGGAATCTGTTGCCGCAACCACAAAGAAGCTCGAAAAGGCGGCGCTTTTGGGTGCCTATTTTGAGCAACTCGTAGACGCGGACCTGAGTCGAGCGGCGCGTTACTTTGCAGGTCATCAATTCCCTCTCAATGACGCAAGAACTACGAACGTCGGCGGTAGTATCATCAGCGACGCCTTATCTCTTGCCACCGGTGTAACTAACGAGGATCTATACCCACGGTATGTTCGTCTAGGTGACGCCGGCGAGACCGCCTTCGAAGTAATAAGCGAAATCAAGGGCGCGCGCGAACCAGCCATCACTCTTGCCGAAGTTGAATCGATCATTACGAGACTCAGTGAAACGCGAGGAACGAAAAACAAGACAAGCTTGCTGACCACTGTGTTGAGTCACGCTACCGCACTCGAGGCCAAGTACCTGGTGAAACTGCTTGTGGGAGATCTGCGCATCGGTCTGCGTGAAGGATTGGTTGAGGACGCAATCGCGAGAGTCTTCAACCAGCCTTTGTCGCTCGTTTCGCAAGCAAACATGCTGCTTGGTGATATAGGTGAGACAGCAGTGCGAGCCCGCGCGAAAGATCTTCAAGACGTGCGGATGCGTTTGTTTCACCCCATCAAGTTTATGCTCGCTACGCCGGCTGCCGATTTAGCCGACATAGCGCGGACGATGCCTGAAGAGTTTTTCGTTGAAGATAAGTTTGACGGCATCAGGGCCCAGGCTCACACGAAGGAGGGTCGTGTGGCGATCTACTCGCGAACCATGGACGAGATCACCACGCGATTTCCAGAATTGATTGAGCCACTACGTAGTCTTTCTCACGATGCGGTGATCGACGGAGAAATCGTTCCAGCGCGAGGCGACAAGATACTTCCGTTTAGCGAATTGCAAAAGCGTCTCGGTCGCAAAAGTGTAAGCGAAGAATTACGAGCCGAGGTACCCGTGGTGTTGGTTGCGTACGATCTCTTGTACGCGAACGATCGCATATTGATTGATGAACCACTGGAGGAACGAAGACGCATTTTAGAGAGTTTAGTATCGACGAATGGTGTGCTTCGCGTCTCGAAGACGAGCAGGTTTCAGGAAGTTGCAACTCTGGATGATGAGTTTGAATCAGCTCGTGCGCGAGGGAACGAAGGTCTAATGATCAAGAGCCCGGCTTCTGCGTACAAGCCCGGACGCCGTGGACGAGAGTGGCTGAAACTGAAGCGTGCTATCGCGACACTCGATGTCGTAGTCACCGCAGTCGAAGTCGGCCACGGCAAGCGACACAAATTGCTTTCAGATTACACCTTCGCAGTGCGAAGGTCAGAAAACGATGGTGAACTGCTGAATATCGGCAAAGCGTACTCTGGGCTGACTGATGTAGAACTTGAAGAACTGACGAGATGGTTTAAAGAACACACAATCCGTGAATTCGCGCACGGTCGAGTTCGACTGGTCGAACCTCGAATCGTAATCGAAGTCACCTTCGACCGAGTGCAAAAGTCGAACCGCCACAAGAGCGGATACGCACTGCGTTTTCCGAGGATATTACGATTGCGGCCGGACAAAAAAGCCGACGAGATTGACACTCTAGAGATTGTGCAAAAACTGGTCGAAGAAAACCCTTAAATCACTCGCGGATCGGCGAAATCAATTGTACCAATCACGGACTTTACGACTGTTAAAAAGAGCATTGCTTTCTCTGGTGAGTTCGGCGTAGGATGCATCGTCACCGCCCCCTTGCCGGGCGCATATCAGGTTCTGTGGGAACGTCACACACAGAGTCTAAGCCGCGAGATACAGTTTACGGCAAGGATTTAAGCAAGGCTCTTTGACCATTTCCGGCCCCCTAGTAACACAGCAGCATGTCGAGGATTAGGCTAACCAGCAGATCCTCCGACGAAGGCTCGGTGGACTGTTGAACACAGACGGTTTGGGCCGTGTCGTTACAGACAGTAGAAGCCGCAAGACTCTCCGGTTTCGTTGTTGGAGGTGGCGGCGTCGTAATGGTCGGAGTTTGAATGTCCCCCCCTAAGGCGGGAATACTTAGTGCCAGGCTGAGGATCGCTGCGGCGCACAACGGTTTCCGGTTCTTCATTCGCGTCTCCTGGGATTCGATATAGGATCGGTAAACACCTGTTAAACACAAAATTGGGCTAGGATTAGACTTTGTGTAGGCGCATAATAGCCGCGTCAAGACGTAGGTGCAAGGATTCTTGCAGCATAATAAAAAGGACTAGCATATATGAGTTTACAAAGACTGGCTGGATCTGACCAATACTTAGCAATCCCTTCGACAGATGAGGAAGTACTACATCGTTGTCAGGTAGCAAAAGATCTCGAGGCTGCCGGCGAACACGAGGCTGCGCGCGCTCAACTCGCAGATAGATGGCAACGCGTCGGCGAGCGACCGACGCTCGATGGATTGAGTGAAACAGCTCAAGCTGAGTTGTTGTTACGCACGGGAACCTTATCAGGTTGGATCGGAAGTGCGCGTCAGATAGAAGGTGCACAGGAGTTTGCGAAGGACCTCATCTCTGAAAGCGCAAGAAGGTTCGATCGTCTCGGCCTGCATGAGAAAGTTGCTGACGCTCGTGTGGACCTTGCAGTCTGTTACTGGCGCGAAGGCGCTCTCGACGAAGCGCGCGTGACTCTCAATGAAGTGCTGAGTCTCAGTCTTGACGAGAAGAGCGAACCAAAGTTGCGCGCACTTGCAAACCTCGCTTTGTTAGAGCGCGTTGCAGGTAGATTTCGCGAAGCACTTGCTATTCAGACCAAAGCCGCTCCGCTTTTTAATGAAAGTTCCAATCACCCGCTGAGAGGCAACTTTCATAACGTTCATGCGCAAGTGTTGAAGGAGCTCGGTGTTGCAGAACATCGCGAAGACTACATCGACAAGGCACTCGTCGAGTTCACCGCATCCAGTTATCATTTCGAACAAGCGGGAAACGTTCGATTTCAGGCAAGCATCGAGAATAACCTGGGCTCGTTATTCAGAAGCATTGGCAAGTACAGAGAAGCTTACGACCACCTGAATCACGCGCGTTCACTGTTTGTAAAACTGAAGGACAAAGGCAATGTTGCACGCGTCGATGAAACATACGCGCGAACGTTGATTTGTGAAGGTCGTTATTCCGAGGCTGCGACTGTCGTCCGTAATTCAGTCCGCGTGTTTGAAGAGGGCGACGAAAGATCCGCTCTGGCTGAAGCTCTCGTCACACATGGAACTGCTTTGGCGCGCTTGAACAATACTTCGACAGCTCTGTCGGCATTCACAAAAGCAATTCGAGTTGCCGAACTCGCCGGAGACTCTCACGCGAGAGGATTAGCGGCAATCGCAATCATCGAGGAGTTGTCAACATCGGTAGATCATGCTGAGTTGCGTACATACTATTACCAGGCTGAATCGATCTTTCCGGGATCTCAGAATCCGGGCATTCAGAATCGGCTGGGAGAGTGCGCGCGAAAGATCCTTGCCGCGGAGAATCCTCCAAGCACAACCACAGTCTCGATCGTCACGGGCAATCAAGATCAGTCCGCGGCTGACGAAATTCCTTCACTCTCGTTAGAAGAAGAGGTGCTTCGCTACGAGGCGGACTTGATTAAGAACGCATTGGAGACTTCCGGTGGCAGCGTGACCCGCGCCGCGCGTAAGCTCGGCATTACGCATCAGGGATTGGCTTTTATTCTCAATGGTCGTCACAAGAGCCTGTTGAGCGCGCGAAAGCCGGCGAAACCACGGCGCCGTAGCATCATCCGTTACCACTAAGCACGAGATCATTCCAGTTTCCAACTGAAGGCGTTGCTTCATCGAGGCAACGCCTTTGTCCTTATTTGTGCTCTAACTTCTGTTTTTCATATCATCTCGACTTGCTGGATAACACTGAAGCCTTAGCAAAAATCTGATGAAACTCGTCAATCCCACAATCGCAGCACTGCTGCTCCTCTTGTTTTCAGTTGGATTGTCGGCCCAGACCACAAGGAAGAGACCCGGCGCGAAGCCTGCGCCAGCTAAAGCGGTTCCGTCTCCACCAACCGCTGCGCCTACGCCTGTACCTGAGGCTCCGCCGACACCACGAGCATCCGCCGGTCCCGTGGCCCTAGCGAATGTGAACGGCAAAACCATTACCACCGCAGATATCAATCCTTCAGTACGAAGTGACTTCGAAGCGTTAGACGACAAAATATCGGCTGCCCGCAAGCAGGTATTGGATCTGCAGATCAACACAATCGTCCTCGAGTTAGAAGCAAAGAAACGACGCGTCACGTCACAGCAGCTGTACGACACTGAAGTAACGAAACGCATTACTGAACCTACGCAGGCTGAGATTAATAACTTTATTGAGCTGAACCGTAGCCAGCTTGATCAGACCGACGATCTGCAAGTACGTGTCGCAGGCCACCTTCGCGCTAATCGCGAGGTCCAACTTTCAGACGAGCTCGCGCAACGACTGAGAAAGGTCTACCCCGTTGTGAGTGGCGTCGACATCAACACGCCGAACCTCAGCCCGTCAGTCGTGGTAGCAACTGTTGCGGGTCAACCTGTGACCGCGGGCACGCTGAACGAGCGATTAAAACCGATCATCCATAAGCTACAGGTCAACGCCTATGAAAGTGTGAAGGATGCTGCGGAGCAGACAATCAACGATATGCTGCTGCTGGAAGAAGCGAAGCGCCGCAACGTCGGTCCCGAAGAAATAATTCGCAAAGAAGTAAGTGACAAGGTGCATACGCCTACCGAAGCGGAAGTTGCGAAGTTCTATGCTGACAACCGCGAGCGAATCAACGGGGATCTCAATTCGTTACGAAACCAGATCGCCTTGTTCCTGCAGGACGACGACCAACGTCGTCTGCAACGAGAGCTGTCGGAGCGACTACGCAAGGGAGTAAACATCAAATGGTTGATCTCTGCCCCGCCGCCACTGGTGCAACTGATCAGCACGGACGATGATCCGTCGCGTGGTCCGGCTAACGCTCCCGTGACGATCGTTGAGTTTACGGATTTTCAGTGTCCGGCGTGTGCTGCTATGCAACCCGTGCTTGACGGAGTGCTGACGACATACGGCGACAAGGTGAGATTCGTAGTGCGTGATTTTCCTCTAGTGATGCACGCGAATGCTCGCAAGGCTGCAGAAGCAGCAAATGCGGCTAACGCGCAAGGGAAGTTTTTCGAGTACACAGCGCTCCTGTTTAAGCGACAGAAGGCCCTGGATGTGCCTTCACTGAAAAAGTACGCAAGCGAGCTTGGCCTCGATCGCGCACGGTTTGATGACGCTCTTGACTCAGGTGCGTTTGCTGCTGAAGTAAGACACGACGTGCGGGATGGAGAAATCTACGGAATTGAGAGCACACCTACGATCTTCATAAACGGAGTGAAGCTCAACGAGTTAAGCGCCGAAGACTTACGTGCTGCGATCGACCGCGCGTTAGGAACTGCACCTGCAAAAGTATCCAGCAAACAATAAAGAATTCCCGCCGCTTTCCTCATTTCTTTGTGAGGTCTCCCTCTGCAACTCAACTCACATTCTGTGACTTTTAAGTAAAACTTCTGTCGCGAGACTGACATACACACTCACTACAAGGCCGCCGAGCACAACATTTGCTGTTGCTTTCAACATCTTCTTGACGAGTTCAACTGTGGTCACTCTCAAACCAGAACGACTGAAACGCTACAAGGACATCGTGATGCTCCTGGTGAAGTACGGTCGTTCGGATCTGGTTCGCCAAGCGCGACTCGATGAAGATCTTGAGTGGGATAAAGTAGCCACCGATGAAGTTGCGCCGCAAGCTGAAGAACTCGCATCGGATCTCGAGAAACTCGGCCCAACTTTCATCAAGCTCGGCCAGCTACTCTCTACGCGGGGGGACCTGTTCCCCACTCCCTACCTTGATGCCCTGTCAAGGCTGCAGGACCAAATCGAGCCATTCCAATTTGAAGAAATCGAGCGCATCGTCTCGACCGAGCTCGGCGTGCGCATTTCTAAAGCGTTTGCAGAATTCGAGGTAAAACCCCTGGCAGCTGCTTCGCTGGCCCAAGTCCATCGAGCGGTTTTGCGTGACGGTCGCGAAGTCGTAGTGAAAGTGCAGCGTCCCGAAATTCGCGAACAGATCGTGACGGATCTCGAGGCCTTGCAACAGGTCGCACAGTTTATGGACCTGCACACTGAGCTTGGCAAGCGATATGAGTTTGAGAACATGTTGTCGGACCTGCGCAAGAGTCTCCTGCGCGAGCTGGACTTCAAACTCGAAGCGGCAAATCTGACGACGTTTGCCGACAAGCTGGCGGAGTTTGACAACATTGTAGTTCCGACTCCCGTTGACGATTTCACTACGTCTCGAGTGCTTACAATGGATTACATCGAAGGTCGTAAGATCACTTCACTCAGTCCTCTGCGACTTATCGAGATCGATGGACCATCGCTGGCTTCCGAGCTCTTCTATGCATACCTGAAGCAAATCCTGATCGATGGTTTCTTTCACGCCGACCCACATCCGGGCAACGTTTTATTGACCGACGATGGTTGCCTGGCACTGGTGGATTTGGGAATGGTGGGCAGGAGCCAGGGTGAGTTTCAAAGCAAGTTGCTACGTCTGCTACTGGCCATCAGCGAGGGCCGCGGCGACGATGCTGCGCGAGTCTCCATTCAGATGGGTGAACCCAAAGAGAAATTTGATGAGGCTGCATTCACTCATCGTGTTAGCGACTTAGTCGGCCTCCACGTAGAAGCGCCAGTGAGCAGGATCGAAGCGGGATCCATAGTGTTTGAGATTGCGCGGATTTCCGCAGATTGCTGGTTTCGACTGCCTCCGGAATTCACGATGATCGCGAAGACCCTGCTGAATCTCGATCGAATCGTTATGACACTGGATCCCAGCTTCAATCCGAATGCAGCGATTCGCAGTCGAGCAAGCGAGATTCTGCAAAGAGATTTATTGAAGAGTATCGCTCCCGGTAACTTGATGAACAATGCTGTGGAGCTGAAAGAGTTCGTCGAAAAGCTGCCTTCGCGCTTGAACAAGATTCTCGACACCATCGGCAATAACAAGCTGAGCGTCGACGTGAACGCAATCGATGAAAAGATTCTCCTTGATGGATTACAAAAAGTCGCGAATCGCATCACGTTAGGTCTCGTTGTCGCGGCGCTGATCGTCGGAGCGGCGATGTTAATGCGCATAGAGACCTCATTCCGCATTTTTGGCTATCCTGGTTTGGCGATGATTCTCTTTCTCCTTGCTGCTGCAGCGGGAGTTCTCTTGAGCGTGAGCATCCTAATCACAGATGAAAAGCCTGATAAGTAATTGAACCGTCCGGGTGTAAAAGAAAATGGCCGCAACCGTAAAGGCTGCGGCCATTCTTGTAGGGCAGAAACAGTTTTTACGGGGACAGGTAAAGGTGTTGTTCGTGCTGTTTCTGGTCGCCCTGCGAGAAACGCAAAAGAAGACTTTTCGCGTATGGCGATTAAACGCCGCTCGTAATGCTTGCCAAGTAACTTTAAAGGCGCGCCATT
Source organism: Acidobacteriota bacterium (assembly GCA_046726175.1). Classification (GTDB taxonomy): domain Bacteria; phylum Acidobacteriota; class Blastocatellia; order Pyrinomonadales; family Pyrinomonadaceae; genus PSRF01. Next base: position 20,194 of record JBKPAC010000031.1, read on the forward strand.
CTAAATCCGAAACCATAACCTGTCTACGGAAAATAGAAAAAATTAGACCGGCTGGAAAGCAATTCAATTTGAGGCCGGAAGCTACTCTCTAGCCCCGGCCTTCTTCAGAATCTGAACGATGTCCGCGTGTTTTTGCGACGCGGCATACGAGCTCGCCGTTCGACCACTACCGTCTTTGTCATTAGGATCCGCGCCGTTCGCCAAGAGTAGTTGGACCACTTCGCGCTTGCCGTTCAAAGCTGCACTCATCAGGGCGGTATAACCGCCGGGCGTTTTTGCGCGGGCGTCAGCGCCTCGCGACAATAGCGCCTTGACTACCTCAACATGGCCCATTCCTGATGCGATCATTAGCGCCGTCACACCGGATTTGCTTTGCTCATTGGGTTGCGCACCTCGGTCCAGGAGCGAGCGAACTGCCGCGGCGTCTCCGTCCGTAGCTGCACGCATCAGCGGAGTCTGATCAGAAACATTTTCGGGTGAAGGCGCCGCTTGCTGGAAAGCCTCGGGTCGGGCTGACTGTTGTGTGTTCTTACTGCATGAGGTTACTCCGGCACCAGCGCAGCTTATGACTGCAAACAGCAGAATCAGCCTGGTTTTCATGGTCAAGCCTCCGATCGGCAAGAGGTCGGAAAAGGATCTCCCAACACGCGCTTGGCACGCATTGGTTGTAGCTGTTTAACAACTCAAGAATTCCTCAAGTCAGGTGCCGTAAAAGATACGCCGTAGAAATCTTGACGCTCTTGCCCCAAAACTCAGCAATCTTGGTATCAGGCGAAGAATGAACGGATACAGGTTAGCAGCAATTTCCGAGCTTAGCCGAGTTGGGGGCAATCCAGGTGTTTTTAATTGAACCAGCACTCGATGTGGCAATGAACAACCGGCAATTGATTCTGGCGAAACTCGAAATGCCAGCCAGCGGCACGAGTATACTTCGACCCCGGCTCTTCCAGATCCTCGCTGCCAGCCTGTTGAATTGCACTTCAACGATTGTTTGTGCGCGGGCGGGCGCCGGTAAAACGACGCTGGCGCGCGACTTTGCTCGCCAGTCCGGCCGAGCCGTGGCTTGGTACAAGCTGGATGCTCCCGATTCAGAACTAATGGTGTTTCTTGAATACCTTATCGCGTGCATTCGACGTAGCCGACCTGGCTTCGGTATTCGACGATTGTCGGATCTCATCGCAACTAATGCTGAACCTGATCCGGCATTGGTTGCCGACACTTTGGTTTATGAGTTGCTCGAGAGCAGCGCTGAACCACTTCTGGTTGTAATCGAAGACTTGCATCGTATTTGTGACTCGGGCTGGGTGGTTTCGTTTTTCGGACGTCTATTGCCATTGCTGCCGGCTGACGTTCACGTACTTATCACGAGCCGCACGCTTCCTCCGGCTCCGTTGTGGCGGATGCGTTCGAAACAGCGTCTGTCCGTGGTTCAGGACGATACGCTGAACTTTACGCGTCAGGAGACGATGGAATTGTTTACCGCTAACGGTCTTCCACGCGAGCAGGCATGCATTGCCTTCGATCACACTCGCGGCCGGGCCGCAGCGTTGGCAGGTCTGGTAGTGACATTGCTGTTAGCCGAACGCCGAGCTAGCAGCAGTATCAAAATCAAAACAACCTTCTCCCGTTGAGCAGACAAGGAAGCCCGGTGAGTAGCCTTCCAGAACGGCTGATTGAAGCCTGTGGCCAGCCAGATCCAGTGGCTGGTGGATTCGAGACTTTTCGCTATGCTAATCTGCGGTGCTTCGAAGGCGGATCCCAAGGGCATAGCGTCATGCCACCAAAGTCCCGTCAGGTTAAGCCTGCTGCGACAGAAACCACAAAACAAAGTTCGGGCTCGGGCTCGGGGTCGCGGGCGCAGTCACGGTTCTTCCTCCGCACGAAACTCTTGCCGCCCAGGCCAGCGCCAGAACTCCTTTCCCGTTCTCGTCTGACTGAGAGGCTCGTCACCAATCTCACTCAACCTGTGACATTGGTAACCGCAAACGCCGGCTCGGGCAAGACGACTCTTGTTGCCGACTTTCTGAGCAGTCAAAAGAGACCATTCGTTTGGTATCAGTTGGACCACACTGACGCAGACCCCGTCGTCTTCCTTGGCTACCTGACATTTGGCATACAGCAGACCGTTCCGGATTTCGGTCGTGCAATGTTTCCATATCTGCAGGAATCAGCCGGTGAACTCTCACAGAATCCCGAACGCGCTGTGGACGTCTTTCTCAGCGAAGTTCTCGAATCGGTCGATCAGAAGATCATTCTCGTTCTCGATGACTACCACCATTTGGGATCAGAAACCCCCGTCCATGCCGTACTCGATCGCCTACTCACGTATCTCCCCGAAGTGATGCACATAATTATCATCTCGCGAGAGATGCCACCGCTGGCGCTTGCTCGGCTACGGACTCAAACTCCTCTGGCAATCATCGAGCGCTCAGATCTGCTGTTTACTGACGACGAGACGCAGCAGCTCTTCCGGAAAGTATTTGATATCGAGCTTTCGCCTCAACAACTAACGGAATATCGCGAGCGAACTCATGGCTGGATTACGGCGCTTCAACTCGTCCGGCAAGTTGCTCAGCGTAGTTTGACGCGTGATGCCGAGGAAAGGGCGCAGCCTCCGGATTTGACCTCGGTTCTCAGGCAATCCGAGCGCGATATCTTCGATTACTTTGCCGAGGAAGTCTTTTCTGACGAGAGTGAAGACGTTCAGTACCTGCTTTTACGGATCTCACTTCCGGATCGAATCGAGCTGGACACCTGCGCTGCGTTGTATCCCGGAAGGAATTGCGCTCGCATTCTACCGGCACTCGTACGCCGAAATGTGTTCATTACAGTTGCAGGCGACGGCCCTGGTGAAGAGTACCGGCTGCATCCGCTTTTCCAGAGCTTTCTGCGACGCCGGTTGCGTAGCGAGATTGGCCGCTCGGCTGTAGCAGCCGAACATCAACGGTACGCTGAGTATTTCCTCGAGAAACAAGCTTGGGAAAAAGCGGTCAGGCACCTGTTAACCGCGGAACAATTTGACCTTGCGGCAACGGTAATCGCCGATCGCGGATCGGAATGGATCTCCTCAGGAGCTCTCAGTTCACTCGCGTCGCTTGCTGATTCCTTGCCCCAGACCATCGTAGAAGCTCATCCGCGCGCGCTAACACATCGTGCTGAGGTAGCTCGACTGCGCGGCGAGTACGATGGCGCACAAGCACTGTTCCGACGAGCCGCAATGCTGCTGCAGCAGCAGGACGATCGCGAAGGAGAAGCTGAAGCGCTTCACTCGCTGGCGACTCTCGCACGGCGACAGGGTGATTACAACGAAGCGTTTTCGTACCTGGATCGAGCTTTGGAGTTAACTGATGTTACGTCTCCAGTAAGAATCAAGTGCGGAAATACACGAGGCTTATGTTTGGTCGCGCTGGGTCAATGGACGGCGGCCGAGCGTGAATTCCGCGCTGCGTTGCAATCTGCGGAAGAGCGGAATGACGAGCGCTATATTCGACTGATCAGTCACAACCTCGGTCTGCCGGCGATGATGCGCGGGGATTTTGGCGAAGCACTTCATTGGCTGCGTCGAATGCTGCGTGATGGAAGCGAGCCGCCGATGCCTCAGGAGGCAACCGCTTATCTGAACATGGCTCGCTGTCATCTGTACTTCGGCGATACACCAGCGTGCGAGCGGAATCTTGATCTCGCGATCGATCGTTGTCAGCTTTTCAATCTGGTAGCTTCGCGGGCCGGAGCGTTCGAAACGTATGGAAATCTTTATCGCGAGCGTGGTGATCTTCAAAAGGCTAACGAGTATTACGAACGAGCGGCAAGAACCTACGACGAAGCCGGGATAAACATAGCGAGAACTGAGTTGTTAGAGGAACGAGCGATCCTCAATATGCTGGCAGGAGATTTTACCGCTGCTCACGCTTTGATTGACCGGCTCATCGAAGCTCGCCCGCCGGAAAAAGACGAAATCGGATTTCATACTGCTTCGTTGACGAGAGGTTTGATACTGATTGCGCAAGGTGCGCAACAGGCAGCTCTTGAGCCCTTGCAACGCGCGCTCGAGTATTTTCGAAGCAACACGCTTTACTACTATGAAGCGCAGGCATCACTGGCGGTGGCTGTCTGCGAATTCAAACTCGGTCACGAACCGCAAATGATTGAACATTTGCGCCGAGCCGTTGAGTTGGCAGTCCGTTACGATTACGAGTACTGGCTACGGCGAGAGATTTCTGCTAACCCGGAATTGTTCGGCACCGAGGAAGCGATTGAACTGCTACCCGCCGACATGGGTGCGCCGAGTGTTGCACCCCAGACTGCTCCTCAACCAACAACCGTTCACTTTCAAGCCGAACAAGTTACAGACCTGACAATTAATATGCTCGGCCCGGTAGAGATCTTCCGTGACCGTAGAAGACCGCCAGCGGCCGATGCCTGGACCACCAAGCGAGCGCGCGACATCTTCTGCTTTATCGCATCGCGCCGCCATCGTCGTGCCTCGAAAGACACGATCATCGATACATTCTGGGGCGAGACCGATGCGGATGTGGTTGAAAAGAATTTTCACCCCACGGTCTCACACATAAGAAAGGCCCTGAACAGTAACCAGCCGTTGAAACAGAATTTTCTGCTTTACCGGGATGGTGATTATCAGTTGAATTCGGAATTCTCCTACCGGATTGACATTGAAGACTTTGACCGCTTCGTTGCTCAAGGTGAGAGCGCTCGTCGTGCCCGGCAGTTCGATGAATGTGTTGAAGCCTTTGCACAAGCGGTTGCTCTATATCGCGGTGAGTTTATCCAGGGAAGTTATGAGCCCTGGGTTGAGGAACAAAGAAGTTACTACCGTGAGCAATACTTGCATTTGCTGGAAGCGCTGGCGGAGGTAGCCCAGAAAACCGGGGACTGGAACAGATCGGCCCAACTGGCGCAGCAGATTCTTCGTGAAGATCCGTTTCGCGAGGATATCCACTGCTTACTGATGCGAGTACATGTCGCTCAAGGGCATCGGGGAGCTGCCCGCGAGCAGTTCGAGCTGCTGCGTCGGTTGTTGCAGAAGGAGTTAGGAGTGGAGCCTGGTCCCGAAACAAGGAAGCTCTATCACGAGTTATTCAACCAGACTCCGAAATAAGCGGGTTTCGGTGCAATTTTCGTGGGAAATTCACAATGGCTCCGCAACATTATCTACCGTTAAAGAAAAATAGAATGGGCCAACGGTTCGTTCCCCTGTGGGATCGTTTTTGGCCGCAGGCGGTGGATGGAGGTCACCCGCACTCCGAGCCTGTTGCAATCTCCCCTTTCGAATCTAGCAGCACTATTGCGCCGACAACCCCCGACTGAGGTGATCGTTTGCTAGCGACACCCTGCTTCACGGCCCGCAGGCCAAGTCGATTCCGAAACGCCATTTCGGTTTCTCTCATACTCCTGCTTGCCGCCGCCCCCGTGCTCGCCGGTCTACGAGTAACGGGTGGTAACGGGATCACCGCTACCGGCGCTGACGGTATTCAGTTCATCGACACATCTGGAATTACTGCGACGGGCGCTGACGGACTTCTTACTTTCGGTCCGAACGGAATTACAGCAACTGGCGCAGATGGGATTACGGCTACTGGAGCCGACGGTATTACAGCAACTGGCGCTGATGGCATCACCGCAACAGGCGCCGATGCATTCACCTACACGGGGCTTAACGGCATCACCGCAACTGGAGCGGATTCGCTTAACATCACGAGGGCGGATGGCATTACGGCGACCGGTGCAGACGGCATTACTGCGACGGGCGCAGATGGCACGATTTACCAAGTCGACTCGATCGACATTCGTTTTCCCGCCGGCATAACCGCTACGGGTGCAGACGGAATTACCGCTACTGGCGCCGACGGCATCACAGCAACTGGAGCAGACGGTATTACCGCGACAGGCGCGGATGGAATAACCGCAACGGGTGCAGATGGAGTCACAATCTCGACTGCCAGCGGTATTACGGCAACGGGCGCGGACGGCTCGCCAGTTTCGATCCCTGCAGGGGGCCTGACGCTGACGGGTGCAGACCTCGTAATTGTCGCCAACGCCGAAGGCATTTCGATCAGCGGTGCTTCAACAATCAGCCGTACGGGAGTTGACGCGCTAACTTCACTCGTAACTCAGGGTCAGGATCAAGCCGGGCTGCGAAGCGTGGATCCCGAGTTGATCGCCACGTTGAACCGCATCTCCGACGACAGCAGCGTTAACGCAGTCGTGATCTTTCATCGTCTTCCTACTGAAAGTGATCTGGCAGATCTGAGGCAGATTGGCATTCTCGGCGGAACTCGTTTTCGTTCGTTGCCGATGGTCGTACTAACCGGTACGCGCTCTCAGGTTCTCGCGATTTCTCATCTGCCGGCAGTGCGCTCAATTTACGGTAACCGGACCCTCAGTCTCACCAGCGAACCGGAAGTGCGAAAACTGACTGGCGTCGATCGAGCATTCGGCGACGTTGATCTCGTCGGGGCAAATGCCGGGCTTCCATTTACTGGCCGCAACGTGACCGTAGCCGTTCTCGATACCGGAATCGACGGCAATCACGCCGATCTAGCCGGACGCATTAGAAAGAACATCAAGCTCGCTGACACTCAAAGTGCTGGCCTCGGATTCAATTACCCAGTCAATGTTGAAGGCTTGCCTAACACCGATCTCGTGTACGGCCACGGCACGTTTGTGGCGGGCATGATCGGCGGCAATGGCACGCGCTCGAACGGCAAATTCAAAGGCGTTGCGCCCGATGCGAATCTCCTCGGGCTCAGTGCCGGTGACTTCACCTTGCTTTATGTGCTGGAAGGTTTCGACTACCTGCTGACGAACGGAGCTCAGGAAGGTGTCCGCGTAGTCAATTGCAGTTTCTCAGCAAACACCGTGTTCGACACCAATGACCCGGTCAACATTGCGAGCAAGATGCTTACTGATACGGGCGTTAACGTGGTGTTTTCAGCCGGCAACACCGGTCCTGGCCAGCATTCTTTGAATCCTTACGCGGTTGCGCCGTGGGTGGTAAGCGTCGGAGCCACCGATTCCAATGGAAAGTTAGCGAGCTTTTCTTCGCGAGGAGATTTTGCGAGCGCTCTCTTCCGTCCGACAATAGTCGCTCCAGGCGTTGATGTCGTTAGCGCGCGTGCGCTCGGCGTTGCCAATGTGACGGGAATAGCGGGTCTCGTGGGAGCCGATACTCAGCGCCTAGACGTTTCCGAACTTCCTTATTACACAACGGCGAGTGGAACCAGTTTTTCAGCCCCGCAAGTTGCCGGCGCGATAGCGTTGATGCTGGAAGCTAACCCGTCGCTCACGCCTGCCGAGGTTCGCGATATTTTGCAAAGCACCGCGACGCCGCTTGCGCCGTACTACCAACACGAGGTTGGAGCGGGAATGCTCAACGTGCATGCCGCTGTGCTGCAAGCTAAGTTTCCAAATCGACGGCTCGGATCATGGCGAGGCACGATTGATCGCCGGCAAGTTCAATTCAGCAATGACCCACTCACGACTTTTTCCGGAACCGTAAGTCCGGCGACGGGTTATGAAACCACAGTCCAGGTTCCGCAAGACACAGTCTTCGCTTCGGTTCAGATTGGTTGGGGACCGCTGCTCAGTTTGAACGACCTGGCTCTTTATGTTTACGACTCTTCAGGAAACCTTCGTGGGCAATCGAATTTCGTAAACCTGCCGATTCTGTTTGGCAAGACCGAGCGCGTCACGATTCATCTTCCGTCAGCAGGCACCTGGCAAATCAAAGTGAAGAATTCGCTCGGTATCCTGGGCACGCCTCAACCTATTGTCGGAGCAGTCCAATTTGGCAGAGCGCGGTATGGGTCGATGAACGATATTGCTTTGTTACCACAAAGCCTACGTTCAGATATCTACAGCGAAGTCCGGGCATTTACGATGTGGCCGGTCGGGTCGCGGTTCAGACCCGAGTTCGGCGTCAGCAGATTGGAGTTGGCGCGATCGCTGTTCCTCGGGACCCGCATTCCGCAGTACGTAGCAAGCTATCCTTTGTATTCCGACGTCTCCGATAGCTCCGCGAGACAGTTCATCGAGAGCGTACAGTCGTCACCCGCCGGTTCGCCTTTTACGGATACGACGGGAGGGCAGTTTAGACCCAATGACTTGACGACACGTCTGGTTGGTGCTGTAGCGCTTGTGCGTGCTGCAGGATTAGCGGGCGAAGCTCAAGCAAGCTCGGGAGCGCTGCCGTTTCTCGATGCTGCGAGCATTCCGGCGGAGTTCCGAGGATATGTTGCTGTAGCTCTGTCGAATGGATTGATTGCGAGTGAGACTTACTTCCGGCCGCAGAATAATCTTACGCGTGCAGATCTGGCCCGGGCGATCGCAGCGATTCAGAAGAGAGCAGTGCAATAGTCAGCGAAGTCAAAAGTCTTCTCAGAGCGATTTCTTCTTCCACTTTGGTGAATTTGAACGCCAGTCCCAATCCCATACCAGGAAGATAGGATGTAACTTCACCGTTTACCGGCAACCACTCTCCGGAAGGTAATCCGAATTCCAAAGTTATTGCCTCGCCAAGCTCTGCAATCCCAAGGGTATTCACGAAGCCATCGACGCTGTGTCTTCAGTTCGACATCCGACTGTTCCGGAAGATCGAACTGCCAAGTTTGCCGGTAATCGTCCTGAAGCTCGCCTGTCTTGATTCATTGATAAGTTCGGGTTGCTGATAACGAACAAGCCATTCAAGAAATCTGGCCAATGTAAACGCCGGTGTTGTACTCGATCCGGACCTTGTCGTGCACCGCGTGCCGAGAAAATACGCTCTGTAAAGCTTCTAACATTTGTAAAAAGGCCGAAGTTCCAGGCTCGGGAGTGTAGGAAGTAGAACAAATCCTCCCTTTTAAACCCTCGAAATCGAATTCCTGAAAGTTCTCGAAATTCCGGACGTTAAAGTTGTTCGACGCGAAGAAGTTTGCGATATCCGCTGATGTATTTTCGTGACGTACTTCCTTGTAGTCTGTACCGTATTTCAGCAGGAGCTCCTCGTAATCTCGCAGAAAAGGACTCGCATCCAGCCGTCTCTCATTCCAGATGATTACAACCCAACCGCCGAGCTTCAGTATCCGCGAAAACTCGGATTTTGCTTTTGCTTGATCGAACCAATGGAATGACTGGCCTGCTGTGATGAAGTCAGCACTTGCCGGTTCTAGCGTCGTAGATTCGGCTGATCCGTCAATACTCACGAAGCCCGAATAATTTGACAGAAGCTGCTCGGCCGCTTTCCGCATGGGCGCGTTCGGTTCGACGGCCAGAACACGATTGCCGTTGCGAAGGAATATCTCAGACAGTTTGCCGGTGCCCGAACCGATGTCAGCGATTACCGAATCAGGCGTTAGGCCGTAATCGTTCGTTAGGAGATCAACAATCTCGGTCGGGTAACCCGGCCGGTATTTCACATAGCTCTCAACTCGAGCAGAAAATCGTTCGACAGTATTCATAACAGGAAGCTTACTCGTCCCGCAGCAGCGTGGTCTTGGCCGGGCTACTTTCGGGTGGGAAGTACTTTACAAAGATGCGATGACCGAGCAGCAGTAATACTATGAAAGCAAAGGTGAGTGGAAGACGAGTGTCCGACTTGACCAGCATCCAGAAATGAACCACTCCCAAGACGGCTGCCAGGTAAACCACTCGATGCAGCTTGATCCATCGCTTCCCACCCAGGCGCTTAACCATTTTGTCCGTTGAAGTTATCGCAAGCGGAACCATCAGAAAGAACGCTGCCATTCCGATGGCGATGAAAGGCCTCTGCCGCACGTCGCCAAAGATGCTTCGGAGATTGAAGAACCGATCAAACCAGATGTAGGTGAGCAGGTGCGTTGTGCCGTAGAAGAAAGCAAACAGTCCGACCATGCGCCGGACCTTTACCAACCAGTTCGCGCGAAAGATCTTGCGCAGGGGAGTTATTGCCAGGGTTAACGTCAGAAAGATCAGCGTCAACATGCCCGTGGTGCGCGTAACGAACTCGAGCGGGTTTGCCCCAACCGCCTTGCGATACACGTCCCAGAGCAGCAAGGTTAACGGCACCGACGAATTCACGAAGACAACTAGTTTTGTGAACTTAACGTCAGTCATCAATTACACAATCATGGTTCAGAAATACTTCTTCAGATCCATTCCGTTGTAGAGGCTGGCAACCTGATCCCCATATCCGTTGAAAAGCAGTGTGGGGCGCTGTCCAAATTCACCGATGCGTCTTTCGCGAGCCTGACTCCAGCGTGGATGCGGAACATTCGGATTTACATTTGAATAGAATCCGTACTCGTCTGGCGCGTATGAGCTCCATGTGGTCGGAGGCTCAGTGGCTGTCAGAGTGATTTTCACAATTGACTTGATGCTCTTGAACCCATATTTCCACGGCACTACGAGCCGTATTGGAGCACCGTCCTGAGGTGGCAGCGTCTCGCCGTACAGACCCGTGGCGAGAATCGTCAAATGATGCATCGCCTCGTCCAGTCTCAACCCCTCGACGTACGGCCATTCAAGCACGCCCGTTCGCTGGTTCGGCATGCGTTTAGGATCCAGCAGGGTTTGAAAAGCAACGTATTTTGCCTGTGAGTTCGGCTCGACCTTATTGAGAATCAATGACAAAGGAAAGCCGACCCACGGGATGACCATTGACCATCCTTCGACGCAACGTAGCCGGTAAACCCGCTCCTCAAGCGGCAATCGCAGTAGCTCCTCGAGGTCGAACACTTTCGGTTTGTTTACAAGACCCTCAACCGCAATGCTCCAGGGCCTGGTAATAAAGCCTTTGGCTGCTGAAGCCACCGATCGTTTCTCGGTATCAAACTCGTAGAAGTTGTTGTAATTCGTGATGTCTTCGAAGGAGGTGAGCTTTTCGTCTACGCGATACCCCTTCTTTATTGCTTCTTCGGTAGCCGCCGATTGCACGGCGTCCAGCTTTGTTCCCTTCGGTAATTCCGCTGCAGGCGGATTCAGGTTCCGGTAGAGAAAGGCGGTCGCGGTCGCCGTTGCTGCCAGGACGGCGCCCCGCATGAATAGACGTCGATTCAGATAAACCCTGCGATCAGTTATTTCGCTTGATTTTATGTCTTCAGGCTTCTTAATAAGCATTGCTCTTTAGATCAAGTTTTTCCCCCGATTGGTTTCCCACATGTAATTACGGATCTGGCGTGCTGGTCAGTTTTCTAATAGTATCCGGAAACGTCTTATAACCGTGCTCTCATCGGAAGGAAAGACCACCTGACAAGTGGCTGACACGGCTTCAACCATCGACAACCAAAAAGAAACGGAAACTCAAGCGGAAACCAAAGGCTGGCGCACCAGTCTGCTTCGGTGGCTGATTGTGCTTGCGGTGGCCTTTGGGATTCTCCTCATACCTGTTCCGGCGGGCATTACTACGGCGTCCTGGCGTCTTCTGGCCATCTTTGCAGCCACGATAACGGGCTCAATCGTTCAGCCGATTCCGGGCGGCGCAATGGTGCTGGTGGGCGTAACAGCGGTTGCTCTGACAGGCGCACTGCCGGTGAGAGAAGCGTTAGCCGGATACGCTGATCCGATTGTCTGGCTTGTGCTTGCGGCCTTCTTCATCTCGCGAGCGATGATTAAAACGGGTTTGGGTCGACGCATCGCTCTCATTTTCATAAAAGCTATCGGCCACCATTCACTTGGGCTTGGCTACGCTCTGATAGGAACGGATGTAGTCCTGGCCACAATCATCCCGTCGACTGGAGCTCGATCTGGCGGGATCATCTTTCCCATCGCGAAAAGCCTGTCCGAAGCTTACGAATCACGGCCTGGCCCCACAGCTGCACGCCTCGGGGCTTTTTTGATGCTCTTGCTTTATGAATGCGAGGTCATTATCTGTGCGATGTTTCTCACAGGGCAGGCATCGAATGTACTTATCGCTAAGTTTGCGCAGCAGTCCGCAGGAGTCGAGATGAGTTACCTGCGGTGGATGCTGTGGGCATCTGTACCGGGAATTGTCTCGCTGCTGATCGTACCGCGACTTTTGTATCGAATCTTTCCGCCAGAGATAAAGCGAACACCCGGTGCTGCCGAGTTTGCAAAGACCGAGCTTAAGCGAATGGGTCCGATGAACCGTCACGAACTGATCCTGCTGGTGATTTTCTTAGTGGTTGCAGCGCTGTGGATTATTCGTGGCCTGAGCGGTTGGATCACTGTGTTAGCTCAAACTCATCCAAACCGGCCGCTGGCGGCTCTTGCTTACATCTCATTGCTGGATTACTCAATCCCACCACTTATCGGCGTTTGTGTATTGCTTATAACTGGCGTTTTGGATTGGGACGACATTGTCGGAGAGCGCAGCGGCTGGGGAGTTTTCATTTGGTACGGCGGGTTGGTACGACTCGCAGAAGCATTAGGTGAGACAGGACTGACTAAGAGATTTGCTGAGAGTGCAGGAAGCCTCACGGGTGGACTGCCCTGGTTTGCCGCATTGGGAATCTTGTTGCTGATTTACTTTTATGCACACTATGGCTTTGCAAGTATTACCGCTCACGTGACTGCCATGTACATCCCTTTCCTGCTAGTGATCCTGGCAGCCGGTACTCCGACATATCTCGCGGTTTTGTCTCTTGCATATTTTTCCAATCTTGGTGCTTCGGTGACTCACTATGGCACAACGGCCGGACCCATTTATTTCGGAGCAGGATATGTGGGTCAACGACAATGGTGGTGGTACGGACTCATTGCTTCCCTGGTGAACATTCCTGTTTGGATCATCTTTGGATTCGCATGGTGGAAGGTGCTGAGGCTTTGGTGAAAAACAAGCTGACTGATGGACGACGCCGTAAAGCACCCGGTGGAACACCCCATACTGCTTTGACCGACGATGTTGAGAGACTGGCACTCGAGCTCAACGCACGTTTTAATCAATTTGGACTCGCGTCCACTGCCGAGATCCGTAAAGTGCGACGTGAATTTTCTAAACGGCTGAAGCATGAGTCTCCTGAGCTGGTGAAACAACTTGCTCTCAGATTGGTGCGCAATGCCTCACTTCCGCGTTTCTTTGCATATGAACTGATTTTGAATGACAAGCAGGCGCTAGGCTCGATTGACTCAGACTCCCTCGAGCAACTCGGCTCTGGAATTCAAAGCTGGGGCGAGGTCGACGCGTTCGCATGCTATGTCGCCGGACCTGCTTGGCGCGAGCGTCACGTGCCGGACTCGTTGATAAAGCGATGGGCAGTCTCGGATGACCGTTGGTGGCGTCGAGCTGCTGTCGTAAGCACCGTTGCGTTGAATAATAAGGCGCGCGGCGGCAGCGGCGACGTGATGCGCACGCTGCTCATTTGCAAGCTCGTCATTCGCGATCGGGATGATATGGTGGTGAAAAGTCTGTCATGGGCACTGCGCGAACTGTCCAAGAGAGACAGCAACGCCGTGCGTGAGTTTCTTGATGCTAACGAGGGCTCGCTCGCAGCACGCGTGTTGAGGGAAGTTAAGAATAAATTGTCTACGGGTCTTAAGAATCCTCGAAAGGCTGCCGTCGGTTAATGGGAGAGCTCGAATGGAAACAGCCGGTTATTCAGGTACACCTCTAATCAAAAAGTTGGGAGTCAAAGAGGGATTTCGGATTGGGCTCGTTGAGGCTCCGAAGACTTTCATGAAGACACTCAGCAAGCTACCTGAGAAAGCAAAGGTCATTTCGAATTTGACGCCGCCATTGGATGTAATCCTCGTCTTCGTAAAAGCGGAGAGAGCTTTACGAACGAAGTTTCCTATCCTTGCGGAAAAACTCACAGCCAATGGAATGATCTGGGTTGCGTGGCCAAAGAAGAGCTCGGGCGTTGTAACAGATTTATCATTTGATGTTGTTCAGCATATCGGTCTCGATTGCGGCCTTGTCGATGTGAAGATCTGCGCGATAGATGAAACCTGGTCAGGGTTGAAGTTCGTGTATCGTGTACGGGATCGCGCGCGACGTGCGAGCAAGTCAACATGACGATTACTTATCCACAGATTTCTGTGGAAAACTTTGTGGAAAACGCCCGGCTACTTTTTCAAGATTCTTACCTGTGAGAAGTTATCGCATCTCAACCGTGTTGTCCCTCACGCGCAAAAACTTCTCCAGAGTTTTTTCATGGCCTGTGAGCCCCGAAATGCATTTATGCAGTAATAAAAAAACAATATCGAGCTTCGAAATTGATCGAGTCGCTCGTAGCTACTGATCATGGTCCATGTCTCGAATCGAAGAGCACCACTAATGGTAGGGCCAGGGGAGTTCATCTAGAAGTTATTGCGCGAAACGTACGGCGAACGGTTTTTGAATGCGATACAGATACTTGTTTTTGCACGAAAAAATGAAACGCTGGTCCATGTTTGAATCAGCATTTCGCAATGGCTGAAACTCATCTGATCATGCACTATCGGATCACGTATCCTTACCTTAAAGAGTTGTTTGCATCGAAACGGTAAACGAGTTTGTCAAGTTCAAATTGATGGCTTTCGCACTCTTCCTTATCGCCCGCAATGTAGGTCAAAAAGGAGTTGCAAAAATTTCGGTGATCACTATAATGCGAGTCCCTCGCTGAAAGCGATGATTGCCCGAAGCAAGATTGAACCGGCAACCCTAAATCAAATTTCAAAGTAGGTTCACTAGCTTTTATATTTATTCTCGCATGGCCCGGAAACCTGCCGAGTCGGAATAGGCGTTGTCAGAAAAGTTGGAATAGGCAACTGATCGTTGATTTGAATTTGCCCAGGCAATCTTAGGCGAACTCCCTGGCCCGACAGGGTTTCTTCGCCGCCCCCAAACACCTCAACACTGAGTTGTCCGAACGATGGAGATCTCAATCCGTCGTCAGGGTTAGCGCTAGCTTTCAGCAAGTTAATTCATGCCCAGACACGGGCCTTTGGAGCGTCTAGATGAAAGCTGAAACTTGCCTGATCCCCGACACCAAGCAATGTCCGATATGCACGCAAGACTTACCACTTATTGAATTCGGAGTCTGTAGAGCCCGTAAGGATGGGCGAAATTTATATTGCAAGAGTTGTATCAGAAAGAAAGTAACTGCGAGCAGGCGAGCGCTGAAGGAATACAAGTCAGCACGCAAGCGATACATGTCACAAC
Organism: Acidobacteriota bacterium; assembly: GCA_046726175.1. Classification (GTDB taxonomy): domain Bacteria; phylum Acidobacteriota; class Blastocatellia; order Pyrinomonadales; family Pyrinomonadaceae; genus PSRF01. The sequence goes on from JBKPAC010000031.1 coordinate 35,267, forward strand.
AGATCGATATGTCGGCGATGTTCACGTCGGACGGCGAGGACCCAAGAGGTCACTCTCCCTACGGAACAAGATCCGCCGGTAAACTCTCGCCCGTCGATCGTGTTCGAGATGCAATCCGCAGGGGGGCGCGGACGCAGAAGGAGATCGCCCAGGATACGAAGATGGGCAAAGATGAGATTGGCGATGCGCTTGCCAATTTGCTTCTATGGTCCAGAGAGATTCGTACTGGAGTGGTCGACAATACGCGTGTTTATTTCATCAACGACTCGAGCGAGTCCGTGGTTTCGGAGGACGATCCGCGGATTCCTCGTCGCAAGCGGGATGTCCCAAGTTCCTTCAGTTGCCTGCAAGGCCTGATGCCCGGCAAGAACCCGGACGGCGAGCCGGAAAAGATTGGCGGTTGGGTGGCAGCCTAACAGCCAATCTCCGGCCTGATCGATGATTACGAATTAAAAGCCTCAAGTACCTCACGGGCGTGTTCGTCAGGTTTTACCTTCTCGAATACTTTCTTGATTTTTCCCTTCTCATCGATGAGGAATGTCGTTCGCAGGATTCCCATGTAAGTCCGGCCCATGAACTTCTTTTGGCCGTATGTGCCATAAGCATCGGCTATCTTGTGTTCATGATCGGCGAGCAGCATAAAGGGCAGCTTGTATTTTTGCACAAACTTTTTGTGCGAAGTCTCGCTATCGGGTGATACGCCGAGCACATTTATTCCGCGCTTCTTGAAAGTACCGAAATCATCTCGAAATGAACATGCCTCTTTTGTGCAACCAGGCGTATCATCCTTCGGATAGAAATAGAGCACGACCTTTTGACCTTTGAAGTCTTTGAGCTTGATCGTCTTGCCGTCGGCGTCAGTAGTAGAAAAATCAGGTGCCTTATCGCCTTCTTTCAGCATATCGTTCTCCTGTGTGGTCTGTATTTAAGAGGACTGGCATTCTAAGGGCTGCTTTAAGCGACGACAAGAAGGATCAGGAACGACCTACTTGCTTTGACTGTGCGATCTGAAACGCCAGCCTGGTCGCACCATCACATCAATATGAGAACGGGGCAGAAAATGAAAAGCAAAAGCAGCACTTCTTATTGGATGGTGAAGCAGGAGCCCGAGACGTACTCCTGGGACGATTTTGTGCGCGACGGCAAGACTGATTGGACGGGCGTCAGAAATTACCAGGCTCGTAACAACCTCAGGGAAATGAAGACAGGAGACCGCGTCTTGTTCTATCATTCCGGCAAAGACAAGGCAGTGGTCGGATTAGCTGAAGTCGTAAAGGCCGCTTATCCCGATCCCACCGCAGATGACGGGCAGTGGATTGCCGTAGATCTCAAGCCGGTCAGGCCGTTTGCTACGCGAGTCCCATTGCCGGCTATCCGCTACGACAAACGTCTTAATGGTTTGCCTCTAATCAGGCAATCCCAGCTGTCAGTGATGCCGCTCACAAAAGACGAATACGACGTCATCACAGCCATGGGTAGCAGCAAGGTTCGAAAGAAATAACCGGAGGTTTCCTGAATGTTCGAGAAGATCGATTACACGATGATAATCGTTTCTGATATGGCTCGTTCGGTAGAGTTCTATGCCGACAAGTTAGGCATTCCGCTGAAGTTTCAATCACCAGAATGGACTGAGTTCGACACCGGCGGTACTACGCTCGCTTTGCATGGTGGTGGTATTCGTCAAGCCGGGTCAACCGATGACGGCAAGTCGAAGATCGCTGGAACATGTTCGATTGGTTTCAATGTTGATGATTTGGAGGCGACCTATAACGAGTTGAAGTCGAAAGGTGTGAACTTCATCATGCCCCCGACGCAACGGGACAATGAAGGAATCAAACTCGCTGTTTGCATCGACCCTGACGGACTGCCGGTTTCCTTCGCCCAGACGATCTCAAAGTGGGCCAGTGAGTCAGCTTGAAACAGTCACGCCTTAGCGTCTGAGTCGAATAGGCTCGGTTCCTCGCTCGTATTGCCCGGCGTCGCAGATTCCTCGAGGCGCTCGTATTCATCAAAAAGGGGTGCGGGCGCCGGCACACGCTCTTCACTTAAAGCCGCTTTGATTTCGATAGCGTTCACCACTGCCTTGCCGCGAAAGTGGTTGTTGGTAATGACATACGTTTCTTTGGTGTGTGCCGCAATCTCCTTGATACGATCAATCCACGGATCCAATTCCTCGACGGTGTAAAGATAATTGTATCGCTCGTCTCGCGGGGCTTGATCCCTGAACCAGTTTTGATAGTTCCTTCCGTGTAGCCGTACGTAACCAACGGGCGACGTCGACACAGCCGCTGGTTTTATCGATTTCGAAAACAACGGCTGGTCAATATTGCAAAGCCCAACCCCCTGCTCCTCAAGTGACTCGAGCACGCGAGGCGAGTTCCATGACGAATGGCGCACCTCAACGACGAGAGGATATTCTTCCAAACGAGTTAGAAGTTTCGTCAGGTAGAGTCGATCCTCGTCAGTGTTTTTGAAAGACCAGGGGAACTGGAGCAGCAGCGCTCCCAGCTTACCTGCCTTCATCAGCGGATCGATGCCTTCGCGGAATGCTTTTTCATCTTCACTGGTCGCCTTTCCCCTCTCGTGTGTAAATATCTGAGGCAACTTCGCTGTGAAAACGAAATCGGGATTGTGCGCTACTCGTTTGACCCAGGCTTCAGTAGTTGTGGCGGCAGGTGGGCGATAGAAGCTGCTGTTTATTTCAATGGTGTCGAAAAATTGTGCGAGGTATTCGAGCGGATCGAATTTCGATCCGGGCTTCGCGGGATAGACAACTCCATTCCAATCTTTGTATGACCAGCCCGCCGGCCCGATGCGAACGCGCGACTTTCTTCGAGGCATATCCACAGATTACGCAGATTACGCAGAGTAATCCACTCAAGGCTGACCCACTCTTAAATAATCAGTGTAATCTGTCGCTGAGTCAGTGGTGGAATCTTACGAAGAGGCATATCCAGAGATTACGCAGATTAATCCACTCAAGGCTGACCCACTCTTAAATAATCAGTGTAATCTGTGTAATCTGTGGATGAGCTCAGTAGTGGAATCTTACGAAGGGAGGTTCATGAAATGCGTCTGACGCAGATGGTTTCATGCTCCGGTTGAGCGGCGAAGCTTAGCCCGAGCTTACTCGCTCAGGTTTTGAGCGGGCTACCAAAACAGCCTACGGACGAAAACCTGATTGTCGGTTTTGATACTGCCGACGACGCGGGAGTATACCGTCTTCGAGACGACCTTGCCCTCGTACAAACTGTAGATTTTTTCACTCCAATTGTTGACGACCCTTATGAATATGGTCGCATTGCCGCTCTCAATTCGATCAATGACGTGTGGGCTATGGCGGGAATTCCAATAACCGCGATGGCGATTACCTGCTTTCCCAAGAAAGGCGTAGACCCTGCCATCCTGGGTGAAATCATGCGCGGTGGACTCGAAACACTAAACAGCCACGGTGTCGTTCTGATTGGTGGTCACAGTGTCGACAACGAGCAAATCATGTTCGGCTATGCGGTGACCGGTGTAATAGACCCAAATAAAGTTGCCACGAATTCCGGAGCTCGCCCTGGCGATGTACTGATTCTTACCAAGCCGATTGGCACAGGCGTAATTTCCACCGGTATAAAGTTCGAAAAAGCTGCAGACGATATTGTGGAAGGTTCAGTGAACACGATGCTGACACCCGGGAAGTTTGCGGCGGAAGCCATGCGCGAATTCGACGTGAAAGCTGCGACCGATGTAACCGGGTTTTCACTGATAGGCCACGCCTGGGAAATGGCGTGCGCCAGCAGGGTGACAATCGAGATTGATTCACAATCGGTTCCACTGCTTGAAGGAGCGCTCGAGCTCGCAGCGGCCGGGTTGCTAACCAGCGGTGACAAGACCAATCGCCAATATGTCGGCGATGATGTCGAAATCAATGGTTCAGTCAGTGAAGATTTGATCAAACTGCTCTTCGACCCGCAGACAGCTGGCGGCATGTTGATCGCCACGTCCGCTGATCGCGCCGCCGCCTTGCTCGAGACGTTGTGTTCTCATTATCCACACGCAGTTGTGATTGGAAGGGTGATTCAAAAAGGCCCGCGGTCGATTCTAGTCAACTGAGCTTACGCTTCCTCCTGCTCCTCATTTGTAAGTGTACCGAAGGCGCTGATCTCGATTCTGGATGCCCGCGGCTTGTCCGCGGGAGTCTCACGTTCGTTGCTATGCCTGCTGCTCGCCAACCAGCAATGCCCGCGGGCAAGCCGCGGGCATTCGCAAACTGTCACCGCTAATTGGGTTTTGGCGCACCTGCCATCGTGGCTTATGATGAACCTTCCATGAGTAGCACGAAACCGATCGCCGCTAGCGAGCTTTCCAGTCCCATTCGCGACACAAGCGTTCTCTATCGTAACGTTCGAGCGCAGACGATGCAGATCGTTGCTCCGCTTGAAATCGAGGACTACGTAATTCAGACAGCGGAGTTCATGAGCCCACCCCGGTGGCACATTGGTCATACTTCGTGGTTTTTCGAGACGTTGTTGCAGGCTCATAAGCCAGGTTACCAGACGTATTCAGAAGAGTTCCTCTTCTATTTCAACTCGTACTACGAAGGGTTCGGTGCGCGCATCGAGCGGCCAAAACGCGGTACCCGCTCGCGACCTACCGTGGCAGAGACGATTGCTTACCGAGAGCGCATCGACGAACTGATGCTCGCGTTTCTGGATTCGCTCGACAGCCACAACAATGCGCAAGACATACTGCGGCTCGTTCGACTCGGTCTCGAGCACGAAATGCAACACCAGGAGCTGCTGGTTTACGACATCAAACATCTGCTTTGTGATCTTTACTCTCCGAAAAAAGCGCCTTCACCTGAGTCGCAGCAATCAGTAACAGGCATGGCCGAAATTGAAGGAGGTTTGTTCTTGCTCGGCTACAGTGGCGAAGGCCAGGGATCGTTTGCTTTCGACAATGAGAAGCCTCAGCACCAGGTGTTTCTGCAGGATTTTGCGATTGACCGAGCCCCGGTGAGCAACGCCGAATACCTAGAGTTCATGCGTGACAACGGTTATCAGGACTATCGTTGGTGGTTTTCGGAAGCGTGGGAAGCTGTAAACCGTGAACACTGGCGAGCGCCGATGTACTGGGAATTCCATGATGGCGTGTGGATGATTCGGGACTTTGCCGGTTTGCATACGGTCGAAAGTAAAGGCCGCGAACCGGTTTCCCACGTTAGCTTTTACGAAGCTTCAGCTTTCGCCAAGTGGGCCGGCAAGCGACTGCCTACAGAAGCGGAATGGGAAAAAGCTGCGTGCTTCAACCCTGCTCAAAACCGCAAACTGAATTTCCCGTGGGGTGATAGTCCGCCTGATAACTCGAAAGCTAATCTCTTCGGGAATAACTATTGGGGAACCGTCGGGATTGGTGCTCTTCCGGAAGGACAAAACAGCTTCGGCTGTCATCAGATGATCGGCGACGTTTGGGAGTGGACCACTTCCGACTACGTTCCCTATCCCGGATTTAAGTCTGAGTTCGACGAATATAACGACAAATGGTTTGTTAACCAGAAGGTTCTGCGCGGTGGTTCATTTGCTACGCCTCAGCTGCATATCCGTTCGTCTTACCGAAACTTTTTCCATGCAAATGAGCGCTGGATGATCTCGGGATTTCGCTGCGCCCGGAATTCGTAGATCAAAGCTCGCCTCCATAAACCGTAAATGACAACAGTATTAAGTGACGTTGAAGCGAGAGTTCTGGGGTCGCTGGTTGAAAAACAGGTGACCACCCCCGAGTACTATCCTTTGACTCTGAATGCTCTGACGCTTGCTTGTAATCAGAAGAACAATCGGAATCCGGTCACGTCATACGACGAAAGCGAAGTGATGAGAGCTCTGGAAAGTTTGCGCGAAAAGAACCTTGCGTACGTTTTCTATGGCAGCAGCAGTCGTGTCCCGAAATACAAGCACGTCATGCCGGAAGTGCTGCATTTGAGCCAGCCGGAGTTGGCGTTGATGTGCGTATTAATGTTGCGCGGACCTCAGACTCTGGGTGAATTGAAGGATCGAGCGGCTCGGCTGCATGAATTCGCCACGCTTGAAGACGTCGATCAGACACTGAACGGGCTGAGTGCAAAGGAACCGGATCCGCTGGTGACGAGGTTACCGAGGCAGGCGGGACAAAAAGAGGCGCGTTTCGCCCACTTGCTTTGCGGCGAAATCAATGTGGAGGCGATGGCGGAAGTTGAGCCAGCGCGTCGTGGGAGTCGTGCTGGCGAGTCTGAGCGAGTATCAGCTCTCGAGCACCAGGTTGAAACTCTGCGAGCTGATGTGACGGCGCTACAGAAACAGTTTGAAGAGTTCAAAAAGCAGTTCGAGTAGTGCTCACTTCGGAGCACGACGATCACTGCGAAGCTCGATAGTACCGGCAATCGCTCTTCAGCGGACACACGTCACAAGCGGGATGGCTTCTCCGGCAAAGCTCCTTTCCATGCTGTCGTAATAAGAGATGCGCTTGCATCAGAAAGTGACAATCGCCCGTTAGTTGATCTTCCACTCCTGCCTGGGCTGCTGCGTAGCTGGCAGCATAGCTTTCACGCTCCTTCGCAAAACCCAGTCTCAACAACACTCTCAACCCGTTTGATTCCAGTGCCAGGATGGGGTAGGTCTTCGTGAAGAGAAGAATTTTCTCTGCTCCCGGTTGACCAATTGACGGAAACTTCCTGAGAGCCTTGATTGCTTTAGGTTGAGGCAGTTGCAGGACCGGTCGCAGATCGCCGTCGAAGTCATTCAAAACGATTTGCGCGATCTCCTTAAGTCGTGCCGCCCGCAATTCTGCATGAATGCCTCCGAGCTTTGTTATCGAGGTTAGCTGCTCGTTTGAGCTTGAAAGGATCTCAGTCGGCTTCAAACCGACCTGTTTCTTCAATGCTGCGAAAGCCGCGTCCCATTTGGCATCGTCAACGAGATAACCGACGTTCTCATAAATAATTATGGCCAACACATCCGAGCCTTTCGGAGTTTTGGGCCGGCCGTAGTGAGCTGCAAGTTTGTTAATCAGTTTCTCAAACGGAGTCATCAAGTGGATTTTCGATTTTCGATTTCTGATTTTCGATTTATCGACTAGATCAGCCATCAGCCCAGTTCAAACGACTCTACATTCGAAAGCTCGCGTTTCGTCATCTTTTCACCGCTCGACCAGGGTAGACCCAGTGCTCGGGTAAGAAACTCGAGGTAGGAGCCCGCAGCTTCAGAAACGTTTACCACCCGATCCAAAAAGTCTGGCGCGCAAACCTGAGCATCAGTGAACATCGTGTAGAAAGTGAAATCTTTCAGTTTGAGATCGTCCGCCAGTGGATGCTTTGGATCGACGCCCGGCGGCATTTTAGTCATCGACTCTTTGCCAAACTCACAAAGGTTCGTCAGGCGTTTTCCCTTCGAGGCTTTCTTCCATTGGGCTGGAGACGCGAGGATCGCTTCGCGCACGCGATTACGTGCCTCCGGCTCGGGATGCCAAAGACCTCCGGCGAAAAAAGTAGTTCCACCTTCCACGTGCAGGTACAGACCCGGCGCTGCGGTTTGTTTGTACGTGGAGTGTGGGAAACGTGCCGCGGCCATGGTTTTGTACGGCGGAGCATCGGGTCGAAACCTTAGATCTTTGTAGATTCGCAGAAGCGACCCGCCATTAGGTTTCGGATCTGCGATGAAGTGTGGACTGATCCTGTGCAGTCTTGGTTGAAAATCGCTAATGAACTTCAGAAATGGATCCCGCACAGTTTCTTCGTACTGTTGTTTGTGGGCCTGAAACCAATCGCGGTTGTTATTCCGTTTCAGCTGCTTGAAGAACTTGAACAAGTCGGGACTGAAGTAAGGTTGTTTTGCCATGGGATTTATCTGGACGTCCTTTTCGTGGGCCATTGTATCATACGTGCAATTTCTCTCCTGAGCGGTTATAATCCAAACTCCCATGAATCACGAAATTTTTCATCCAGCTGTCGCAAGCTGGTTCCAGAAGGAGTTTTCTCTCCCGACCCCGCCTCAGGCGACGGCCTGGCCTGCAATCAAGAAACGCCAGCATACCCTGATTGCCGCTCCCACCGGTTCCGGTAAGACTCTCGCTGCCTTCATGGCAGCTATCGACGACCTCGTTCGTTTAGGCGTTGAGGGAAAGCTCGATGATTCGACCCATGTCATCTACGTCTCTCCTCTCAAAGCGCTGAGCAATGACATCAAGATCAACCTGCAGAAACCGCTCGAGGGAATCCAGGAAGAACTTCGCAACCTGGGACTGCCAGACGTAAACATCCGGACCCTGGTCAGGACGGGTGATACGCCCGCTTCTGAGCGCACGGCAATGACGAAGCGGCCGCCTCATATTGTCGTAACCACGCCTGAATCCCTCTACATCCTGCTAACGAGCGAGGGTGGCCGCCGGATGTTGCAAACGGCGCGAACCCTGATTCTCGACGAGATCCACGCCGTCGTCGGCGACAAACGCGGCTCGCATCTCGCCCTCTCAATGGAGCGCCTTGAACAACTGATCCGGCGGCACGAAACCGAGACTCCAATCGAAAATCGAAAATCCGCAATCGGCAATCTAGTCAGAATAGGTCTTTCCGCTACCCAGCGACCCATCGAAGAGGTAGCTCGATTTCTGGTTGGAACTCAAAACATCAGCGCGGACGGCACTACCAACTGCACCATCGTGGACAGCGGACACGCACGGAAACTCGATCTTGCTATCGAACTTCCTGAATCTCCACTGCAGGGAGTGATGTCGGGGGAAGTTTGGGAAGAAGTTCATGATCGCCTCGCTCAGCTGATTCGCGAGCACAAAACAACACTCATCTTTGTAAATACACGCCGGCTCGCGGAACGCGTCGCACGGCACCTGGGCGAACGAATTGGAGACGAGAACATCGCCGCTCACCATGGAAGTCTTGCACGCGAACAACGGCTTGTAGCCGAGCAAAGACTAAAAGCCGGTGAGCTCAGCGCCTTAGTTGCCACAGCCTCGCTCGAATTAGGTATCGACATCGGCGATGTGAATCTCGTTTGCCAGATTGGCTCGACTCGCTCCATAGCGAGTTTCCTGCAGAGGGTTGGCAGGTCTAATCACACCGTCGCCGGTTTTCCCAAAGGCCGAGTGTTCCCTCTCTCGCGAGACGAGTTGGTCGAGTGTGCGGCTCTAATCGATTCGATTCGTCGTGGAGAGTTGGACCGCGTTGGCATACCGGAACGGCCGCTCGATATTCTGGCGCAGCAGATCGTCGCCTCAGTGGCTGCTGAGGAATGGAATGAAGACGCGCTGTTTGAAATGGTGAGACGCGCGTATCCGTATCGTAACCTGGAGCGCAAAGATTTTGATGCTGTGGTCAGAATGCTCGCCGAAGGTTTTTCAACCAAGCGCGGACGTCGCTCGACGTACCTCCATCACGACGCGGTGAATCATCGCTTGCGTGGGCGTCGTGGGGCTCGTTTGGCTGCGATTACTTCCGGTGGTGCGATTCCCGATACAGCGGATTATGCCGTCGTTCTTGAACCCAGTGGTCTGGTCATTGGAACACTCAACGAGGATTTCGCGATTGAGAGTCTGCAAGGCGACATTTTCCAACTGGGAAATACTTCGTGGCGGATTCTCCGAGTCGAACAAGGAAAAGTCCGTGTTGAAGATGCGCATGGACAGCCACCTTCCATTCCGTTCTGGCTGGGTGAAGCTCCATCAAGAACCATCGAACTATCCGGTTCGGTATCCAGACTGCGCGAGGAAGTCTCTGACAGGGTTATTTGGAATGCTCAGAATGGGAATGGCCAGGATCCCGAGGAAGAGCCGGCTCATAAAATCGATCTCGAGCCTGCTATCCAATATCTCCAGGACGAAGTCGGGCTCTCGCGTTTTCCTGCCGAGCAAATCGCTGAATACCTCGCTACGGCGAAGGCAGCGTTGGGTATGATGCCCACGATTCAGAACCTCGTTCTCGAACGATTCTTTGACGACAGCGGCAGCATGCAACTCGTGATTCATTCGGCGTTTGGAAGTCGTTTGAATCGAGCGTGGGGCCTGGCATTACGCAAGCGCTTCTGTCGCAAGTTCAATTTTGAGTTGCAAGCAGCTGCCACCGAAGATGCGATTGTTCTTTCTCTTGGACCAACCCACAGTTTTCCACTCGACGACGTTTTCCACTATCTGAATTCAAAGACAGTTCGCGAACTGTTATGCCAGGCGTTGCTCGACGCTCCGATGTGGAATATTCGCTGGCGTTGGAATGTTACGCGTTCGCTGGCCGTGCTGCGCCGGAGAGGTGGGAAGAAGATTCCTGCTCAACTGCAACGGATGGACGCAGAGGATCTGTTGACAGCAGTGTTCCCGGATCAGGTCGCCTGTGCGGAAAATGTCGTCGGGCAGCGCGAAATTCCAGAGCATCCTCTTGTGACTCAAACAGTGCGCGACTGCCTCGAGGAGGCGATGGACATCGACGGTCTCGAAACTCTATTGCGATCCATCGAAGCCGGCGAGAAGAACCTCGTCGGTCGTGATGTGCTCGAGCCCTCGCCATTAGCAACGGAGATTCTTAACGCTCGTCCGTATGCCTATTTGGATGATGCGCCGCTCGAAGAACGTCGAACGCGTGCAGTCTATCAGCGGCGTTGGCTCGATCCCGAAAGTGCTGCAGACATCGGTAAGTTGGATCAGGCTGCAATAGATCGCGTCCGGATCGAGGCCTGGCCGGATGCAGAGAATGCAGACGAACTGCACGATGCCTTGGTTGAGCTCGGGTTTGTAACTGAAGCTGAGGGCATGTTGGGAGGACTGGCCACGGAAGAAGCCTCGAGTGACACTCCGTCCGAAGGTTGGAAAGGCTTTCTTGCCGAGCTGGAAGCTGAGCGACGCGCGACTGTGCTTTCAACGCCGGGCGGCGCCAGGTTGTGGGTAGCAGCAGAGCGTTTGCCACAGCTGCAAGCGATTTTCGCAGATGCAGTGATTGATCCAGTGATCGTCGCTCCTGCCTCCTACTCGCAGATAGCCTCTCGTGAAGATGCCTTAATGGAGGTGTTCCGAGGAAGGCTCGATGGACTTGGACCAGTGACCGTTGACGCTTTGGCGACAGCGTCGGACCTTACGAGCAACGACGTCGAAGTTGCCCTTGTCAGGCTCGAGGCGGAAGGCTATGTAATGCGTGGCCGCTTCACACCGGGAACTACTGAAACTGAGTGGGTTGCGCGCCGGTTGCTCGCAAGAATTCACAGTTACACGTTGAACCGACTGCGTCAGGAGATCGAACCTGTCGCTACCACCGATTTCGTTCGCTTCCTGCTGGCATGGCAGAAGGTTGCTCCCGAGCATCAGATGGAAGGGCCCGAAAGCCTGGCAGCGATCATTGAGCAGCTCGAAGGTTGGGAAGCTCCCGCCGCCGCGTGGGAAGGCGAGATTTTTCCCAGCAGGCTCGTTGAATATGATCCGGCGTGGCTCGATGTACTTTGCTTGTCAGGCGAGGTGATTTGGGCGCGACTCACTCCGTCGCCTGCAAAGAATGCCAATGAACGAGCTCGCGGATCAGGACCGGTGCGCACTACACCCATAGCGCTTATACGGCGAAAGAACTACGGTGTTTGGAACTCGGCGTTTCCGCGCCCGTCCTCCGAGGAGCTGAATCTCTCAACTACAACCGAAGCTGTATTCCAGTACCTGAAGACACATGGTGCATCGTTCTTCAACGACATAGTTGATGGAACCCGGCTACTGCGAGTTCAAGTGGAAGAGTCTTTGGCTGATCTTGTAGCGTCGGGACTGGTAGTGTCTGACAGTTTCACAGGGTTGCGTGCGCTGCTGACTCCGTCGAATAGAAAGACTCAGGCTGCGGCTCGACGCCGCAGTCGCGAGCCGGTGTATACGATGGCGAGCGCCGGACGATGGTCCATCCTGAACCGAGCAGGAGCATCGACTGATGCGCAAGTTGATCGTGATACTGCTGAGCAGATTGCTCGTATCCTGCTAAAACGGTATGGCGTGGTGTTCAAGCGATTGCTCGAGCGAGAGGGGATAGTTGTTCCGTGGCGCGTGTTGCTGAGGACTTATCACCGGCTCGAGGCAAGAGGTGAAATCCGGGGAGGTAGATTCGTTGCGGGAATTTCCGGTGAGCAATTTGCCCTGCCGGAAGCTGTTGGAATGCTGCGATCGATTCGCAGAGCACGAACAACCGAGGGCGTTGCTGCTCAGGAGAGTCTGATGTCAGTTAGTGCTGCCGATCCTCTGAATCTGATTGGCGTCATCACCCCTGGCAATCGACTCACAGCTCATGCGGCGAATCGAATTCTGTATCGCGACGGCGAGCCGGTTGCAGTGCTTGAGTCCGGAGAGACAAAGTTTCTGGTGGAGTTGAGTCGATCCATGGAGTGGAAAGCGAAGGCTGCGCTGCTAAGGAAGGCGACTCCACCGCAGCTCCGTTCGTATCTCCGCAGGCCCGCGTAAAACGATCAACTCAGATTGTGTAACGCCAGCACCTCTCCGGCTGGCTTGCGGTCGCCGGTGCAACTAATCCGTCGCGGAGCTTCGAGGTAAATCAGGCGGTAACCGAGATCTTCGTACAAGTTAACAATTCGCTTCGTAGCTTGATTCGAGAGCACCACAGGTCCAGAGTGCTTTGCCAGCCACTCGGCAGTTTTCACTTGTTCTTCCCAGCCGAAACCGTCCTTTGAATAGTGGGTGAACTCAACATCGTAGGGTGGATCTGCGTAGACAAAGTCGTCAGGCTTCAGTTGCAATTCTGCAAAAGTGGAACTTGAAAACTCCCACTTAGCGAATAGTGGTTTGTATATAGTGAAATCAGTTCGGTAGTTAATCTTCTTGTAAGTGCCGAACGGAACGTTAAACTCACCACTTCGATTAAACCTGCAAAGCCCGTTGTAGCCGGTGCGATTCAAGTAGTAGAAGATCGAGGCGGCTTCTTTAGACCTTCGTCTTCCCGCGCGCAGCAACTGATTGAAATTCGATCGGTGCAGATAAAAACAGCTTGCCGAGTTCTCCATTACAATCGAAGTTCGTAAACCACGCTTTAGCCATTGATAGAAATTAATCAGATGAGGATTGATGTCGTTTAACAGCGCGCGGTCCGGCATCAGCCCCAAAGTGACAGCGAGCCCGCCACAAAATGGCTCAACAAGACGTTTCGAGTTGTGTGGTGTCCAATATTCGCTCAGATACGGAAGCTGCCAACGCTTTCCGCCGGCCCACTTCAGCGGCGGCGTTATGACATTCGAGATTGAGTGTGAGATGGAATTTAGCGATCGTCGACGGGTTGTTATCAGAGTGCGAACCGGGATCATCAGTTTGACAGAGCTACACGACAAAGCTCGCGGAATAATACTCCGTTGTCTGAAAAAGCGTTAAGACAATCGATACGAATCCCACCAACGGGCAGTTGGTGGATGGTTCATGCCCTATCTACCGAGTCGAGCGTGCAAGAAGCTACCAATGCCACCAACGGCAGTTGGAGGATTGTTCAGACGGACACACGTATCGCAGCTGACAGCTGTAGGCGGGACCTGAAGGGCCCACCAACTGCCCGTTGGTGGGATTAGCTGGTCGCTAAGAGGTGATGCAGGCTGTAGGCAGGACTTGAAGGGACCACCAACTGCCCGTTGGTGGGATTAGCTGGTCGATAGCGTTGATGCTGGCTGTAGCCGGGACTTGGAGGAATTACCCTTCGCAGTTGTCGATTCGTAAATCTGCCCGGGTGCGCGAAACTCTGTCCAAAACTTCGTCCACAGGCCTGCCTCCGGCGTCTAAGTCTTTGAGCAAGGGGTTTGCCGAAACCCGTCCAACGGATTGAGTGTGTGAAGCGGGAATGGTGCTTTGCTCGTCGAAGTGTCTCTCCTCCGTGTTTCGGTGAATGCGGGGCCAGTCGGCCTGTAACTTTTAAAATCTGGAGGAGAGAAATAATGAAGAACGTGTACCGAAGTTTGCTGCTCTTAATCGTCGCGGTCTGCTGCGTGGGCACCGTGATGGCCCAGGAGGGTCGAAGAGGAAACATCGACCCGCAAGAGCGAAGGGAACTGCGCGCTGATCGTCGCGAGATCCGCATAGACACTAGAGAAATCCGCGGCGATCGACGTGACTTGCGAGGCGACCTGCGCGACCGGCGTGGCGATGTTCGTGAGTATCACCAGGACCGGCGGGAAAGGGCCTCGCGTGAAGAGTTGAGAGCCGATCGTCTCGAGATTCGCGCTGACACTCGCGAGATTCGCAGCGACAGGCGCGATCTTCGATTCGACCGCCGAGATCGTGGTGGCGACGTACGTGATTTTCATCGGGACCTTAGACACGCCCGGCGGAACTAATTGATCGGGCGTCACATCGTGTGGCCCCTTGATGTCTATATAAATAGCTGAGGTGTTTGCTTGACACCTCTATCTTGTCTGCGTTGACTCGCCCCAAAGACCGGAGGGGCTGATCCGGGCGAACGCGGGCGTGGTCACTGCAGTTGGGACGAACGGCAACTCTAGCGTTCGTCCCATTTTCTCTGTGGCTCAAGAATCCCACCAACGGCAGTTGGTGAGATTTCGACTGAAGAGAATTTCCTGTGCCTTGAATACTGATGTCAATTCTCATCAGAGCGGCTATACTCGGCCGTACTCATTGCCGAGTTATCCGCCGCATGAACGAACAACCTGAGCACGTAGAGACTGAACAAGTCGACAGTGATCTGCTCGATCCGTACGAGCGACTGGTCTCGATCGAAATTGTCGGTAAGAAGGTTGAGGTTCCGGAAAAGAACCGGCTGTTGCGCTGCTTTCAGTATCTTTCGCTGCACACGATCTCTTACGGTGACTTCTGCTGGAATGGTGAATGTACCAACTGTCAGATTTGGTATCACATGGACGGCCAATCGGAAGATCGCGATCGACCAGCCCTGTCGTGCCGCACCGAAGTTGTCGAAGGCATGGTGATAACCAGGCTCAGTCGATTTATTGAGTTGGAAGGAATAAGCAAGTAGTAACCGCCAACATTGAAAAAGAAGACCTATTTTCCATTCATCATTTGACATTAATCATTTTTCATTTTTCTCGCCCCGGTTCCATATGTTCCGTTTCTCATTTCTCATTTCTCGCCATCGATGGGATTCAGGCGAAAAGAGGCAGAATCAACGAGTGCGGTGAGAAATGAAAAACGGAAAATGGGATGGGGCCTTCATCAGCAAATGAAAGATGATTAATGTCAAATGATGAATGGAAAATAGCCTTTATTCTTCATCTGAATGAGTCTCGCCTCGGTCGCAACCGCAGCTATTTCCTTTGCCGCAACCAACATAGACGATTTATTCCTCCTCGCAATCTTCTTTTCTCAAGCTAATCGTTGGTGGCATATCGTAGCCGGTCAGTTCCTCGGGTTTTCAGCTCTTATTGTTATCAGTCTGACAGGATTTATCGGAGGTCAGATCTTGAATCCCCAATGGATCTCCTTGCTGGGCGTAGTGCCGATTGTGATCGGAATTAAGAAACTATTCGCCACAACCGATCAGCAACAGACTCCAACCACAAGCGGAGTCATCGACGTTGCTTTAATCACGTTCGCGAATGGAGGAGACAACATTGGGATCTACGCGCCGCTTTTCGCCACTGCGGACGCAAGTCAGCTCGCAATCGTCCTGGTTGTGTTTTATCTAATGCTTGCGCTGTGGTGTTGGTGCGGTTATTTGATCGCTCGGCAGCCGTTTGTGGCCATTGTTTTGCGCCGCTATGGAAGATGGATCGTGCCTTTCGTTTTAATGGCTTTGGGAGTTTACATCCTGATCGGCAGCAGGATTTGAAACAGAAGAAAAAAGAGCCGCGGATAAACGCGGATCAGACGTAGGGACGAAGAACAAGAAGCCTCTACTGTTTTCTGAATATCCTTTGCGGCTTCTTTGCATCTTTGCGTAACCCGACTGCCATTGAGTTCGAGAAACAGAAGATCATGCAAAGACGCAAAGGAGGCAAAGCCGCAAAGCTTCTGATCCGCGTTTATGCGCGGCTCTTTTTTGCAGCCATCCCCGCTTCTCATCCAAAGCCCTACATTGCTAAACTATCCGCCTTAAGGAGGTAACCCACTTGTCGGTTGTAATCTATACAAAGCCAGGGTGTCCCTATTGCCAACAAGCCCGCGACTATTACAACTCCAACGGAATTTCTTTTACTGAGTATGATGCGCAAAACGATCGAGCTCGTCGTGCGGAGATGTTTTCGTATTCGGGTGGTGATCCGACTGTACCCTGCATTGTAGAGAATGGTAAGTATGTCGGCTCGGGGTGGGGAAATCCGCCGCGAGGCTGAACTGTTTATGATTAGCCGGCCGTGAGCCGGTCAAAAACTCCTCGCTGGAAACCGCGTTGCTCCTGACTTTAAGTAGTCCCTGCCTCAGCCCCCGAGTTGAGGTGTGTCAATCCCTTAATGAAGAAGGTCCAACATGAAAAACCAACACCCGTTCCTATTTCCCATTCTTCTGGTTCTGGCCTCGACCTTAACCCTAACCGGCCTCGTTGTTGCACAGACAAATGGCAACGGAACTACAAAACCTACCGTACCAATGGCAGAGAAGAAACCTAAAAGCACCAAGATTCACGGCGTCACGCTGGTCGATGACTACTTCTGGCTTCGCGAGAAATCCAACCCACAGGTGATGCAGTATCTGAAGGCGGAAGATTCCTATACGGACGCCGTTATGAAACCCACATCGGATCAACAGGACAAGCTCTACAAAGAGATGCTCAGTCACATCAAGCAAACCGATGTGAACGTTCCTTATCGCTATAGCGACTACTTCTACTACTCGCGAACCGAGGAAGGTAAACAGTACCCGATATTCTGCAGAAAGAAAGGAAGTCTCGAGGCTAAGGAAGAAGTGATGCTCGATCAGAACGAGCTGGCCAAAGGCTTTAAGTTCATGAGCGTAGGCGCGCTCAACGTCAGCGACGACGCAAATCTGCTGATCTTTTCGACCGACAATACCGGCTATCGCCAGTACGTGCTTCAGGTAAAAGACCTGCGTACAGGGCAGGTGCTTCCAGAACGTATCGAACGCGTGACTAGTACGGCGTGGTCCATCGATAACAAGAACTTCTTCTACGTTACCGAAGATCCCGTGACTAAGCGCAGCGACAAGCTCTGGCGGCATACGTTGGGAAGCGATAAGTCGGATCTTCTATATGAAGAGAAGGATGAAATGTTTGACATCGGAGTCGGACGATCGCGAGACAAGGCGGTGATCTTCCTCGAAATTTTTAGCAAGACTTCAACTGAAGTTCGGTATATCCCATCCGCCAGCCCAGATGCTGAGTGGAAGACGATTCTCGCGCGCCAGCCTGAGCACGAGTACGACGTAAGCCACCGTGGAGATCTCTTCTACATTCGCACGAACAAGGGAGCCAAGAACTTCCGAGTAGTCACAGCGCCGGTTTCGGATCCCAGCGAAAAGAATTGGAAAGAGTTCGTGGGGCATCGTCCGGCAGTCAAAGTGGATGGCATCGATCTCTTTTCCGACCACGCTGTGCTTTCCGTTTGGGAGAACGGGCTGCAGGGGATCGAGATCATCGACTTCAAGACCGCCAAGTCACATCGCGTGGCTTTCCCCGAACCCGTCTACGCAGCGGGGTTAAGCTCGAATCGAGAATTCAAGACGACAGTCCTCCGCTACAGCTACCAATCGCTCGTTACGCCGAGTTCGGTGTTCGACTATGACATGAACACTCGTAAGTCAACCTTGCTGAAGCAGACTGAAGTGCCGGGTGGCTTCGACATAGCGAACTACAAATCGGAGCGAGCATTCGCAACAGCGGCAGATGGTACAAAGATTCCGTTGTCGATTGTCTACAGGCGTGGAGTGAAGCTCGACGGCTCGGCTCCCATGCTGCTGTACGCTTATGGATCCTACGGCGCTTCGATACCGCCGACATTCTCCTCAAATCGTCTCAGCCTTCTGGATCGTGGCGTGATCTACGCAATAGCTCACATTCGCGGCGGTGGTGAACTGGGGGAAGAGTGGCGACAGGCAGGCAGGATGATGAACAAGATGAACACCTTCACAGACTTCATCGCTTCTGCCGACTTCCTTGTGAAGAACAAATATACCTCCAGTGACAAGTTGGTCATTCAGGGTGGTAGCGCCGGTGGATTACTGATGGGCGCCGTAACTAACATGCGTCCGGATCTATTCAAAGCCGTCATCGCGCAGGTGCCGTTCGTCGATGTCATCAACACGATGCTTGATGCGAGCCTGCCCCTGACCACGAGTGAATACATTGAATGGGGCAATCCCAACGATAAAGCGGCGTTTGATTACATGATCAAGTACTCGCCCTATGACAACGTTGCCGCCAAGAATTATCCGGCAATGCTGGTTAAGGTCTCAGTCAACGATAGTCAGGTGCCGTACTGGGAGGGAGCCAAGC
Organism: Acidobacteriota bacterium; assembly: GCA_046726175.1. Lineage (GTDB taxonomy): Bacteria > Acidobacteriota > Blastocatellia > Pyrinomonadales > Pyrinomonadaceae > PSRF01. Next base: position 53,661 of record JBKPAC010000031.1, read on the forward strand.
TTGTGGCCAAACTTCGCTCGATGAAGACCGACAATAACCCCTTGTTGCTTAAAGTTAATTTCGGCGCAGGTCACGGCGGCTCGTCCGGGCGTTACGACGCTCTGAAGGAAATAGCATTTGATTACTCCTTCATGCTCTGGCAAATGGGCATAACGGACTAGTTCCACACGATCCAAATCAGCAAATAAGGCGGGCGGCTCGGAAGGGCCGCCTTTTTTTTATTTGGGTCTTTGGACTTTGGCCTTTGGCCTTCGACGTTTCGCCCAAAGACGAAGACCAAAGTCCAAACTCCAAAGACCAAAGACCAAAGTCCAAAGTCCAAGCGATAGTTGCCGCGTTGAGCCGATTAGGAGTTAAATAGGCGAACTTCAAAAAGAAAAGATGATAGGCACAACTCTGGGGAATTATAAGATTCTCGAGAAGCTCGGTGAGGGCGGCCAGGGTGCGGTCTATAAGGCGCTTGATACGAAGCTGGGACGCACCGTTGTGATCAAAGTTCTGCCCGAAGAGCTGACGAAGAAGGAGGCCGGCCTAAAACGCTTCGAGCGAGAAGCACGACTTGCCTCCTCGCTCGATCACCCGAACATTTGCACGATCTTTGACCTCAACGAGATCAACGGCGTCCACTACATCGCGATGCAGTACATCGAGGGCCGAAACGTGCGGCAGTTGGTCAACGGACGACCCTTGCAGCTCGAGAGCGCATTGTCCATTGCTATTCAGGTGACCGACGCACTCGCAGCCGCGCACGCGAGTGGAATCATTCACCGCGACATCAAAGCCGGCAATGTGATGGTGAATGAGAAAGGCCAAGTGAAGGTGCTGGACTTTGGTCTGGCAAAGTTGCTTGATGAAGATGTCGCTCGCATTTCGGGCATTCACCATACGGAATTGACCGAAGTCGGAGTTCCGTACGGTACGGCGACTTACGCGGCGCCCGAACAAGCGCGTGGCGAGCGCGTTGACTCGCGCGCTGACATTTTTTCTACTGGCGTACTGCTTTATGAGATGTTGACTGGAACGTGGCCTTTTCGCGGCAGGACGGCTGTCGATGTTCGCCACGCAGTGCTTCATGACAATCCCGTGCCGCTGAGCGAAGCTCGACCAGGTCCGCTTCCGCCACGACTTCAGCCGATCATCGATAAAGCCCTCACCAAAGATCGAAAAGACCGTTATCAAAAAGTATCCCAGCTGCGCGACGACTTACGGTTGGTGCTTCGAGAAGCCTCAAGCGGAGTCATCACGGGCGTCGACGAAGCGTTTACTACGGTAGCTCCGCGTCACATGAAAGCGAGAAACCCGGTTGCTCGTGCCTTCCGCTGGCTGAAGAATGTGAGCGGAGTCGAACCAACATCCAGTGCCCGACGCAGTTTCAGCAGTTCTCAGCCGGTGTCAGACACGCCGATGACGAGCCTGGGAGACAAGGATCGAAAGAGTGTCGCCATCCTTCCTTTCAAAAATCTCGGCAGCGACAGCGAGACCGCGTTCTACGAATTCTCACTTGCCGACGCAGTTATCACCGAGCTTGCTCGTGTCCGTTCACTCGTCGTTCGGCCTTCGTCAGTGATCGTGAAATATCAGAATCGCCAGGTAGATCCGGGTGAAGCCGGGCGTGAGCTCACTGTCGACGCGATTCTCACGGCCAGCTTTCTTAGAGCAGGAGAGCGCCTTCGCGTGACCGCACAGTTGTTGGATGTGCGAACGAGCGAGATTCTCTGGAGCGAGCGGATTGATGCAGACGCAAGTGACGTTATCGGTGTGCAGGACACGATAGTTCAGCGCATTGTTGATGGTCTTCGTCTCGAATTGAGTTCCGACGAGAAGAACGAGCTGGCGAAGACTACGGCGGTCGACGGCACGGCTTCAGAAGAGTATCTGCGCGGTCGGAACTCGCTGGGGCAATTCATCTATCACACGATTTCGCGTGAGGACATTGAATCGGCCATAAGCCATTTCAAACGAGCGATAGAGCTGGCGCCGACATTCGCGCTCGCCCATTCAGGGCTCGGCGGTTGTTACGTGAATCGCACTTTGAAGGGCCTGGGAGAAGAAGGTGACCACGACAAAGCAGCGCTTGCTTTCGAAAAGGCGCTGAATCTCGATCCGAAACTACTCGAAGCTCGCATGCACATGATTTTCATCCACATGGCTCGTGGCGAAAAAGGAAAAGCTCGTGTCGAAGTAGAGTTGTTGCGCAATGAGTATCCAAACGACGTGGGCGTGCATTTCGTACGCGGCGTGTTGGCCCGCCTCGATGGAGATTACGAAAGAGCGCTGCGTAGTTACGCTCGCATGGTACGCCTCAATCCTGCCGAGCGAGTGGTGGCCAGCTACAATCGTGCTCGCGTCTTGATGTATCAGGGTAATTATGAAGATGCTTTGCATGAATTGGATCAAGGTGCGGAGCTCGAGCCTGAACACCCATTGATCAAGACTTTCAGGGCGAGAGTTTTGTACTACCGTGGTGAGATCGAGCCTGCCACGCGGATCCTGCAGCAGGTACTCAAGCGGCATCCTGAGATTGACGGCATCCGACCAATTCTGGCGATCTGTCTGAGCGCGCAAAGCCGTCATGCGGAAGCAATGGAACAGTTAACGGAGAAGGTAAAGGCAGTAGCGGCAACCGATCATGATATAGCCTACTGGCTGGCGTCGGCTTACCTGCTCCAGGGTAAGCAAGTTGAAGCTTTGAAGTGGCTTGCGAAAGCGATTCAGCGCGGTAATGAAAACTACCCATGGTTTGAGTCCGATCCAAACTGGTCAGCGCTGCATAACGATCCACGATTCATCGAATTAATGGACGAGATCAAGGCTCGACGTGAAAAACGAGAGGCCCAAACTGCATGAAAACCTTCGTCGTTGGTGACGTTCACGGCCGTTCTGAACAACTTCACGCATTGCTCGAGATGATGCCTCGGGACGAGGCGACTGACACTTTGGTGTTTCTGGGAGATTTGATTGATCGTGGTCCGGATGCTCCCGGCTGCGTCGACTACGTCTCGGAACTCAAACACCAGAATCCTGAGCGGGTCGTTTGCCTTCGGGGCAATCACGAGCAGATGCTGCTCGACTTCATCGAGGGCTCGAGCAATATCTGGATTACGCCGGTGACCGGCGGGGAGAGAACGTTCGAGCAATACACAGGTCGACCCGTCATTGTGAATTCCGAAAACGATTTGCTGGAGCTACGAAGGCTGATTAGTAGCAAGCTACCCGACGATCATCTGGAATTCATCAAGCGTACCCTGCTTTTCCACGAAGACGATTACGCTATCTACGTTCATGCCGGTTTGGAAAAAGGTAAACATCCACGCGACTCTTCTCCCGTGTCTTTGCTATGGATGCGCGACATGGATTTTTACAAGAACTACGCAGGCAAACCTTGCTTGTTTGGTCACACGCCTACACCGTTCTTGCCGTTACGAGGCCGGCTCGGCCGTCACGGAATCTACATTTCGAAAAGCGCGATTGGTCTCGACACGGGATACAACCACACCTCGCCGTTGAGCGCATTGTCACTACCTGATTTCACTCTCTACCAGGCATTCGCAGACGGCCGTGAAGAAACGCACCAGATCACGTCGTTCATACCGGCAGGTCTCAGAGCAATGCAAAAGAAAGTAGGATGGGTCGCCGAGGATTAGTGGAGCTAAGACTGTAAGGGTTCGCCGCAAAAAGGCACAAACGGCACAAACAGAGAAGAGGCTAAATTACGAAGTCATTTCTCTTCTTCTTTTTTGTGACTTTGTGCCTTTTTTGCGGCTTATCTATCGACGCTGTGGTTTAGGCGGTGCGGTTGAGGATGAAGTCAGCTATCGCTCGCAGATTCTCGGTCGGTTTCTCTATCTTCTTCAATGCAGCACAAGCTTCTTCATGGACTCTGATCGCGCGCTCGCGCGCTGTGTAGATTCCATGAACACCCGGATAGGTGGCCTTTTCCGAACGCGCGTCTTTTCCAGGTGTTTTGCCGAGCGCCTCGGCGGTTGCGGTGACATCCAGAAGGTCATCCGTAATCTGGAACAGTAACCCGAGTTGAGAACTGTAGCGATCTAAGTTTACCAGCTCGTGTTCACTCACATTCGCGATGATCGCTCCGCAGGTCGAAGACGCTGCAATCAAAGCACCTGTCTTCAGCCGGTGTATCTGCTCGAGCTCTTCGTCAGTAACAATTCTCGATTCCGCTTCCAAGTCCTCAGCCTGTCCTGCAACCATGCCCTGTGGTGTGCCAGCAGCGTTGCCTATCGTCGCGATCAAGCGGGTGCGAGTCTCCGCGCTGAGTTGCGAATCTTCAGCGATCGTTTTAAATGCGAGTGTTTGCAGTGCGTCCCCAGCCAGAATCGCAGTTGCTTCGTCGAAGCGAATGTGACACGTCGGTCGACCACGGCGCAAGTCGTCGTTATCCATTGAGGGGAGATCATCGTGAATGAGGGAATAGGTATGAATCATCTCCACCGCACACGCGGTGGGAAGCAGCAGCGACGTTTGCGCGCCAAACGTTTCGCCCGTTGCCAGCAACAGCGTGGGACGGAGGCGTTTGCCTCCTGCAAAAACACTCCAACGTATCGCCTGGTGCACTCGTTGCGGTCTGGCGGTTTCAGCTGGAAGCAACCGGTCGAGCTCTTTGTCTACAAGGGCGCGAGATTCAGCAAAGAAAAGTTGGAGTCGGGATGGGCTCTCGGTAATCATATCGGTCCTATAGGTCGTATAGGTCCTATTAGCTCCCTTCCGCCTCGCTCTCTTCAAAAGGCGCAGCGACAAGTCGGCCCTGATTGTCGCGCATTAGTACTTCAATGCGCCGCTCTGCCTGACTTAGTCGTTCCTGACACTCGCGAGATAGCCGAATGCCCTGTTCGAATAACTCGAGGCTTTTTTCAAGAGGAAGATCGCCGCGCTCCAGTTCACGCACAATGCGTTCGAGCGCTTCGAGTGAGGCTTCGAAGGTTCGTCCCTGAACTTCGTTCGTCGTCATGCTATCGCCGCCGTCTCCGGATCCTCCTACCTGGCTCTACGGCGTTTCCCTTTTCCGTGTCGCTACGCTCTACTCCGAACTCGCTGATGATCTTTGTGACCAGCTCGTCATCCTTCAGTCCGACAACCTTCCACACTTCGCCCTGTCGTTCCATGGTCAACTGGAATGTTTGCCCCAGCATCGTAGCGGCGACTCGGCCAGTATTTTGCTCATTCGTTATTTTCACAAGCGAGGGTACAGTTAATGCGATCAAAATGAACGGCTTCGGTTCCGATTGACCCGGAAGTTTCTTGACTTCTTCCTTGATTCGCTCGCGGACTGCTTGCTTTATCGGTTCCAGCAACGCCGGCGGCAAGGCACTGACCGCGCTTTTCGTGAGGCCGGGTATTAAACCAACCGGCGACGCTGTCTTCTCCACTACCTGCGAAGCGAGATTAGCCACCACCTTCTCGGTGTCTACCACACGATCGAACGTTGCCATGTCATTGCGTTGCACGGCATCTACAAGTAGCGCCAACGTATATGTCGGCGTAGTTTGGTAATGCCGCCACCATAAAAACCCACCTGCAGCGACTACCAGCACGACAACGACTGCCAGAACGGCCAGCACGGCCAGAACTTTGGGCCATCGCCTTCGTCGAGGTGTGCGTGACTCGCCATAGGATCCAGGTATCCGTCCCGAACGGACCGCTGAACGGGGCTCGTCCAGGTTAATGACAATACGCTGTCGTGGGGGATTACTCATGTTTGTCGGTCAGTATAGCTCAAATCTCGCGTGACTCATTCTTCGACTTGCTCGACACGCGTATGGAGTCTCCCTTTCGCCAAACGTAACAGAACCGGATCGCCCTCAGACACGGATTGCGAGTCTCTTAAAAGTTGTCCTTTGCCGTCGGAGGCAATCGCATAGCCGCGATGTAATACTGCCAGCGGCGAAAGAGCATCAAGCGAAGCCGCTACTAATCCAAGCCGCTGTTTAGCTTGCTCAAGCTGGCCTGCTATCGCGGCACTATGAGCGGCGCCTGCTGACTCGAGTCGAGTCTCAGCACTCTTGAGGCGCGTCGTGAGCGCGCTTAACGAAAGCTTGTTTCGCGCAGTATCTGAACGCATGTGCGCGTTGTGCAATCTGGTATTCAGGAGCATTTGCAACTGATGCACGGCTGAATTTGTTGCCAGCCGCGCATTGCGTAAACTCGACTGTACTTCGGAGAACACTTGCGACATCGCATGTTCGTGAACGCGTGCTCGAGCATCCATGATTGAGAAATTAATCAATCGCACGAGCTGCCGCTTTGTTTGATCCAACGTTGAGCAGATCAAGTCTTCCTGCGCGGCCACCATCTCAGCGGCCGCAGAAGGCGTAGGCGCTCGCAGGTCGGCGACAAAATCTGAAATCGTAAAATCTGTCTCGTGTCCTACGGCCGAAATAACGGGGATCGCTGAAGCTCGAATAGCTCGCGCAACTTCTTCTTCGTTGAAGGCCCACAGATCCTCAGTCGAACCACCTCCGCGACCTACGATTAAAACATCAACTTGATCGTCCTTGCGGTTTTCACGCAACGCTCGCTCATGATGAAGGTTGAGCCACTTGATCGCTCGCGCGATGTCGCGTCCAGCGAATTCTCCCTGCACTCGCGCGGGAGAAAACAAGACATCGACAGTTTTCGTACGCCGCGAGATGACGTTGATGATGTCGCGAATTGCAGCGCCTGTGAGCGAGGTCACAACACCAACGCGTCGCGGAAAAACGGGCAGAGGTCTTTTAAGGTCTTTCGAGAAAAGACCTTCGGCTTGCAATCGATCGCGCAACTCCTCAAAGGCAATACGCAGCGCACCAGCACCCGCAGGTTGAAGGCTTTCTACGATCAGTTCATATTCACCGCGAGGGCTGTACACGGTCAGCTTGCCCCGCGCGCGGACATGGAGGCCGTCGGCGGGCCGAAAACGAATCCGCTGGTTAGCTGACCTAAAACACTTCGCACGCAGCTGAGCGTTCTCGTCTTTAATTGTGAAATACCAGTGTCCTGACGAGTGCGCTTTGAAATTTGAAATCTCTCCTTCCACCCAGACAGCTGCAAATCGACCCTCGAGTGAGATACGAATCGCATTCGTGAGTTCAGACACGCTGAGCGGCCGTCGCTCAGTTTCATCGAATAAAGCTGAGAAGAGAGGCTGAGACATGTCGGAACGAGCAGTAGTCAGGAGTCAGTGGTCAGTTGTTTCGTGTTGTTTCGTGGATTGTGCATCGTCCTGGTTTTTTCACCACTTACGAACTGTTGCATTTCGTGGAGTTCCGTCGGGCGAAGATGAGTGCGGGATCCACGAAATGCCACGAACACTTGGTGCGCGAATCATCAGAACAGGGACAGTCCACGAAACAACACGAAAAACTGACCACTGACAACGTACTACTGACCACTGCCTCACGGATTTGCTAAGCCAACAACAGGACTGAGCCGTATGCTTGCGCCATCCCGATTGGTTCGCACTCGAACACGACGGCTGCCCGACGGTGTTGAGTTTGAAGTGTACGTAATCGTATAGGCCGTTCGTAATTGAACAACAACGTCGTCGTAGGCCCTCTGAAGGTCCTCGATACGTCGAATGGGATAATAGACTCCGCCCGAGGCTGAAGCGAGTTGGCGGCCTTCATCGTCGGCTCGAGTCGTGAGGGTCAGGTAGCGCGTCCTCAATGGATCAATAGTCACTTCCGGCCTGGGCACGCTCGATTCTGGGATCAAGCCGGACGGAACGTAAAGCGGATAGATCAAGGCGCCTGACTCAATCGTTGCTTCCAGCAGCGCCGGAAATGGAACAAAAGATTTGTTGTCGTCCCCGTCCGAAAGAATAACAACTGCGGTACGTTCTCCGCGCAGCTGCTTGAGCGTATCTGCCAGGACGTACGCGAGAGCGTCGTAAAGCGCCGTAGCGCCGCCGGCGTCAACCTCGTCGAGCTTTCGCGAGAGAACTTGGCGGTTCGTGCTGAAATCCGAGATCACCTGGATATCGTCGCGAAAGCTGATGATCGCAATGCGATCCTGCGGGCTCGCGGTGCGTAGAAAGTCTCGCGCGGCTTTGCGAATGAAATCCATCCGCTCTTCGACACTGCCCGACACATCGAGCAACAACACGAGGTTGAATGGTTCATTCGTAGCGACAACGTCGGTTATCCGGCGTTGAATGCCATCCTCGTACACCGCAAAGTCACTGACCTTCATATCGCCGATCGCGCGGCCATTTCGATCCGTGACGCTGGCGTTGAAGCGTAGGAGTTGCGGAGCTATCTTCGTTACGACCTGACCTGGTGGATGCCGTTGGACCAGCAGCGGCTCCTGCTCGCGAGGTGGCAGAGTCTTTGCAAAGTCACCAAACATCTTCGGCGAGACTTTGCGAATAGCTTCAACAAGATCGCTGTCGCCGCTTCGGACGATCGCGCGTGCCGCTTCGGTCAATGGTCGCTCGCGCAGATCGCTCGGCGCCATACTCGGATCGACATTGAGCAACACTACGCCGCGTTGCGTCTGAAAAGCCAACTCGACGCGCTCGTCTTTGTTCGGTTTCTTCTCTCCCAGCTTGCCGGAGATTGAGAAGACCCCGCCTCGCTTTTCTTTGACCTCAGGAAGTTCAACGTCACTCAGGTAACGAGGCCGGCTCGCTGTCCAGTCAAATGCGAATTTCAACGCATCGAGCGGTACATCCGCGTGAATAGTTCCGGTATTGGTTCGCACGTCCGCAATTTCAACGTTGCCGACGATATCTATGGCTCCGCCTTCACTTTCGACGGTCACCCGTGAGCGGACGGGGATGCGGACGGTCAGGTCAATGCGGTATTTCTCAGCGCGTGGGCGGACGTCGATGTTGATCGCGTCACCCTTGATGACAGTTGCAACATCGTTCGGCTCAATTGCCAGTCCGGTGGAAACCGCTTCGATTGTGACGCGCTTCTGTTGGTCTTCCGAAGCAACGACGCTCACGCGGCCGTTCCGGTTTTTGACGCTGAGTGAAACCCGTTCAGGTGTTTCGCGTTCATCCTTGTAGCTCTGCGCGTAAACACGGTTTGACATTGCGCCAAAGTAGTAGAACACCAGAATCGCCAGAATCAATATGAAGTTAGGGAAGTAGCGGCACCGGAAAGCGGTTGCAGAAACTATCTGATAGAACATTTCGCGGTGGATCTTGCCTAGCAAACCACCGCTGGTCAAGTACGACTCCTCGGACCAGGCACTGCGCGCACTCCAAGACTTCCAACCGGTAATCGGCTATCATGACAGTCCCCTGAAACTTGCTGGCGTACAAGGAGGATACCTCTTGTCGCAAATCGAGCTTGCCCCTTACCGGGACAATCGCCTGCTTATTCATAGGCTGGTAAAACGAGATCCGCAGGCCGACTTCGCTGGCGATGTGCGCAACGGCCTCACCTCAACTCCAAAACGACTGTCACCGAAGTATTTTTACGACCAACTGGGTTCTCAGTTGTTTGACGCCATCTGCCTCTTGCCCGAGTACTATCTGACGCGTGCCGAGAACGAGATTCTGCAGCGACACGCCGATGAGATCGTCAACTCGGTACCGGGCTGTTTAACGCTTATCGAAATGGGAAGCGGCAGCGCATCAAAGACGAGAGCGCTGATTGAAGCTCTCTTACGAAAGCGCCGTGAGGTACTTTTCATTCCCGTCGATATTTCGGCGTCGGCACTTGAAAGCAGTTCGTTGATTCTCCTGCAATCGTATCCACGTTTGCGAATCGAGGCGTACGCTGCCGATTACTTTGTCGCTCTCGCGCAATTGAGCAAACAAAGCAGAGGACCAACCCTGGCGCTCTTTCTTGGATCGAACATCAGCAACTTTGGTCGGGCGGAGGCGCCAGTCTTTCTCGAAGCGTTGAGAAAGGTGCTTAAGAAAGGAGACGCGCTTTTGCTCGGCGCGGATCTTAAGAAGGATCGTGCGGTCCTCGAGCCTGCTTATGACGATGCGCTCGGTGTCACAGCGGCGTTCAACTTGAACCTGTTGTTGAGAGTTAATCGTGAGTTAGGTGGCAACTTTGATCTGCGCGCTTTCAAGCACCACGCTTTCTACAACGAAGAGGTTGGACGCGTTGAAATTCATATAGAAAGTCTTCGTGAGCAAACGGTTGCTATCAAGAAGCTCGACATGAATGTACATTTCGAAGCCGGCGAACGCATCCATACCGAAAACTCCTACAAGTACGATCTGCAAGGTATTAAGGATCTGGCATCCCAAACAGGCTTCAAGTGCACTCACGTATGGCTCGATCCTCAAAAACGATTCAGCAGCAATTTGCTCGTTGCAGATTAGGGCCAACAGCTGAATATCAGAATGAGCCGGTCGGAAAACACTGCGCTAGTAGAATTCCGCAACGTTAGTTACTCAATCCCTTCGAATTCCAAACCCATCATCGACGGGTTATCTCTTCGCGTTGAGCGCGGTGAGACGCTGGTGTTGTTAGGTGAGTCGGGGTGTGGAAAAACGACAATGCTAAAACTGGTCAACCGTTTGTTGCTTCCAACGTCAGGAGAGGTCCTCGTCGCAGGAAAACCAACGACAGAATGGAATCCGATACGATTGCGTAGACAGACCGGTTATGTCATTCAGGAAGGCGGGCTCTTTCCTCATTTCACTGTTGCCGAAAACATTGCGCTGGTACCCCGGCTTGAAGGATGGACCAAGCCGCGAATCGATTCCCGAGTTCATGAGTTGCTAACCCTTGTTGGTCTCGAGCCCGAAAGCTTTTCCGGACGGTACCCAACCGAATTGTCCGGCGGCCAACGACAACGGGTGGGTGTGGCTCGAGCGCTGGCAGCTGAGCCTCCTCTGCTTCTGCTGGATGAACCTTTCGGTGCGCTGGATCCATTAACTCGCGCTGGTCTGCAACGTGAGTTTGCCGATTTAGCAAAGAGGCTCGATAAGACTGCTATCTTCGTAACTCATGACGTGCGTGAAGCTCTAGCACTCGGAACTCGGATCGGTTTGATGTACCGCGGAAAGCTCTTAACGCTCGAGTCACCGGAAAGATTTGTAAACTCGAAAGAACCCCACTTGCGTGCCTATCTCGAAACGCTTGAATTGCCGGTCGCACCTGAGACCTCCGGAGGCAGAGCGTGAGTTTCTGGCAATTCCTTCAGCAGAATTGGCCCGAAGTCTTAAGGTTGATTCGCGAGCACCTGAGCCTGGTTTTCCTTTCGACGCTGATTGCCGTGATCATCGGCATCCCCGCCGGAGTCCTCCTAACACGAAAGAAAAGCCTGCGAGGGCCGATCTTGGGAATAGCAAATGTAATGCAGACGGTTCCCAGCCTCGCTTTGTTCGGGTTTCTAATACCCCTGCCGTTCATCGGCGGGATTGGCGCTCGCACGGCAGTCGTAACTCTCGTGCTCTACTCGTTGCTGCCGATCATCAGCAATACAGTAACTGGAATTCTTGGTGTCGAGCCGAGCGTGCGTGAGGCAGCCGTTGCGATGGGAATGACCGACCGGCAGATACTTTCGCAAGTCGAAATACCTCTTGCCGCCAGTGTGATTCTGACTGGAGTCAGGGTTGCTACGGTGATCGCAGTTGGAGTTACGACGATTGCTGCGGCAGTTGGGGCAGGCGGCCTTGGTGTTTATATCTTCCGGGGATTGCGCCAGTACGACAACAACCTCCTACTTGCCGGCGCCTTACCCGCTGCGTTGATGGCCCTTGCTGCAGATTACTCGCTTGGAGTTATCGGACAATATTTTTCGGTGGGCGTGCGAAGATCCCAGCGCATCTCACTGTTTCAAAAACTCGCCGTTGGCGCAATTGCGGTATTCCTGGTCGCGGTGGTTGCGTTCTCGTGGAAAGCAACTGGATCAACCGGCGGCTCGAGTAACGAGGCGCGGAACATCGCCGTTGGTTCGAAGGATTTCACCGAGTCGATTCTGCTTGCCGAGATTGCGGCTCAGCTGCTGGAACGCAATGGAGTAATCGTTGAGCGTAAGTTTGAGCTCGGCGGGAACCTGCCACATGAGGCGCTGGTCTCGGGTAACATCGATCTCTATCCTGAATACACTGGGACCTCGTATACAGCAATCTTTCACCACCCGCCCATCAGCGATCCTCGTGCTGTTTACGATCAACTAAAAAAAGATTATGCAGCAAAGTTCAACCTTGAAGTTGGACCACCACTGGGATTTGAGAATACGTTTGCAATTCTTGTGCGCGGAGCTGACGCAAGACGGTTGAACCTGAAGACCATCTCAGATGCGGTGCCTTATGCGAAACATTGGGTTGCCGGGTTTGGACCAGACTTTATCCCAAGAGCCGACGGATATCCCGGCCTCGCTCGAGCTTATGGACTGAAGTTCTCAGGTGAGCCACGCGATATGGACCTGTCGCTGACCTATATTGCGCTGGCCTCGGGAAAGGTAGACCTGATTGCGGGTAATTCAACCGAAGGCAGGATTGCGGCGTTGGACCTTTTTCAATTGGCGGACGACCGACACTATTTTCCTCCGTATGAAGCGGTATTTCTAATTCGGAAAGATACGCTGGCGCGCCAGCCGGTGGTCCAGGAGATCATGAGAAAGCTCGGCGGTGCAATTTCAACTGAAGATATGCGGAAGATGAATTTCGAGGTTGATGCAAACAAACGGACTCCGCGAGAAGTTGCCGGAGAATGGCTTAGAGGGAAGGGGCTTTGATCGTCGGAGGACAGAAAGGCATGTACCAGTCGTCATTTTAAATCAATCATTTTTCATTTGCTTTCGGGCCGGGTCATCTTGTTCGTGTTTTTCCTTTCTTCTCGTTCGTGTGGTTTAGTGGATCGTCGATTATGCGGCGCATGACGGCGACGAGAACCGGATCCACGAAACAACACGAAAGGAAGACACGAAACAACACGAACAAGATGACTGGCGCAAAGGCATATGAGAAATGATTAATGTCAAATGACCAATGATAAATCTGGAACAGTTTGGCCATAGGACCTTGACACCCCATTGTTAGAGTCAGTCGGAAAATGACCTTAATAGACTTACTTATCCTGCTACTCGTCGCGGGCCTGTGTGGTGCGCTGGGCCAGGCAATCGTTGGCTATTCGAGAGGTGGATGTCTGGTGTCGATCGCGCTCGGCTTCGTTGGGGCCGTCCTCGGTATGTGGCTGGCCCGAGCCGTGCATCTTCCTGAGCTGTTTACCGTTCAAATCGGAACTACGGCATTTCCAATCGTTTGGTCGATTATCGGCGCAGCCCTATTCGTGGCGGTCATCACACTCCTGACTCGTCGATACTGAACAAGAAAAGGCACAGGGGTATTTCACCTGTGCCTTTTGAGAATCCTTAGAAACTACTAAGTTCCACCACCGCCACTGCCACCGCCTGTTGGCTGATCGCTCTCCAGTGCTGCGGCGATGCCTCCGCCGCCACCACTGCCGCCGCCTGTTGGCTGATCGCTCTCCAGTGCTGCGGCGATGCCTCCGCCGCCACCACTGCCGCCGCCTGTTGGTGGATCGCTTTCGGGCGCACTTGTTCCTCCTCCTCCACTGCCTCCGCCAGTGGGTGGGTCGCTGTCTGGTGCTTCTTCTGGAGGATTGCTTTCATCGATGAACATTTGAATTTCTCCTTCTTATTTGTGGGAGTTTACGGAAACGGCTGAACTTTCCCAGCCGAGTTGTCGGCGGTAGAACTCGATGTCAGGCCGTGCCGTGTACTGCTTAAAAACTTCTGAGCCCCACGGCTGTTCGAGCTTCGCGAGTACTACCTTGGCCTGAGCACGTTGCTCTTCTGCCACCTGCTTGTTACCCAATTGATCGTTCGCCCTGGCTGCCAACAGCCAGGATCGCCATTCGGATTCCGTCTGATGCGATTTTCTGAGCCGTTGACCACTTTCAGTTGCTAACTGTAATGCATTTTTGTAATCGCCCATTTCAAGATTCGCTTCAGCCAGCGCGAGCATGAGCCGCGAGATCAATGCGGCATCGCCCAGTTCTTCCGCTAATTTCAGCGCATCCTGGCACATTGTCTTTCCCTGTGCCGCGGCTCCTGTAAAAGAGGAGGCCAATCCCAGTGTCGACTTGGCTTCCGCAGCCACGCCCGGATAGGCTCTGCCGGCCAGCTTCAGAGCGTCGTTGCCCCTCGATTTTGCGCTGGCAAAGATGCGGCGGCTCAAAGCTATCTGGGCGTAGCTTAGCTCGATGTCCGGGAGCAGTGGCTTGTAACTGCTGGACTGGTTATTGGCTATCGAGGAAGCTTCGCGCAATGCTGCCTCAGCTTCGTCATATCGGCCAAGCCTCCAAAGTATGTTGCCCCGGTTGTGCTGACTGTATGCCTGACTGATGTTGTTCCCCAACCCTTTCGCGATTGCGAGACTCTGATCGTATTGCGATAGGGCTTCCGGATATCGCTCCTGCTCAAATAACACTGAACCTATGTCAGCGTAACTGGCCGCCAGCTGGAGTTGATCGTTGCTTTCACGCGCTTGATCAAGCTTTTGTTGCAGAGCCTGAAGCGCTGCATCAAAGTCTCCTTTTTGACGATTCGCTCGCCCGATCAACGTTAGACAAAGTGAAACGTATTCGCTGTACTTGCCTTGTTGCAAAAACTCCAGAGCTTGTTTGACGAGTGGCAAACCTTCGTCGGAGCGTCGCTGCTGAATGTAGACACTTCCCAGATCCATCGTCGCGATTGCTTCGAGTCTTCTGGCTTTATTCTTTCGAGCTGAGTCGATCGCCTGCTTGAAGTACTTTTCAGCATCAGCAAAAGAACCACTCGAGAGCAACGAGAGGCCGAGGTCAATCTCGGCGCCCGTCGCATAGTTGTCGAGCCCTCGTTGCTGCGCAAGATCAATTGCCTGTAGGGCGAAGCTGTGTGCCTGGTTGCTATTGCCCTCTCTGAATGAAAGATTGCTGAGGTCAAGCAGCGCATTGATTTGCTGAACCTCACTGCCAATTGCCCTGGCAGTTTCGAGCGACTGCTGAAACTGAGTTCTTGCGTCGGAGAAGTTGGCAGCGGACCGAAACAGAATTCCGCGTTGCCTTAATACTTCGGCAACGCCTTCCATGTTAGCGAGTGTCTTGAACAACGCCTCAGCTTTATCGAAAGAAGATTTTGCGCTCGCGTTCTCCTGTCGACGGCTGTAGACGATACCCGCGCGCAGGAAAGCCGTTGCGTACTGCGGATCGATGGACGAAGCCTTTACGTAATTCTCAACTGCTTTGTCACTTTGATTGTTCTTCTCATACGCTCGCCCGAGGTCGACGTAGACGCGAGCTTCAGTCGGCAACAGAAGCGCCAGTTGATCGTAGGCCTTGATTGCTCCCGCAAAGTCGCGAGTCACTGTCGCGGTGACTGCATCCAGATACAGTGAATCGTACCGCGGAAGTAGCGACCGATCCGGCACCAGCGCACTTACCTTGAGTGCTTCATCTTTCGCACGGTCCGTGTAATCAAGCTCCACCAATGCTTCAGCGAGCCTGGCATGGCCCAGAGCAAAGTTGTCGTCGAGCTTAATTGCTTCCTGAAGCATATTGCGCGCCTGAAGGAATGCTCCGTTGCGCAATGCATCGCTGCCGCGGTCGTACCACGCCTGGACTTGCGCCGAGGGCTTGTAGGGAGGAGGCTTCCACCACTTCACAATCGCCCAAATCGCAACTCCCGATGCCACGATGGCGAGGACGAAGACACCCACTGACAAACGTGGAACTCGAAACGTATCGGTCAAAGTCGTCAGCGCACTTGCACGCAGCGAACGGTTGCCGGAAGCGGATGCGCCAGAAAATCTTGGAATGCGGTGGCCATCGTGGGTCAGCTGGGCCAACACCTTGTGCAAATCCGCCAACATCTCCTCCGCGGTCTGGTAACGAGCGTCGACGTTCTTCTCGAGCGCTTTCATCGTTGTACGATCCAGCTCGCGTGTGATTCTCGGATTAATGCTCGACGGTGTCGCTGGATCCACGTGCAGCACTTGCGCGCCGATCTCGATTAAGCTGCTGCCGGAAAAAGCAGATCTCCCCGTAATGCATTCGTACAGCACTGCTCCGAGCGCGAAGAGATCACTGCGGCCGTCGACCGGCTTGCCTGTGGCCTGTTCAGGAGAGAGATACAGTGGAGTACCGACAATGACATCGCTCCGAGTATGAGTGGCGAAGACGGTTGCGGCGTCAGGATCGTTCCCCTGCATAATAGGATCGTTCAGCTGCTTGACGAGACCGAAGTCAAGTACCTTTACTTGTCCGCGCTCGTTGACGACAACATTTGATGGTTTGACATCGCGATGAATGATTCCCTGGCGGTGGGCTTCGCCTAGAGCCTCGGCGATCGCGGCGGCGATTCTTACCGACTCAGCGAGTGTTAGCCCGCCCTCTTCAAGGAGCTCGCTGAGCGTCTTGCCTCTCACCAACTCCATGACGAGGTAGGGCTGTCCCTCTTCCGTTTCGCCGTACTCGTAGACAGTGGCGATGTTGGGATGGTTCAAGGCTGAAACGGCGCGAGCCTCTCTTAGGAAGCGAGCTCGATAGTGGCGATCGAGTGAGGAGAGAAACTTGATGGCGACGCTTCGTGACAGGGTCGTATCTTCGGCACGATAAACGACACCCATACCGCCCTCGCCAAGTTTCTCAACTACTTTGTATCGAGAGACTGTTTGGCCGATCATCCTTTGGGTAACCTTCGGATTCGGAAAGGGAGACTAACAGCAGACGCGACAATCGATCATTGTCTTTTTGAGCGGTTCAACGAGTAAACGAATTCTGCGCTAAAGGACGGGATAATTCAAGGAGGCTTTCGTTAGCCGACGATCAGGAAAGTTTGGTAGCGCGAATCTTTTCATCCTGTTCACGACGAAATTCCCAGAGCTTCTTCCGCAAAGCTGGTCGACTATTCGCCAGGATGGCCACGGCAAAAAGCGCAGCGTTGGTGGCACCAGGCTTTCCAATCGCCAGAGTGGCGACTGGGATGCCAGCCGGCATTTGCACTGTAGATAAAAGGGAGTCCAGGCCGTTTAACGCGTCGCTTTTCATTGGTACACCGAGCACCGGAAGTGTTGTGTGGGCCGCAAACACTCCGGCGAGATGAGCAGCGCCTCCGGCCGCCGCGATAATCACTTCTAAGCCTTGCGACTCAGCGTTTGCACTGAACTCGGCAGCAAGCTTAGGCGAGCGGTGCGCAGACATGACTCGGCTTTCGTGAGGGACCCCGAACTTCGTCAACGTCTCGCTTGCGTTACGCATCGTCTCCCAGTCGGATTGACTGCCCATGACGATAGCTACGAGGGAATTTTCGATTGCCGATTGCCGATTTCCGATTTGCGAGCCGCGGATTTGTGAACTGGCCTGTTTCGAGTTTTGTTTTCTAGCCAACGGGCAGGTTCTCCTTTTGAAGCTCTAATTTATCGACATCACGCAATCGAAAATCGGCAATCTAAAATCGAAAATATCTTACTCTCCCTGATCGAGCGAGTATCCTCGCTGTCCGTCAAAGTTGTAGAGATTCTCTGTTTTGATGAAGTCCAACCCTGACGCAGCAATCCGGCTGAGCAGCGAGACGATCTGATCATGCTTCACCTCGCCTCCACCTGACGCATTCAAGAAGCGGCATCGCCAGTGATCGGAACAAAAAGTCTCAGCGTGACCTCCTGGCCAGACTTTGACGCCGCGGTTGCTCATCATGGACAGCTTGAGATCGTCGCCACCAAGTTTGCTCAACCTCTCGCCAAGATCGTTTGCTGAACCCTTTGTCCAATCGAGGAAAACATCGACACCCACTAAATCCTTCTTTGCTCGTGTCACTACGGATACTGGTGCGGTGGTAAACGCAGCGCCTTCCGCCGCCTTGTATCGAGCTGCCTTTAGCTGCTCGGGTTTCTGACCCAGGCGTTCAACGACTGCATTTGCAAACTCTTTCGTACCGACTTTCTGCTTGCTGACCGGTTCATTGTAGATGTCGTAAGTATGGATCCCATCCTCGAGCGTTCGCAGCCACGCGTTGTGCACACGTTCGGCGGTTTCAGCCTCGCCGATATGCACGAGCATCATTACTGCGCCGAGCAACAAGCCTGACGGGTTAGCAAGGTTCTGGCCTGCACGTCGCGGAGCAGAGCCGTGAATTGCTTCAAACATCGCCACGTTCTCGCCAATGTTTGCGGAACCTGCTAGGCCCACTGAACCGGCAATCTGAGCTGCTACGTCGGAGAGCACATCGCCATAAAGATTTGGCATCACGATTACATCAAACGCTTCAGGAGTGTCGGCGAGCTTGGCGGCGCCGATATCAACTATCCAATGCTCGTTTTCGATGTCTTTATACTCGGCGGCGATCTCATCGAACACACGATGAAACAGACCGTCAGTAAGCTTCATGATGTTGTCTTTGGTAAAACACGTAACTTTCTTCCGGTTATTTCGACGAGCATATTCAAAGGCGTAACGAACAATCTTCTCTGAGCCCGGCCGCGAAATCAGTTTGAGGCATTGGACTACCTGTTCAGTCTGTCGATGCTCGATTCCGGCATACAAGTCTTCTTCGTTCTCGCGAACAATTACCACATCCATTTTCTGGTGCTTTGTTTCCACGAACGGGTGATAAGAAACACACGGTCGCACATTGGCATAGAGCCCGAGCGTCTTGCGCACAGTCACATTCAGACTTTTGTAACCGCCGCCTTGCGGAGTGGTAATGGGCGCTTTGAGAAAGACTTTCGTGCGACGCAGTGAATCCCACGAACGGGGCTCAATGCCCGATGTATTGCCTGCTAAATAGACTTTTTCCCCGATGTCGATTGTTTCGATTTCCAGCTGCGCTCCGGCTTCTTTGAGAATGTGCAGACTGGCGGCCATGATTTCAGGCCCGATGCCGTCGCCATGAGCGACAGTAATAGGAACTGCTGGCATATTCAGAGTTAACCTTTCATTTATGGTTGGCTTCAGAAAAGGAAGCAATATATTCCAAGGCGCAGTCTCAGGCAATCGCAGCCCAGGGATTGGCGATTTTCGATTGTCGATTGTCGATTGGTACGACTAATAAAGAATAAGCAGGGTTTTCTTCGGGCCGGCTGACTCAATCGACAATCGGCAATCGGCAATCGGAAATGCCTGAAGTGTTAACTTTCTTGCAAAGCTTGAACTCTAAACTCTGTCTGAGGCATACTTAGCGGCGTCGGTTCCCTACTCTCGCGCATCAACGGTGACTGCGCCTGTCGTGACCCGTGAAAGCGACGACGTTCGGCTGAGGAGAGAGTGAGGCTTTGTAAAACAAGTTAGAAGCTGCTCTCGAATGTTAGAGCATCGGGTGCGTCGCGTTCGCCTAGGCTTTGGTCAGACTCCCCGCCTGAAACCTGCGATTTCACTTTGCCCGCGCTTCCTTCACCAGAGGATAGTATTAGGAATGGCTACGAAACTTTACGTTGGAAATCTCTCGTTTCGCACAACTAGTGAGGAATTGCGCGATGCTTTCTCGCAAGTCGGAACAGTGGAATCAGCTTCCGTGATTGAGGACCGCGAAACCGGTCGCTCACGCGGGTTCGGATTTGTGGAAATGGCAACACCCGAAGAGGCCGCAGCTGCAATCGAAGCCTTTAATGGCAAAGATTTCGGCGGCAGGAACTTGACAGTCAATGAAGCAAAACCGCGCGTAGACCGAGGCGGCGGCCGAGGTGGATACGGCGGCGGCGGCGGTCGTGGCGGCGGCCGAGGTGGTTACGGCGGTGGTGGTCGCGATCGAGATCGTGGTGGCGACCGCTACGAGCGCGAGCCACGCTGGTAAGCTTTAAAAGCCCCACAAAAGAAAACAGAAGGGGAGCAGAGAAAAGAGGGAAACCTCCTTTCTTCTGCTCCCCTTTTGCCGTTTTTGTTTGATTTACCTACTGGGAGCGCGGGCGTCTCGCCCGCATTCACGTTGAACACTCTTCCAG